>CAYOQG010000081.1:0-18864 GCA_964405925.1 uncultured Phycisphaeraceae bacterium | reverse complement strand
CGCTACACTTCATCCACAAAACACCGAATCGACGGACTTCTTCAGCGACGACTACGTCGTAATCGGGGCGGTCACCGATCGTTCGGGCCGGGGCTGTCCGACGCTGACCCAGCAGCGTTTTCTTTCGCAATTCGGGCATTGCGCTTCAGCATTTCGAGCTTGGCACGCTTCATCGCGCTGCCACGCAGTGTCTCGCGGTAGTCATCGGTTGACCATGCCAGTATGTCGTCCAGCAACGGTCTCGGGCCCGGGGGGCGGATGGCGAAGCGTGGTTCGCGGGAAAGCGGAGCACGGCGGTTATAGGGGCAGACTTCCTGGCAGATGTCGCAGCCAAAGACCCAGTTGCCCATTTTGGACGCAAGCTCTTCGGGTATGTCGCCACGATGCTCAATTGTCAGGTAGCTGATGCACCGCGATGCGTCCATTTCGTACGGTGCCGGGAAGGCGTCAGTCGGACAGGCGTCAAGACAAGCGGTGCACATGCCGCACCGATCCAGGACCGGGTCATCCGGCGTCAGTTCCAGCGTCGTTATGAGTGCACCCAGGAAGAAGTAGCTGCCGAGCTGGTGACGGAGGACCATGGTGTTTTTTCCAATCCAACCGAGGCCAGCTTCCGCAGCCCAGTCCCTCTCCATGAGCGGTGCAGTATCCACACAGACTCGTGCCTCGAACGGCGTATCAAGCTCCGTCTGCATACGCTCGACCATGGACCGGAGTTTCGCACGCACGACCTCGTGGTAATCGTCGCCCCAGGCGTAGCGGGCCACGCGACCGCAGGGAGCGGACCCCGTGTCCGAAGCAGGCTCAGGGTTGCGGACGCGGTAATTCAGAGCGGCCACAATTACGCTCCTCGCGCCCGGAAGTAGAGCGCGAGGATCAAGACGGCACGCGACGTTCTGCTGCAGATACCGCATCGACCCGGCGCGCCCCTGTTCGAGCCAGGACCGAAAATATACCCCACGTGAAGTGGGGTGAGCCCGAGCGATACCGCATCTGTCGAAGCCCTCGTGAACAGCCAGCTCCTTGATGGTTTCAGCCCGATCTGACGGCGACATGCACGCATGGTACGCCGTCGCGCCGCCGATACAAACGGTGGCAACGACGATTGACGGTTGCGGCGACAGCGGCTAGGTTGCCGCGTTTTAGCACCCTGCGCGGAGTGGGGCGTGCTGCAACCGGCGATTAGCTTGCCTCTGGGGTTTAGGGCGAAATATGTTCGATTACGACTGGTTCCACGGGCCGGCATTCATGCAACAGAAGGACGAGGCCAAGTGGCGCTGCACGCGCGGGCACTTCCCCGATATCGACCCACAGCGCATCCGCGAAGAGGAGCGGGCAATCCAGTTCCATCGCGAACTCGAAGAACGCGTGCTGATTTATCTACGCGACGGGTTCAGCTATGAGATCAAAGGGATAGCCGAGGTCAGCAGCAAGTCTCACCTGGTCTTTGAGTGCGTGCCCGTTGACGAACATTACAAGGTCGGCGCCTTTGTCGTCACCGTTCCCTTTGAGGAAATCGTGCGGGTTGAAGCGTTCGCGGTTCACCCGTCGGAGAAGCCCGAGGACTTGCCCCAAATCACCGGGTTCCGGACTTTCGGCGAACCTGGGGATTACAAACACGCCGACACCAAGCCGGGAAAACCGGGCATCCCGCGATAGCAGCGATGCCTGTCTGCCTTCCGGGAGCATGTGCCGCGACCTCCTTGCGCCCGCGTGGCGAGTTCTGACCAAGCGGCAGACGCCGAACTCGTTGTCCACGGACCACTGCAGGACGTGGTGTGGCAGACGCATCCGCCAAGCTGTAAAAGTGGGCCGTGGCGAATCCGCCTACCCTGTACGATAATCGGCGTCGCTTCGAGTTTCCGCGGCGATGGCTGCCGCCTGTCTCATTTGCGGGCTTGTGTCGACGGGACACGGAACCGGAGTCGCATGGCGATGATTCGTACAAACAGCACGACGGATCGCCTCTGGATCGAGGAGGGTGATCGGCGGCAGGGGCTGGTTGCAGAAGTCGCCCCGATCCTTCGGACCCACCGGACCTATTCGTTCAGCGTCCCCGACTCGTTGGAGACCTCGTTGTCTCTCGGACAACGGGTCGAGGTCCCGTTCGGCCGGAGTGGCCGATTGGCGCAGGGGTTTGTTGTGGCGCTGGAGCGAAAGGTCTGGGACAGCACCCTGAGACCTATCCACGCCGTCGTCGACGAGGTCAGTTTTCTGACACCGGAGTTGATCACGCTGGGGCGGGAGATAGCCCTTCACTATGCCTGTCCCCTCGGACAAACCCTCAAAGCGTTTACGTCGGAGTCAGTACGCCGGGCTCGGGGGCTCAAGACCGTTCGTTATGCGCGGCTGCTGCGCACGCTTGACGACGTTTCTCCGGACGGTGCCCGCGTTGGGCCCAAGCGCAAGGCGCTGATCGACGCCCTAGCGGGGCGCGAGCATCCCGTTGCGGTCAGCGAGCTTCTCAGCGAGGTTAATGCCTCTATGTCGACACTCCGCGCACTCATGAAAACGGGTCGAGTGGAGGTGATTGTACGAAAGGAGATGTCCGACAAGCCCGCTCTCTCCGTTCCACTCGAGGCACCTGCGTTTGAGCTGACCGAGGAGCAGCGATCGGTGTTGGAGTCAATCCGCGCTCATGTTGAGGGCGGCGGGTTTTCGGTGACGCTCCTCTGCGGTGTCAGCGGAAGCGGCAAGACGGAGGTCTATATTCGCCTGATTCGGCGGGTGTTGGCGGCCGGGCGACAGGCCATCCTCCTCGTTCCCGAAATCGTGCTTACCACCCAGCTTGTCCAGCGACTCGCTTCTCGATTCGAGAATGTGGCGGTAAGCCACAGCGGTCTGACCGACGCCCAGCGCTCGGTCATCTGGCGACAGGTTGCGTCGGGCGAAAGGAACGTCGTGATCGGCACGCGAAGCGTGGTCTTCGCTCCGTGCCCCAACCTTGGCATCATCTGCGTCGACGAGGAGCAGGAGACGAGCTACAAGAACCTCCAGGCGCCACGCTTCAACGTTCGAGACGTCGCCATCATGCGGGCTAAGCAGCTTGAGATTCCGGTGGTTTTGGGCTCAGCCACACCCTCTGTCGAAACGTGGTACCACAGCGGTCACCGACCGGAATATCAGCGGTTGATGATGCGCCGCCGGGTGCGGGATCTTCCCATGCCGACGATCCACATCGTCGACATGCGGGATGAGTTCTTTGAACGAAAGAAGGTCGTGGTGCTATCCAGACTCATGGAACGCCTGCTTGGACAGACGCTCGAGCGGGGTGAGCAGGCGCTGCTGCTAATGAACCGTCGAGGATTCGCCCGTCGCCTTTACTGTCCGGCATGCAACACGTCCATCAACTGCCCAAACTGCAATGTCGGTCTTGTGGTTCATCGAGAGGCTGGGCAGGCCATCTGCCACTATTGCCGCAGCCGGATCACAACCCCCACCGACTGCCCGAACGTCACCTGCGGCCAGCAGCTCGTCGAGGTCGGCTCCGGTACCCAGCGCGTTGAGGAAGTGCTTGGTGAGCTGTTTCCCAAGGCGCGGGTCAAACGCGTCGACAGTGACACAATGAGGCATCGGGACCAATATCAGCAGATGGTGGACGATTTTGATGCCCGGAAGATCGACGTTCTGGTCGGTACGCAGATGATCGCCAAGGGGCTCGATTTCCCGTTCGTTTCGTTTGTCGGAGTCGTCCACGCCGACGCCAGCGGGCTGGCGAGTGATTTTCGTGCGTCGGAGCGGTTATTCCAATTGATCACCCAGGTGGCAGGGCGTGCGGGCCGTGCGGATGCCTCGGGTCGGGTGGTGGTCCAGACCACAACACCTGAGCTGCCCGCGCTGAGGTACGCACTCGCTCACGACTATGAGTCCTTCGCCGAGCAGGAGATTCCGATTCGCAAGCAGATCGGGCTTCCCCCGTTTCGCCGCCTCGCCCGCATCATCCTTGCCCATAAGCGCGAAGCCACCGCACGGCAAGAGGCGGAAGCCGTTACCGGCCGCGTCCTCGACGCCATCGCTTCGCTTTCGCTTACGCACAGTGACGTGCTTGGTCCGAATCCGTGCACCCTGGCCAGATTGCGTGGGAAGTACCGGTACGATCTGTTGGTGCGGACAGCCAACGCAACCACGATGCGGCAATTGCTAAGTCATCTCAAGCAGACCAATGCGCTGCGCGCCAAGGTCGAGTCCATCATCATCGATGTCGACCCGGTGGCGCTGAGCTAGCGAATAGCGAATGAGGAATTGCAGAATTGTAGGGCGCGTTCCACGACGCAGCATCCATCGGTGACGGTTCGAGCCACTCACGTTTATAAGGTGCCCGCGAGCAGCGAGACGGATACGACATTGACGAACAGAAATGCGACAACATCGAAGAACGCTGACGCGGGCGCATCGAAGTCGGGCGAGGGGTCAGCTAATGCCCGTCGCCGGATACTCTCCTGGTCGACCCCAAAAGGGCGCAATCGCTAGCATGCCGTTCGGATGTCGCGCTGGCGCTGGAACGCCACTCATACGCCTTGCAGGGTGAGCAGTCGGCAGCTCTTGAGGCTTTGTCTGACCTGTCGTCAGCAGCTCAACAGGTTGCCCGAGTGACTGGAACGGGTAACGCGCGACCAAACGAAAAGCGCCTGGCGCTCTGCTTGGCGCAAAACGAGCGGCGCGGGGCGATTTCGGTAGGCGCACGTAGACCGGACGTGTCAGCGGGCGGGCGTACTCCATCACACTTAAAACCCCGCGGAACAGGCGAAAAACGCGGTTTCAGCGGGGAAAACGGAGAGGGCGGGATTCGAACCCGCGAGACAGGCGTAAACCCGTCTGACGGTTTAGCAAACCGTTGGTTTCAGCCACTCACCCACCTCTCCAGCTCTACATTGTCAAAGATCGACTCGGCAGGTCAGGTCAACAGACCCGACAAACGAGCATCGCAATCATGTCGGACTTGTTGGCCCGATCTAGGACGACGACCAGTCGATTGACGGACGTCGACCTTTCGCTCGCGAAAGCGGAGCCTACCGACCAGATGAAAGAAAAGCAAGGTCCCCAGATGAATCGATTGCAAGGCCTGGGACTGTCGCAGGCGGTGGCCCTGGACGGACCGAGGTATGCCCGCTGTGAGCTGCCGCAACCTGGTTTGGCCAATCGTAGCACCGTGGGTAGCACCGTCGGTCGACCGGCGATTGACTCATCCACCGGGCATCCCGTCCAACGCCTGCTGTGCGGCTGAGTGATTCGCGTCAAGGCGCAACGCTTCACGAAGTGCTGCGCGGGCCTCATCGTATTTCCCAAGTGCTTTCAGTGCTAGACCGAGCTTGTAGTGCACGTTGGGGTCCTGCGGGTCGAAGCGAGCGGCCTCACGGTACTCGTTAATCGCTTCGTTGACTTGGCCTTGTTTCATCAGGGTGTTGCCCATGTTGTAGTGAGCACGGGAAACCAGCGGATCGGAGAACTCCCGGCCCACCATAACCCGATCGAGGCTGAGGGCGCCTTCTTCCGAGGGTTGCGCCAATCGCAAAGCGACGTGGAACTCCTCGATGGCCTTGTCATGCTCACCACGCTTGGAGAGCAGAATGCCGAGGTTGATGTGCCACTCGATCTTGGTCGGGTCAAGCTCTAACGCCTTCGTGTAGCGATCGAACGCCTCACCGAAGTTGCCGGTCTGGATGGCCATCTGCCCCAGCTTCGCGTAGATATGAGCGATGTCCGGTCTGACCGCCAAGATCTCTTCCGCAACCCTCCGCGCTTCGCCGAAGTCGCGTGTATCTACATAGTAGTCGAGGGCCTCAACCTTCGTGAAGAGGTCAATAAAGTCCTTTGGGTCAGGCCGTGAGGCATCTGACTCGAATATCTCCTCGACCGACTTGCCTGCGTAACCGAGGCCCTGCAACTTATCCAGGCTATCGGGACCGAGTGCAACAGTGCTGTCATCAGGCTTGGCGTACAGACAGAGTTCGAGCGTTTCCTGCAACTGATCGCGAAAGGTCTCGGTGATTTTCGGATTGTCGGCGGCGAGATTGTTCTTCTCTGAAGGGTCGTTGGGAAGGTCGTATAGCTCGGGATGTGTTGTCTGTATGTACTTCCACCGGCGGGTCTCGGTGCCCAGGAGCGAATTGCAGCCATATCTCGTCGGTGTCAGAGACTCGCTGTAGTAGAACCTCGGTTCGCTGCCTGTGGTCTCGCCAAACATCAGCGGGGTGAGGTCTATGCCCTGCCCGTGGGGGGGATCGGGCACACCGACGTGCGACAGGACGGTCGGCACAATATCGACGATGCCCACTGTGTCATTGATCACCTTGTGCGCCGTCGGCCCAGATGGCTTGATGATCAGCGGCACCTTGGTCGTACTGTGGTAGATGAAGTATCCATGCTTGGATTCGCCATGTTCCCACAAGCTCTCCCCATGATCCCCGACCACGATGACCAGGCTGGAATCGTAGAGCCTCAAGCGTTTCAGCTCCCCGATGACCTGTCCGACGCAGTGGTCGGTGTAGGCTACCTCGCCGGCGTAAGGGTTATCCGCATACGCGCCTGAGGCATACGGCTCAGGCGGGTTGTACGGGTGATGAGGGTCAAAATAGTGCAGGAACAAAAAGAACGGCTCGTCCTGATTCTTGGCAAGCCATTCCTTTGCCAGGCGGGTGACCTCACCACCTGGGCGCTCCGCGTAGCCTCCCATAAACCGATGCTCGGTCCCCAGATCGTCGTCATAACTGTCGAAACCCTGACCCAGGCCGAACTGAGCGTCCAGCACAAACGCACCGACGATGGCAGCGGTCTTGTACCCTTGTTGCCGCAGCCTCTCTGCGAGTGTTACGTTTTCGTCACTGAGACGATAGTTGATGTTGTCGTGAACGCCGTGACAAGGGGGGATCAACCCGGTCAGCATGGAGCTGTGAGCGGGCAGCGTAAGCGGTACCGGAGAGACGACGTTTTTGAACAGGAATCCCTCCCCGGCCAATGTGTCAATGTTCGGTGTGATTCCCGGGTAACGGCCATAACAACTGATATAGTCGGCCCGGCAGGTGTCGAGGCTGATCAAGATGACGTTGGGCCGACCGCCGCCGAACAGGCCAACAGCAGCTAGAAGCCACACCAAGCCGCCCGCAACAACGATGAGGACTATAGCTATTACCGATCGGGACCATCTCAAGGCAAAACCCCCTTTGGTGCTTCGTCACTTGTCATTCGAAGGGTGGCACGGGTCCGCTGCCGGCTGACCCTTGCCACCTACCGCTGCATCCAACACGATCGGGTGCATCAGGACTCAACCTTATTGTACTCCACAAGACTTCGACCCTCCACGGCTCCACTTTGCCGCTTCATCCGATCGTCAGGGCAGGCAATCACGCAAGTCGCGGATCGGCGAAAGCGGAGTCGGCAATGCTTCCACCTCCGTCAGCAGCCATCGTCCATCCTGAGCGATCATTCGCACCCGCCAGCGTGAGGGCAACCGGTTGATGAAGTCGTCCACCGACCGGACGGTGCAGGAAGCGTCAAAAACAACCTCCGCCTGAACTCGGCTCGGGAACGTCGTTTCGAACCGCCGTAAGGAGGGATCGTCCACGCGGTATTGGCTCAGTTGCTGCTCAACGCGTACAAGGAAGTCGTCTTTTCCCAGATCACCCGCGACGAAGTCGTTGGAAAGATGCGGGGCTATCGCGGCTACGTCTCCGCGGTCGACCATCTTCGCCAGGTCGCGACACAGACCGATAACCCGCTCGGGCGGCGTTACAACCATAACTGACAGCAGCGGCAGCACCACAACGAGCATGAATCCGATCAAGACCGCTCGGGCCCAAACCTGAGTCCGCCGTCGTGACCAGATCACAATCATCACGAACTGGACCGCGACGAGGAGGACCAGCAACAGAATCGCATTCTCAAACAGCAGCTTCGAGATCGGGTTGACTGACAAGGCGAAGACGCTCATAGGCCGTTTCTCGCCGCGGAGGATTCCAAGGTCGCCCCAGCGGCGATCAGACACCCATGACTTTCCCGTCGGCGAACGGGAGGCCAGCCGATGCCAGGGTCATACCAATGCTCCAAGACACGCTGAATGTCTAGATGCCTCTTGGCGGCGATGAAAGCATCGCGGACCGCTCTCGATAGCGGATGATGCTCGGAATACTTGATTCCGAATTTCCGCATGCGCTTGGCAGCCAGCCGCTCGCCGTACACGTCGACCATGTCCGCCCAGTGGCCGGCGATGGCTTCTCGTTGCTCTTTGATGGTGGGAGGTGGCGGCAGATCGTCACCACGGTATAGGGCACGGCATTCTCGGAAAATCCATGGATTTCCGATACACCCCCGAGCGATTGTCACACCATCGACACCTGTCTGTTCCATCATCTGCATACAGGCCGAGGCGCTGAACAGATCGCCGCTGCCGAGGATGACGCGATCACCGACGTGGCGTTTGACCTCCGCGAGGAAAGACCAGTCGCTTGGGCCCACGTACCGTTGCGCCACCGTACGCCCGTGCACAGTGACGGCTGAGACACCAAGCTCAAACGCACCATCGAGAATGGAAAAAAACTTGTGCTTCGATTCCGGCGAATTGTCCGTACCCCGCCGCATCTTGACCGTCACGGGACGGGTAGCCCCTATCGCATCGAAGACAGATCGGATGATCATAAGGGCTGTCTCAGGTTGTGATAGCAGAAAGCCTCCGCGACACCGGCCCAGCACTTTCTTGACCGGGCATCCGAAGTTGATGTCGATCACGTCGTAGCCCGCCTCGACCAGGGCCGCGGCGGCGAGCGCAGACTCTTCCGGAACGGCACCCATGAGCTGCCCACCGACGGGGTGATCCTCCTCATCAACGTCAAGGATCTGTCGCCGTTTCTTTCCGCGCTGCAGGACCAGCTTGTCGAGCAGGACTTCGTTCAGCGCGTACGGTGCACCAAAGTGGCGGGCCAACCGGCGCATCGGCAGATCGCTGTGGCCGCTCATCGCCGCCTGCACAAAGGAAACATCAAGCTCGAGTCCGCCGATCTTTAACATGGGTTCGCTGTCCGTACGGACCAACCTCCGATAAGCCGAGAAAACCCGTGTGGCGGTACAAGACCGTATATACCTTTCATCTTCTGCTCCCGCCTCAGATAGGGGCAGTCCGTTGGCGGCGTTAGCGCCCTGTTCTTAGCCATTCAGGTCCTGCAAGGGCGGACATCGCTCGCAGTTTGGCGGGTGGGTTCAACTGAAGCCTGATTGTCTTGTCTAAGGAGGCAGCAAGCCATTTCTTTGCTTCTGTTGGTTCTCCCAATCGCGCAAGCAACTCCTTATCCGTCTTCTCATCCGACTCCGCGGTGCTACAGAATACCTTCAGGGAGCTGCAGACAGCTTCCATCCGGTCGCGAATTGGCAACAGGGAGATATTCCTGCCACATGCGGCGAACCGCTCGTCCGGATCGAGCCTTCCGCCAATGGCCTCAAGAACAATCTGAAGATTCGTCACGAATCGCCAGTGGCATGGCATGAGCATGTCGATGGCGATCCCTAACGAGAGTTCGGCCTGATTGCCATTTTCAGCATCGTGAATGCTTGTCCGCACCGTCCTCAACCAGAACTCTTCGTGTTCCTTGTAGTATTCGGGACACCGGCTGCGGTAATTGACATCATATTCGTCCCCACCCAAGAGAAGCCACACGTACTGTGCTGCCGGATCGTTGCTGGATTCAGGCCAGTGGATCGAACTTCGGATCTTCTCGATCATTCGTTGGACCTGCCATTCTTTCAGCGCTGAGCGCTCCCCAAGGCAAAGGAGGATTCGAGAGGCCGGAATCGTATCTATGGTTACGTCAACCGAGGCGGCAGGACATCCGGCGATCCAGGCCGAAAGGGCGGTGCAGGCACTCTGCCACACCTTCTCCGCGGGATGCTGCTGGCCAGGTGATCGGGTGCCCAGGCCTTTGTTCGTTTCTCCTGTCCCGATTGTTTCAATGATGTTGTTGACCCATCGCTCGGCCTTGTGATGGCACAATTCGAGACTGGTAATCAGTTCTCGAATCTTCGATAAGTTCTCGGGGATAGGAGCAATACCGTCTTCCATCCTATCGATAGCCAAGATCTCCGAGTCCGCTTCCAGGGCACAATTGCGCCACCATGCTCGGCAAGATGTCGTCACGTGTTCTTCGCTCCTGGATAAAACGTGCCGGCTATGCGGCACTCAACCTACATTTCTCGTTTGACTTTCTGCCCTGCTTGCTGGTCCTTCGCGACGTTTGACAGTGCGGTCGAACCGACTCGTTCACATGCACTTTGGCGGGAGCTGCCGTTGGCTGGCTTGGGACATACTGACCCCGCCCATCCCTCCTGCAACCAGTCGACATTTCCCATTTGACTCTTCGCTGGCGGGCGCCCGCAGGGCATCCGAGCATTCTACTTGGGCCGACCTCGGATCGGAAACCGTTTCCCGTCCTCGACGGCCATCCAACAACACCGTGCTTGTCCTCTCTGTGAGGCGGAATGCTTCGGTCAGTTCACGGAACGCGAGCAGGCCTGCATCGTTCATGATCTTGGCGCCATGGAATTCGAGTCTGAGCTTTCCATCAAACTGTATACGCAGCGCTTGTTTTCGCCTGTCACCCATCGCAGGCTCCTGTCAAAATGGCCGGAAACCCTTGAATTACAGGGAACACCCGCACAGATCATGCCACCGCGAAGACGCCATCTGGGAAATCCGGGATAACGGATCCGCGAAGGAGAGCTGTGGTCAGAGACTAAAACTCGCGTCGCTGCCTCGCGGCTGGAATGTCCAGTTGCTGCCGATACTTGGCCACCGTTCTGCGGGAGATTTCGATCCCTTCCCTCTTGAGCAGGGCCGCAATCTGGTCATCGTTGAGCGGTGCCTTTTTATCCTCGGCATCGATCAGCTCCCGCACACGGGTCTTGACCCGATCCCACCCCATGCTCTCACCATCTTCGGTCTCGGTGCCGCCGGTGAAGAAATAGCGCAGGGGGTAGACTCCTCGCGGCGTTTGCATGTACTTGTCCGCCACGGTCCGACTGATCGTTGATGGGTCGCAACCCAGCTCGGCAGCCAAATCGCTCATCCGGCAGATTTTCAGACCTTCCGGGCCAACATTAAAGAACTCTGCCTGCTTTTCGACGATCGCCCTCGCCACTTCCAGCAGGCGACTTTGCCTGAAGTGAACGGCGTCGATCAAGGCCGAGGCCTCCTCTACATGCTTGCGAGCAAAATCCCGCGTCGCCCGACCGTTTTTCTTCGACTTCGCCAGGGCCATGATCTCGGGCCGGACCCTGAGCCTGGGCATGTTGCCGCGGGCGAGTCGAACGTCCAAACCACCACCCGTCTCCGCGTAGTCCACAATCACGTCCGGGCGAATCACCGGAACGGAGCGATCACCCACAAGATAACCGGGATGAAGGCACAACGTGGAGCGCATCACCTTGATCGCTGCGTTGATCTCCCCGATCGAGCACCCCATGGCCTTCGCCACCGTGGGCAGTCGGTTATGGGCAACGTCATCAAGGTGGTCTTTAATAAGGGTCCGCTCCAGCGAATTATCACCAGGCAAGGCATCAACCTGAAGCAACAGACACTCCACGACATTTCGCGCACCGACCCCCGCCGGCTCGAGTTGCTGTACTTCCTCGAGCGCTTCTTCGAGGACTTGCTCAGAGAGCGGGGGGCGCACACGATCGGCGATCTCGCCTAGACGGACCCGCAGGTAGCCGTCGGGATCAAGATGGTTGATGATGGCTTCGCCTGCCCGGCGGACCTCTTCGTCCCCGATTTCCATCAGCACCCATTGGGAAAGCAGGTGCTCGTTCAGGCCAACCGCCCGCCCCGCGGTGTTGGCCATCGCCCCCATCTTGGCGTCCCGGCCGTTATCGGGCGACATGCGTCGGGCACTCAAGGGAGCCCGCTCGCTGGCGTCCAAATCGTAGTAGCGCGAGAACCGGTCTATCCGGGCGAAACCCAGTGCCTGTTGTTCCTGCACCCGACCGCGATCATCACGACCAACGGTTTCGGACTTGGGGGCAGAGCGCTCTTCAATCTCCAAGGCGGCGTTGCTTTCTAGGGCGCTGGCGATGTACGCTTCGAGGTCGGCCACCGGTTTCTGCAATATCGCCATGGACTGGATGAGCTGGGGCGTAAGCCGTTGCTCCATCCGCATCTGTTGACTTAGCGATTGTGTCAGAAACTGTGACATCCGGTTCGTCACCCCGTCGCAAACTGACCCCTTAGGCAAACGGTGAACATTTGACGCCCCAGGCCCTCGCCATACAGTCTCCAACATGGCAGAAGGTTATGGGCCCCGGGGCCTCGGCCCTCTCCCGTCCCCCTATTATATCAGGCAACGGGCGGCGGTCTGCGCCTTTGCAGCCACCATACCATAAGCGCTTACGCACTCTCGAGCCCGCAGGACCGTCACGATTCAGTGATTATAACTTGTACGGCTTTACATCCGTGTCCGACCGCGGATTGCCGATTCGAGCATTCCCACCGTCGCGTATTCGAGTTGCGAGCCCACCGCTAAACCGCGAGCCGGTCGCGTTATCAGAACATCGAGTTCGCTCAACAGACTCTGGATATGAAGGGCTGTCCCATCACTTTCGAGCGTCGGATTCAGCGCCAGCACGACCTCGCGCACCCCACCCGCGCGCACGCGCCCGACCAGGGCTTCGATCGTCAGGTCATCCGGTTCGACCCCTTCAAGCGGCGCGATATGCCCCATGAGGACATGATAGGTCCCCCGAACGAGGCCGGTTGCCTCCAAGGCCAGTAAATCCTTGGGCTGTTCAACCACCCAAACTTCCCCTCGATCGCGGTTCGGGTCCGCACAGATAGTGCAGGGATCGTTTTCGGTGAGGTTAAAGCAGGTGCCGCAATGAAGAACCTTGTTCTTCACGTCGAGAATGGCCTGGGCCAAAGCAGCCGCAAAGTCACGGGGCTCGCGCAGGACGTGAAACGCCAGGCGCTCGGCACTGCGCGGACCAATTCCTGGAAGCCTCTGAAACTGTTCCTTGAGGCGAGCAAGCGATTCAATCGGTTCACCTTTCATCGCACTTTTGGCCTCGCGCTTGCCACCGAGTCAACCTTTGCCCAGCACGTCGGTGAGCCCGGGGATGTTGAGCCCCCCGGTCATGGCAGCTACGTCATTCCTCATTGCTTCCTGCGACTTGGTGGTGGCAGCCCCTACGGCGGCCTTGACGAGGTCCTCAAGAAGCTCAACGTCTTTGGCCGCTTCGGGGTCGATCTTCACGTCTACCAGATTGCCCCGGCCGTCCACTGTCGCACGCACCATGCCGCCACCGGCATCCCCCTCGAAGCGACGCGAGGCCAGTTCCTCTTGCATTTTCGTCATCTGGTCCTGCAACCCCTTTGCCGTCTTCAACACGTTTGCAAGGTTTCCCAATCCACCCAGCATGGGTCATTACTCCTCCGCGGACTCCAGTTGTTCCGTTAGGTCCGCTGCTCCGTCCGCGACGTCACTTTGGCGCGTCATCGGCTCCACCCGCCGCACGCTCAGTAGCCTTCCCTCCACGGCTTGCGTGACCCGCTGGACGAACGGGTCGTGATCAATGCGCTCTCGCTCCGCTGAGCTTAGCTGCACGGACGCCTGCGCCAAGGTGGGGCCGGCCGATTCCGGGGCAGCCGGCACAGGCGGGGAGGTTGGCAACGCCGACGTTGGCCTCGTCACGCTCGGCGTATCCCGATCAGCTACGTCGGGATGACTGGCTTCTTTTTTTTTTGAGGGATTCTTCGAGGGTGACGGTGCTGCATAGCCGGAGCTGTCACCATCGAGGCGGCGCATCAGTTCGCTGATGTCCGTAAACTGATGGCTTAAGGCAAGCCGCACGACGGCTGCGTCCGCCAGGGCGCGGGAAGCCCCGCTGGACTTGGCACTGCGCCGCAACTCCTCGAGCAGACTGATCATGTACACATATGTGGGGGCGTCGAACTGGCCTGCTTGCTCAATAAGCGCGGGTCTTTGCGTGCTGGACACGTCGACCAGGTCTGTGTCATCGCCACAAACACGAAGAAGCATCAGCGTCCGTAAGTGCTCGATCAGATGGTCGCAGAATCGGTCGACGGTGCGACCACTTTGAAGAGCCGTGTTGAGTGCCCGCAGGGCACCGGCTGGATCGCGCCGGGCCACGCACTCCAGAACCGCAAAAGCTAGCTCGTCGTGCGGTGGGGGAATAATCTCGTCGACCACCTCCCCCGTCAGCCGGCTGGGATCGTACGAGAGAACCTTGTCCAGGAGTGACAAAGCGTCGCGCATCGATCCGCGGGCGAGCCGGGCGATCCGACGAAGCACCGTGTCCTCCGTCTCGATCCCTTCCGCGTCGACGATCCTGCGCAGATGGTCGGCTATCGCCACGGCATCGATTGCCCGAAAGTCAAAACGTTGGCACCGACTCTGAATGGTCGCGGGGACCTTCTGGGCCTCGGTCGTCGCGAGGATGAACTTGACGTGTGAGGGGGGCTCTTCGAGCGTCTTTAGCAGGGCGTTAAACGCCCCCGCACTGAGCATGTGGACTTCGTCGATGATATAGGTCTTAAAGCGGGATCGCGCCGGTCGGAGGGTGGCGTTGCCGCGCAGTTCACGGATGTTGTCCACGCCGGTGTTGCTAGCCGCGTCGATCTCGACGACATCGACATCTTCACCGACAGCTACAGCTAAGCACGATTCACACTTGCAGCACGGTGTCGTGGTCGGTGCGTCAAACGCAAGGCAGTTCAACGCCTTAGCCAGGATGCGGGCCACGGACGTCTTGCCGACACCGCGCGTTCCCGTGAAGAGATAACCATGGTGCACCCGCCCGGAAGTGATCGCGTTCTTGAGCGTGGTCGCGATCGATTCCTGGCCAACGACTTCTTCGAAGGTGTTGCTGCGATACGTGCGGGCCAGAACGCGATACGACATGCCCCACAACACTCCCTTCCCGAAGCACTGCCTCGGGGACCATCCACCGACCGTCTCCGCCGGTCGTCATTGACGACCAGGTGATCCACGGCACCTGGTTGCAGCAGGTGGGCTGCTCTGTCTCCAGCCTGACCCGGTGCCTGTTGCCCCCACTGCATGGGACCTGGCCGTCAATGACGATCGGCGCAAAGCCAACCATTACGCTACCCAGCCAGCTCGCTTGAGCGCACCCAGGATCATACTCGCAGGGGGCTGCCTTTTGAAATCACGGGCTTGGTGTATCGCAAGTGAGACAGGTCCTCCTGCGTCTCTCCGGCGTCCGACGACGAATTCGCCGTTCGGGCTCATCCCTTGTTTTGCGGGTGTTTGCGTCAACCGCGTCGTCGGTGTAATCCGTGGTATGATGGAGTTGACCTGTCCAGAGTGCAGACACGTTGTAGAAGTCGATGCGACAGAGGCAACAAAGTGCAGCAACTGCGGCGCGATGGTCTTCGCGCCTGGTCGAACACCCAGCCTTCCCTCCGTTGAGACGACCTCGCCTCCGGCTGAGCCGCCCTCTACCGCGTCACAGCCGTCCGGGTCGACGAGTGCGGGAGAAGATCGCTTGCAGGCACAAGGGACCATTCCGGCAGCAATGGATCAACCCGCTGCGCCGACGACCCGTGCGGCAGCTAATGTCGCGTTTGTGCTTGCGCTCCTTTTCTTCATTCCCTTCGTCTCACAAGTCGTGGCGATTGGCGTGGGTTTGTACGCGGTTGCCCGAAAGAGGATTCCCAATGAGAGAGTGACACTGGCATGGCTTGCGATCGTTCTTTCTGCTCTGGTGTTTCCATGTTGGCTTCTCCTGATATCGACAGTGACGTCCTTCGTATCGACGGCGAGGACGAGGATCTTCACCGCTCCGCCGTACGCACAGGCGCCGCTTGACGAGCGCTGGATGGTGACCAGCGATCTTTCTGATGAGATGGAAAGTGTATTCAACGCTGCGAGCGCTTACCGGCGGGATTTCGGCAAGTGGCCAAGCTCTGTCGATATCCTCGTAGGCAAAAACCTGCCCAGCGGTTTCAGACTGTCGCGCCGATTGACTTATCGCCCGGTTCCGCCGTCAGAGACTCGATCCTTTACGTGGGTGCTCCTGGTGTCAGACGAGCTGCAATATTATGCATTCGGTGAGCGATTTGAGACACTTCACCGACTGGTCCTTCGCCTCAACGGCCGCGTCGAAGCTCTCCCCAGTGCCCAGGTCGAGACACTTCTTTCCGGACAGCCGCTCGGAGGCGCAATCGGCGAAAGCAACGAACCTTGACGTTGAGCACCTATGGGGCGGATTTCGCCCGCTTACCCTGTGGACGCGAAATCAGGTCCGACCGCCAGGACGCGCGTAAGGATGGGACCCCCTACGAGTCCTTGTGGCCCACCTGTTTCAAAAAGTCCCAGATCGCCTGGGCAAGAGTAGTCAGCCGGTCTCTGTAATCTCGCGCCATACGATCGATAGCTCCACGAAGGAACTCCTCAAACTCCTCCCGTTCCTTTGGTCTGTTTTCGAGTTCGAGCAAGGCGTCCCCAGGATCGAAAATGTCATCCCCAGTGTATAGCCCCAGGCTTAGATACTGTCGGTGTGTGTGCATGTTCCGCATATGAACATCGTCGTCGAGCAGGTTGAGGATTCGCTCAGCCTCGCGTAACCCGCGAGCAGGTTTAGAGCGCAAGGTGGCCAACGCAGCTGCTCGTCCCTTAGGCCTCTTGAGTTTCTGCACTGTCTCTTGCTGGCCGGTAACAATGGCAAGGAGCCCCAACAGCCGCTCGCGCAGTTCGTACGCGCGGATCAAATAGTTCTCCACGTGATACACGAGGTGAGTTAGCGCGCGTTCGATGTTTCTCTCCTGGCAGGTCGAGTCGAGCGCCTCGACCAGCACGTACAGACGATGCGCACCACCTGCAAGCTGCCCCCACCATGTGCCGCGCTCCTCGCCCGGTTTGGTCTCCCACCAGTAGAATTCTAACCGAGGGCGCCCTTGATTAGTGTCCGCCGAGTTCCCCATAAATCATCTCCTGATTGACATTGCAGCCCACAGTGCTGAAATATCGGATGTAGCTCATGGTCGATGCCATTCGCCGCAGGTCGCACATAGGGGAGTGACGTCGAAGTGACCCTGGCGGTGGGCTCGGCGGAGGTCATCCAGAGCTCGACTCCGCCAGATCTGCTCCAGGGATTGATCGCGTAGTGAGCCAACTGCATGACGGCCGTTGACGTCTTGATCGCACACGGTGACCCGGCCATCGGCAAGGACCACACAGCGCGAGCGTAAGCGTCGACAACCCACGCGGGGCTGAGGTGCCATATCTATGACGCTTCTGTCTTCGAGTTGCCCGGCATAGTGGCTAAAACCGTGGATGGTGACGGCGCCAAGACGGCGAATCCAACCATCGTAGAAGTCATCCAACTCGCGAACGTTGTCATGGGCTTTCGTCATGCTGGGAACGACAATCGGTTTGACGGTCTGCCGCTGCTGCCGCATTTGGGTCAGTTGCTCGATCCGTTTGAGCACTTCATCCAGCTTCGCACGGGCAGGATCGTTCGGCGACTGCAATTGGGTATAGAGTTCGGGCGTCCAGGCATCGAGGGCGAGTTCGAGTATGTCCACGCCGCAGTTGATCATGCCCTCGACGTGCTCCTCCGTAAGGTCCACCCCACGCGTGCGGACAGCCAGCCCGTAGAGCTTTCGCCCGTTTGACTCGACCGCACGAATACGCTTCAACGCTTCCGCAAACCGTGGATGTCGCAACGGATCACCGAAACCACCGAGGACGACCAAGGCATCGTCGAAGTGGATCAGTTCCCCAACAAGCTGCTCGACGATTTTCAGGTTGATAGGGCCGCGCTTCTCAACCCGCGATCCGCGCGGCGCGAGCAATGCCTCCGGGTAAGGATCATCCGTTGTGAGCTCGATCTCGACTTCGCACGGCAGGGGTTCTGTGGCCGTGTCTTCATACCGTGTCGACCACTGACCAGCGGTGACGAGATCCGGGTCCTCATGTTCACCAAGGAGGGCCCTCAGTCTCTGAAAGGAACGCTGTGTATC
Source organism: uncultured Phycisphaeraceae bacterium (assembly GCA_964405925.1). Lineage (GTDB taxonomy): Bacteria > Planctomycetota > Phycisphaerae > UBA1845 > UBA1845. The sequence goes on along the minus strand of CAYOQG010000081.1, from coordinate 887 downwards.
AGCCGTCAGTCGTCCAACAGCATAGCGAATCTCCGGTGGCATCTCATAGCAACATGGCTGAAAGATCAGATCCTTCTGCGGGCTGTCGGGCTTGTAGCTGAGCACCCACCCGATAGGGATGTCCTTTTCGCCGAGCTCACGAGCGAGCGACACATCCATGAGAATCCCCGCTAAGCCCGGTGGTGCCTGGGTGAACGTCAGGCGACTCTCGTGCTTCGTTTTCTCGTGATGCTGGATCATCCCGTCGATCAAGCCAGGGTCAATCAACGGGGCACAGGCGGGAACACTGAGCACGGCATCGGCTTCAATCGTTTCCAGCAGTCCGCTGATCAGCCGGCCGTCGGTGAATTCCTCGAAATGGGTTGTCCCGCCGATGCCGCCCCGCCACCCATCAAGCGACCATTTCCGCCCCGTTTGCACCAAAGAGGCCCACGGCGGGGGCCCGGCCTTGTACGGGCGAATCGTCACCTCGCTGCCCGAAAGAAGACTCTCGCATCGCTGAGCCTGCTCTTGAGGGCATAGAACGTAGACGGCGTCCACGAGATCCGCGCGGCGGACACGGTCGATGGTTCGCTTGAGCACTGCGGCACCGCAAAGGTCATCTGCCAACCGGCTCGCCGTACCGAGTGGTGTCACTTCCAAGTCGGCTTGGATTGTGGCTATGACTTTCATATCTTAGCCGCCGCATCGACCACACGCTGACGGGCTTCGGCGAGGATCGGTTTCAGCTCGATCGCACCGTCACGGACGCTTGTGATGAAGTCAATATAGATTATAATTTGCCGTTTGGCCCGTTCCGCATCCTCAGCCACCGATGCGCTGGTATGCCGGTCGGCAGAGAAACGGCGCAGCACCGCCAACTGAGCAAAGGCATTGACGAAAAACTA
>CAYOQG010000080.1:0-18876 GCA_964405925.1 uncultured Phycisphaeraceae bacterium | reverse complement strand
CTACGGTGTTGATTACCGGAGAGTCCGGCACCGGGAAAGAGCTGGCGGCTTCGCGTATTCACCACGCATCACCGCGAGCGGATCAGCCGATGCTCTGTCTGAACTGCGCCGCCTTGTCGGCGAATCTGCTCGAGAGTGAGCTCTTCGGACACGAACGCGGTGCCTTCACGGGCGCGGACCGGACCCGCAAAGGCCGATTCGAGCTTGCCGATGGCGGAACGCTGCTTCTCGACGAGATCTCCGAGATGGCTTTGCCCTTGCAGGCCAAGTTGCTGCGCGTTCTACAGGAAAACGAGTTCGAGAGAGTCGGCAGCAGCACCACCCGACGGGTGGATGTGCGGGTGATCGCCACAACGAACCGGAACCTCAAAGAACGCGTAGCCCGAAGACGGTTTCGTGATGATCTCTTCTATCGTTTGAATGTCCTCCCGGTCACCGTGCCACCACTTCGTGACCGTGGCGAGGATATTGGTGAACTGGTTGACTATTTCCTTGGCCAGGCCGCAGTGCAGGAAGGCTGCGAGGCGATGCGAGTGGCTCCGGACGCGATCAAGCTATTGATGGAGTACGACTGGCCCGGCAACGTTCGCGAGCTGGAGAACCTATGCCGACGAGCTGCCACCCTGCGAACCTCCGATACCATCACCGTCGAGCTGATCGAGCCCTGGCTTCGACCCGCAGCGTCACCGGTGGGCGGACTAGGGCTACTTCGAGAGGGGCGGATGCTGGAGGACATGGAACGAAAGCTGATCGAGCAAACGCTTGGTCGCTTCAACGGCCATCGGGCGAAGACGGCCAAGGCCCTCGGGATGGGCGTCCGAACGCTGGGCATGAAACTCAAACAATGGCGGGATGAGGCTGAGGCCCGGCGGCATGCCCTAACTCCTGCCGGGGTCGATGTATGAATGTACTCGCGGTGCATCTACCGTAGTCTCCAGGAGCGCAGATTCTGCCGACGCGCAGAAACTGCCTGCGGGGCGAGCTGCGCAGAGCGGACCCTGATGCCAGGAATTGAGGGTGCCGAACGTGGCACGACCTGTGCAAAGACTTTGGAAAGGTGTGGATGAATCGCGCGCCGTTGCGTGAGAGTCCGGGATTCCGGCAGCGGCGGGCGCCAGAGATGTGATGTTTCTTTCATCGGTGACAGACCGTGGTGCGACTCCAGGACTGGTCAAGATGCTGGCATTCAACGAGTCCAGACTCCGGATGCTCGCCGAGAATGTGGCCAACATCCACACCCCCGACTACCGCGCCAAACAACTGGATACAAAGGCGTTCCAACGGTCCCTGCGCGAGGCGCTTGACGCCCGGGCTCGCGACCCGAAAGGGCCCTTCGTTGTCCAAGCAGGGCAGGAGGTGCAGACGGATGAACAGGGTTATCTTCATATTACACCGAGTCAAAGGCCCGCAGAGAACGTCCTCTTTCACGATGGCACGAACTTGTCAATCGAACGGGAAATGGCTGATCTGGCGGAGACGGGCATGACCCACGATCTGTTCACCACCCTGCTGAAAGGTCGGTTCAACGGGTTGAGGAAGGCGATACGCGGGACTTTGTAGCGATGAAAGGTGACAATGTACGGTGCTCTTGACATCAGCACGTCGGCGCTTTCGGCCTATCGAACGCAGCTTGACGTCATCGCCGGCAACCTCGCGATGAAAGACGCGGTGCGTTACGAGAATGGCGAGGCGGTTCCCTACCGGCGTCGTGTTGCCCTGTTTGCACCCGGTGATCCGACGGCCGGTCGAGAAGCGCCCGGTGTACATGTGGCGGGGATCGCGGAGGATTCAGCCCCGTTCGGGCTTCGTTGGGATCCGGATCATGTGCTCGCGATCAAGGAAGGGAAGGACAAGGGTTACGTCCGCGTCTCCAACGTGGACTATCACACGGAGATGGTCAATGCCATCACCGCAGCCCGAGCCTACGAAGCCAACGTGACTGTCATGGAGATGACGAAATCCATGGCAGCGAGCACACTCAGGCTGCTGGCCTAGGAGAGTGCTTTTAGAGGGATCGCGTAATGACGAATCCGATTGAGGCTTCCAACGTCATTGGATCCATCTCGCCGGCGGCGCCGAACGCACCGGGCCGGGCGGCGGAGGAGGGCGCACAGGGGAAGGACTTCAAGACGATCCTCCTCGAAAGCCTAGATGAGGTGGACCGGCTGCAGAAAGAAGCAGACCAAGGCGTGCAAAGTCTTGTGACAGGGGAAAGTGACAACGTGGTGGAGGTTCTCGCAGCCGTGAACAAAGCGGGAATTGCCTTTGACCTTCTAATGGAGGTCCGCAACAAGCTGACCGACGCGTATCGGGAAATCCAGCAGATGCGGATCTGAGTGGGTAGGATGCCCGTTGGCAACATGGCGGACGGACGAGCCTGATGGAGCAAGCGTTCAGTTCGTTTGCCGAGGAGGTGCGTGGTGGCACAATGATATCGTCGCGACCGCGGGGTCAGACATGGAGGTCAGACCTCGCACCGACGGTTTCGTATACGAATCGGCCTGCGAGGCTCTACGCGACCTTCCGTGGTGTCGATGATCTCTTGGCGGTATAGCAGGCGATGGGTCAATTGCGTCAATGGTTTAAGCACATCAGTGCTCAACTGAGCGTCTTGACCGTTTCACAGCGTCTGGCGATTGGACTGTGTGCGGCGTTGGCAATGGGATCACTTCTGTGGTTGCTGCAATGGTCTACGTCGCCCGAGCTTGTGCCGTTGGTGACCCGCGAGTTTACCTATAAGGATCTTGACGCTGCAGAAGAAACGCTCCGAGGCAAGGGGATTCGCTTCGAGACCCGAGGTACCCGGATCTACGTACGAGCGGCTGACCGCTACAACGCGGTTCGACTGCTGCACTCCGCTGACGCCCTGCCGGAGGGAAGTCTCTTCGATATGGCGGCCGTCGTCTCGGACACCAATCCCTTCCAATCCCCGGAAGCACGAGCGTACGCACAAAACTACGCCAAAGGCAATGAGCTGGCAAAGATAATCGCCACATCTCCAGCGGTGGACAGTGCTTCGGTGATCATCAACCCGGTGACGAAGCGACGCCTCGGTGGGGTTGCCGATGTACCGACAGCGTCGGTGACCGTATCCCTCGCCTCGGGCAGGGAGATGACACACGAGATCGTTGAAGGTTTTGCCAAGCTAGTGGCCGGTGGTGTTGCCGGGCTGAAGCCGCATAACGTTTACATCACGGATACGCGGACGATGCGGTCTCACAATCTGCCCAATCCGGACGACACCGCCAGCTTCGACCTGCTGAGCAGGATCAAACGCCGCGAAGAGCACTACCGAACCAAGATCCTCAGCAAGCTCGCAAATATCCCTGGTGTGCAGGTGGTTGTCACTGTCGAACTGGATACGAGCAAGCGCGTCACCCAGAACATCAAGCATGAGCCCCCTCAGCCCAAGATCGAGACTTCGAATGCCTCTGAGCAGTCGGGCGGATCGCACGCCGTCGAGCCGGGTGTGCAGGCCAATCTCGGGCACGCGCTTGCCGCGTCCGAGGCAGGGCAATCTGTGACCACGGAGAAATCATCCGTCGAGATGTTCGCACCCCAGCTGAGCCGGACCGAAACCATCGAGCAAATGCCGTTTGCCACAAAGAAAGTCACTGCCGCGGTGGGGATTCCGCGAAGCTTCGTCGTTGGTGTGTATAAGGCCCTGCGTCCTGGCACAGCGGCGGACCCAACCGACGACGACCCGGACTTTACGGCGGTCAAGGGTGCAGAGGTCCAGCGAGTGCGAGCCAGCGTCGAGAAGATCGTCATGGCTTCCGACCCGCGTGATGTCGAGGTGGATGTCTATCCGGACATGGAATGGAGTACCACCGGAGGTGGATGGATTCGCGGACCCGACGGTGTCTCTCTCGTCCGCCAAGGCGATGAAGAGCTCGACGCAGCGGCCCTTGTTCGCGCCTACGGTCCACAACTGGGTCTGGGAACGCTGGCACTGATGAGTCTGTTTCTGATGATGCGCGTCGTTCACAAATCAACCGCCCGTGCGGGGCTCCGCAGGCGTCAGGTCAGTGACGCAGGCGAGGCACGAGAAGGGGAGCCATTCCTGACTGTCGGACCACACGCTGTCGGACGAGCAGAAGTGTCAGAGGGCTTGCTTACCGGCAAGGAAGTGGATCCGACCACCCTTCGCTACCAGGAGCTCGCCCGCGAAGTCTCCAGGATGGTTGAGAACGACCCCGGGGGGACCGCCGAGCTGATCCGGCGATGGGCGGAGGAGACATGATCATGGTTAGCGGCGTCGTGACCAGCCACATGCCGAGACAGTGAACCAGCGGAAGCTGTCGTTGTCGTCGGTCGAGTCCGTGTCAGACGCCAAACCATTACGACGACCTCAGAGAGGCTGCCATGGAAGGGACACAAGAACAGAATGCCGCGAATAGTGATGCGCCGTCTCTTAAGGGCATTACGAAGGCGGCGATTCTCCTGATCGCCATGGACGGCGAAGCCTCCGCGGAGGTCTTGCGGCATCTGGATGGTGACCTCGTCGAGGAACTCACACGTGAGGTTGCTCATCTCGATATCGTGGACGCCGATCGCCGAGGCCGGGTCATCGAGGAGTTCTACAACATGGCCCTTGCTCGGCAGTACCTCAAGCAGGGAGGTGTTCCCTACGCCCGGGCCTTACTGGAGAAAGCGCTTCCGGCGGATCAGGCTGCCCACATCATGAGGCTCATCGAGCACGAGGTGTACAAGAAGCCCTTCTCCTTCCTTGCCAGGACCGAAGCTGACAACCTGATGACTTTCATTCAGGATGAGCATCCGCAGACGATTGCCCTCATCCTCTCGCATCTCGCCTCGCACAAGGCCAGCGAGATCCTCGCCGGCCTGCCTCTGGAGAAGCAGCTCGAGGTTGTGACCCGAATCGCCAACATGGACAACACCAACCCGGAAGTCATCAAGGAGGTGGAGAGGGGTCTGGAACTGCGTTTATCGGGAATCGTGTCCCAAACCTTCCAGAAGGCTGGTGGCGTGGAGACGGTCGCCGAGATGCTCAACCTGGCTGACCGGGCCACCGAGAAGGGTATTCTCGAATCATTGGAGGCTCAAGACCCCGATTTGGTCGAGCAAATTCGTCGCCTGATGTTCGTCTTCGAGGACATTCTTCTCGTCAACGACAAGGGCATCCAGTTGGTGCTCAAGGAGATCGAGCACGAAGAGCTGGCCCTCGCCTTGAAGACCGCCAGTGAGGAGCTTCGCGACAAGATCTTCCGCAACATGTCGGAGCGGGCTTCTCAGTTGATCAAGGAGGACATGGAATACATGGGACCGGTCCGCGTTAGTGACGTAGAGGCGGCACAGCAGAAGATCGTGGATGTCGTACGTCGTTTGGAGGACGCTGGTGAGCTGATCATCTCCGGGCGAGGAGCCGAGAAGGAGATGATCATATGAGTCCAAGGCGTCCTCAGACAAAGCATGGCGACACCTCCGATTCATCATCCGGAGCCGGCACTGCGTTCCTCTCCTCCCTCCTTGTCAAACGAGGAAAAAGGGAGGGGCAGCACTCCGAAGGGGCAGCGTACGGTTTAGAGCTTGTCGTCAGTCGGCACACGCCACAGGAAGGCTATCGGTGCATGGAGCGATACGGATGTCGACGGTGATCAAAGCCGGTCAGGTGGGCCCCATCCTCCGCCATCTGTCTACGGTCGATCTGGCAGATCATCTGGCGGAAGCGGATGCTGCGATGGAGCAGACCAAGCGCCAGGTCGCCCGTACCTTGGTCGATGCCAAGCAAAAAGCGCAGCACCTTCGCGAAGAGGCGAGACGACAGGGCTACGACGCAGGGTTCGAACAGGGACACGCCGAAGGGGTCAAGGCTGGCTATCACGCAGCCCACGATGAAGCCGTAGAGGGCTTTCGTCGAGAGCACGCCCAGATCGTCCAAGTTATGCAGGAGGCGACAACAGCCATCGACACCATTAAGGAGGATCTGGCGATCGCTGCCCGACGGGACTTACTCGATCTTGCGCTGCTGATCGCCAAGAAGCTGACATTCGCGGTTGGAGACTTACATCGCGAATCGGCCTGTGAGAACCTCGACCGGGCCCTGCGACTTGTCGGGTCCCGGACCGATCTTCTCATCCATGTACACCCGAAAGACGTCGCCTCGATGGAGAAGTTCGCCGAATCGTCGCTTTCCCACATCAGGGCTGCACACACCGTGAAGATCGTGACCGACGAAAGCATGGCACCAGGTGGGTGTAAAGTCGAGAATGAGCGGACCAGCATCGATGCCTCGCTCGAAACGCAGGTGAACGAAATCGTATCGTTATTGTTGGGTGGACGCGTGAACGATGACCACACTGTTTGCTGATCAACGTCGCCTGATCGAACAGGCACAACCACTCCACGTCACTGGACGTGTGGCGGAGGTGGTCGGCTTGACGGTCATCGCAGAGGGGTTTCCACTCACCATCGGCACTCTCTGCACTATTGCCCGAAACCATGACAGGCCGATCACCGCCCAGATCGTGGGGGCCCGGGGCGATCGCGCTATTCTGATGACACTCCATGAACCGCTGGGCGTTGGTGTGGGGGATCCCGTGAGAAGCGCACCCGCCCTGCAGTATGTGTCCGTTGGACGGCAGATGCTTGGATGTGTCCTGGATGGACTGGGGCGGCCGGTCGGTGGTCGAACCGATTTTACCGTCGAAGGCTATTATCCGGTCTTTCGTGACGCCCCACACGCCCTGCTGCGCAAGCCGATTGCTAGCGTTCTGCCTAGCGGCATCCGTTCGGTGGATGCGATGCACACCGTCGGCGGCGGGCAGCGGTTCGGTGTGTTCGCGGGAACCGGTGTCGGTAAGAGCGTACTGATGGGTATGATCGCCCGCAACACCGCAGCGGATGTTATCGTCGTGGCACTAGTCGGAGAACGTGGGCGCGAGGTTGGAGATTTTCTGCGAAAAGACCTCGGCGAGGAGGGTTTGTCGCGAAGCGTCCTGGTCGTAAGCACGTCGGACGAGTCGCCTGTACTGCGCGTTCGTGCCGCATTTGTCGCCACAGCCGTGGCTGAGTACTTCCGCGACCTTGGCCACGAGGTTCTGCTGCTGACCGACTCGACGACCCGTATGGCCATGGCCCAGCGGCAGATTGGCCTCGCCGCCGGTGAACCACCGACAACCAAAGGTTATCCACCGAGCGTCTTCAGCCTGTTACCCAAACTCTTGGAACGCAGTGGACGGACCGATCGTGGGAGCATCACCGGGATGTATACGGTGCTCGTCGAGAGTGACGACATCACCGAACCGATCTCTGATGCCATCCGCGGCATTTTGGACGGACATATTTGGCTCTCACGCGATCTGGCGAACCGGGGTCACTATCCAGCCGTCTCCGTACTCGAGAGCATCAGTCGAGTGATGCCGGATGTCACGGACGAGGAGCACCTGCAAGCGGCTGCTACCGTTCGCCGCGTGCTCGCGGTTTTCAGCGACATCGAGGACCTCGTCAATGTCGGTGCCTACGCGGCCGGTTCCAACGTCGAGTTTGATGTGGCTGTCAAGATGAAGCCCGTGATCGATGAGTTCTTGCGACAAGCGATCGATGAGCGAGCCGCGTTCGCGGACACCCATCAGCGATTGGTGACTCTAGCAGCAGAGATCGAGAAGGTGCGCGGTACGCTTTCCATCAAGATACCAGCGGCAATGGCAGACGCAGAGTAATAGGATTCTAAGCTGTGGTACGTAGATTCCGATTCCGTCTTGAAACGGTCCTGAAGCTGCGGCAGCGAGCGCGGGACCAACAACGGCGTGTCGTAGCTGAGGCACTACGTGTTGTGGCACAGATCGAAACTCGAATGACCCAACTGACGCACCAGCTACATGAGACCATCGATCAGTCCCGCAACGTTCAGCAGGCCGGTACACTTGATGTCAGATTTCTGTCCGGGCAGGAGTTTCACCGCCATTGGCTTGGTCGAAAGATCATGGAGTCGCAGACCGAGCTCACCCAAAAACGAGCGGAATTCGAGGCGGAGCGGGCCAAGCTGGCAGATGCCTGGAAGAAGCTCAGGGTCATCGAAAAGCTCCGAGAGAAACAGTGGCAGCGGCACCGCACTGAATTGACGCGTGAAGAACGGACCCTAACTGACGAGACCGCCCTGAACGTGTACCTGCGGAAACATGATCATCAGCGAGACGAGGTCGCGGCATGACGTCAAACCCTTCCATCCTAAGGCGGACGTACGATGGAATTGCCCTGTTCGCATTTCTCAACATGCTCGCTTTGGGCGGTGTGTTGATCTACGTCCTAGGCGCAGGTGTGATTGATGGTGAGAAGGTCCGCCAGATTGCCGCCGCTCTCCGTGAAGAAGAACCCCAGACTGAAGTGACAGAACGCCGGCACTTAAACGAGCAGACAACTGAACCGATCTCCCAGGCCGTCGGCGGTGATGCCCTTGCAGAATCGCAGATGAACCTCGAGATCGTACGCCGTGAGGCAGAACGGATCAAAGCGGAGCTCGATCAACGACTGGCCCTCAGCAATAGCATCCTGCTGCGGGTAATGACCGAACGTGAGAGTTTTCGTGAGGAGCGGGAAAAGGCACAACAGCAGCAAGAGATCGCCTCGGCCCAGCAAAATCAGGAAGCCTTCAAGAAGCAGATTGCCATCTATGAGGCGCTCGCACCCAAGATCGCTTTGCAGCACCTGCTCACAATCCCCGACCCTGACGAGGCAGCCGAAGTCCTCCTGGCTGTCAACACCCGCAAGGCCAAGTCCATCATCGAGGCGGCCAAGCGAAGCGAGGACCTGGAAAAAATGAAGACTATCCTCCGACGGATGCGAGAAAGAGCAACGCACCGCTCGGCTGAACCGGGATCCGAAGAGCCCTAGAGACTCACCAATGGTTTCAGCTACGCCAACTTCACCGAGTGTCACCCTCCCGCAGTCCGGACGGGACCCGGAGGGCGTCCGTCACGAGCCGGACGACGGGGCGATGGAGACGTCGTACGGTGACCTCACCCTCCTGGCATTTGAGGCTGTCCTTGCTCTTGCGCGGACCTCTTCGGACATACATCACGGCGGGCTCGGAGGCAGGTTGTCGCCGGCTCAGATGTTCGAGCCCGATGTCGCCGATGCTCATGACAAAACCCAGGCGGCTCTAAAAGCTGATGACAAACCAGGCAACCCGGACCATGTGCAGGATGCGAGTCTCGACCGCTCCAGCGTTCGTGCTCGACGCGCCTGGTACGCCAGACAAGCCAATGACATTTCACCCGGACCTGCTTCCGCTCGCACCGCCACACTGACCGGAGGCGGCGATCTGCAAAAGGGGACGTCGAGTGTCCACGATATGGCACAACGAGATCTCTTTCGCTTGCTGAGTCCGGAAACAACGGTCAATCGTGCTGAGAGAGTCCCGCCTCCGAGTGACGATTCCCAACCTGCTTCGCGCTGGGCAATCGCAGCCCCCGCTAAACAGGAAGGCTCATGGCTCACTCCCAGGGACCTGTCTTCCACCACACACGCGGTAGCCAATGTCGACAGGGTCGATGCCCTGTCGCGCTCGCCTACGCCCAACCCCGCGCAGCAGATCGCCCAGCTTCTGGGGAGCGGGCGGGCCGGCGAGGTCGAGTCCGCGCGTGCAGTCTCATCTGCGCCCGATTCGTCAAGCTCGAACGCATCAGGGGACGAGCAGAGGGGGCCAAGGCTCACTTCTGTCGAGCGACAGGATCGGGCTGCCCCCAATGAGCGGTCTGTCCCCCGTGGGGACGGCAAAGCCGATTCCACACAACGATCGCCTTTTGACGAGCTCGTACGCTCGATTCGACTTCATTCGAGTGCGGGACGCTCATCGGCTCGGATGCACCTTCATCCGCCGGAGCTGGGTCGTGTGCACGTCAACCTGCGTGTTGCTGGTGACAAGATCGAGATCGACGTTCGCACCGAAACGACGTCGGCCCGTGATCTTGTCTGTGAGCGAGCGGCTCAACTGAGCCAGGCGCTTCAACAGCACGGCATTCATGTGGATCGGTTCGACGTGACCACGGACCTCACCGGCGGTCAGCAGGACCTTGCTCACGGCAGCCACGACTCGCAAGCGGCTGACCCCTGGGGAGGGGATGGCGAGCTGACTGGGGGCGAGGTGCCATTGGACGGCATTGATGAAACTACGGGATCGGACGTGGGACAAGGGCAGGACGTCGTGGGGGAAACACGACTCGACATCAGAGTGTGATCCACTGCGCCCTTTTCGGGCGCTGATCACGTCGGGCTGATCGGGTGGAGCCCGTGGCGCCGCGGCATGCCTTAAAAGGAGTGCAAGCGTGGAGCTGACCAGCACTGCGCCGATGCTGTCGACGGCCAACACAACGCCAACGACAGATACGTTCGGTGATTTACGCACCCAAGATTTCCTCGAGCTGCTGATTATCGAGTTGAGACAGCAGGATCCGCTCGAGCCCGTCGGCAACGAGGAGCTTTTGCAGCAGATTGCATCCGTCCGGGAAATCGAGCTTTCCACGGCGCTGACAGATTCGCTCACCAAGCTGAGCAACCAGCAGCGCATCGCCTCCGCCTCGGGATTGATCGGCCAGTTTGTCACCGGCGTGATGGACGAGAGCGGGGCGGCTGAGCAGGGCATCGTAGTCGGCGTTCGGTTCGCCCAAGACGGACGTCCGATTCTCCAACTGGCGAACGGTGGTGAGCTGCCTCTTGAAAAGGTCGCCGCGATCGAATCACCGATCCGCGCTGCCGAGGCACTTGTGGGTCAGATGGTCATCGGTGTGGATCGACGGGATCTGTCGCAGCCCCAGGCGATCGAAGGTGTCGTCACGGGGGTCAGGCTTGGCGACCAAGGCGACGTCACGCTCGAACTGGACACCGGAACGGACGTGCGGTTCCAAGACGTTATTGGTGTGGTATCGAATCAGATGGTTTGATCGTGCCTTCTTTCTGTCAGTGAAAGAGTATTACTCTCGTGCACGCCCATCGATGGCCCAAGGTCCTACCGATCACTGAAGCACGAGAACGGATAAAGGACAAAACACAATGTCGTTGACTTCCGCCATGCTTGTCGGGTTCACCGGCATCAACAGCAACAGCGTCGCCGTGGACACAGTCGGTGATAATCTGGCCAACCTCAACACGACTGCGTTTAAGGGACAGCGGACGCTGTTTGAGACCCTGCTCTATCGAACGATCAGCGAAGGGGAAGCACCGAGCGACACGAGTGGAGGGACGCTCCCGCGTCAGGTCGGATACGGGTCGACGGTTGGATCGATTCAGCGGAACTTAGGGCAGGGTAGTATCGAAAGCACCGGCTATCAGAGCGACTTAGCCATCCAGGGTGATGGATTCTTCATCCTTCAGACAGGCAGCGGTGACCAAGTGTACACGCGTGACGGCTCGTTGAGATTGGACGCCACCCAGACCCTCGTCTCTGCGAATGGTGCTCCCCTTCAGGTATTCCCACCGGGTCCCGAAGGGACGATCGACACCAGTGGGCTATCCGACCTCGTGATCCCCTTAGGCACCGCCAGTCAGGCGATCGCGACGACCGAGGTTCTCATGGACGGTCAGCTTGACAGCGGTACGAACATCGCATCGAGCGGTGCCGTGGTTGTGTCCCAAGCTCTGATGACAGCCGGCGGAACGGCTGCGACTGGTACAACGCGCCTGACGGATCTTGTTAACGACAGAGGTCTGCCACTTTTCAATGAGAGTGACGTTCTGACGCTCAGCGGGTCGAAAGGTGGAATCGCCGTCGAAACGTCCACCTTCGTCGTTGGCTCGACGGGCAGCACCGTGGGCGACCTCGCCGCCCACTTTGAAACGATCCTGGGCATCAACACAGACCCCGTCACCGGTGGTACACCGGGTGTGACGATCTCCGACGGTTCAGAGTTCCCCGCCGGAGCCCTGGTGATTCGTTCCAATGCCGGGCAGATCAACGCTGTCGAGCTGGATGCGGGTTCGATAACCAACACGACCGGTGTCGTTACATCGCCATTGGATTTCACGACGGCTGCACCAGCCGTTGGCGGGGGAGACGTCACGACCTCCTTTGGTGTCTTCGATTCGCTGGGCAACGAGATCAGTGTTCGGCTTCGGGCGGCAATGGAGTCCAAATCCGAGACCGGCACGACGTGGCGATTCTATGCTGAGTCGCTCGGAGACAGCGATCTGTCACCCGTTTTGGGGACCGGGACCATCACCTTCGACACCGATGGACAGTTCGTGGCTGCCACGGGCACGAACTTGACGATCGACCGAGCTGAAACCGGGGCTGCGTCTCCGACCACCTTTACCCTTGATTTCAGCGGTTTGACGGGGCTCGCCAATGCCGATGGATCCTCCGAGTTGATCATGGCCAGCCAGGATGGTGCCCCGGCGGGGATCCTGATGGGCTACTCGATTGACGAGGACGGGCTGGTAACAGGCACGTATTCCAATCAGCAAGCGGAAGTCTTGGGACAAGTTGCCCTGGCGGTCTTCCCGAACGGCGAGGGGTTGAGGGCGCTGAGTGAGAATACGTTTACTTTCGGACCAAACTCCGGGGAGGCCGCCATTGTCGCACCGAAAACCGGAGCGGCGGGTTTCATCCAGGCCGGTGCCCTAGAGCAGGGCAACGTCGAGATCTCCCGGGAGTTTGTCAACTTGATCACAGCTTCGACCGGCATCTCGTCAGCCAGCCGCGTCGTCCGCGTGGCGGATGAGCTGCTTCAGGAGCTGTTATTGCTCGCACGGTAGCCGGGCACCGGTTGCTGCCGACTTTGATGACATAGATGTGTCAGCAGAGAGCATGACATGATTACAGTGACCCGATTGGACAATCGCGTGGTCGTGCTGAACGCGGATATGATCAAGATGCTCGAGGCAACACCGGACACGATCATCACCCTGATCAACGGTGACACGATCGTGATCCGCGAGTCTGTGGACGAGGTGGTCCGACGAGCGATTGACTATCAGCGGCAGGTTCGTGGGTTCCAGGTCGTGTGAGAGACGCTTACCCGTGTTGTACAACTCTGCCAAACGATCTTATCGGTCGCCCGCTCGGTCCCGCGGTCCAAGCGCGTCCCGTCTAACGGTGAACGCAAAGCGCGTCGATATCCTAACCGAGAGTGCAAACGGGGTGCGCGCTGCTTTGCCTGAGGGGTAGAGACCCTATGGACATCGCGACGATTATTGGTCTGATCACAGGGACGGCCCTTCTACTCTGGGCCATTATGGGAAGGTCTGATCTTGGCACCTTCATGGATGCCAGCTCGGTGGCGATCGTCATGGGCGGATCGGTCAGTGCAGCCCTGGTCAGCTTTCCGATTCACAACCTGCTCGGTGTGGCCAAGGTCGTCAAGAACTGCTTCTTTGCCAAGGCGGGAGACCCCCGGGCGCTGATCGTTGAAATGGTCCGATACGCGGAGGTCGCCCGCCGCGACGGGATTCTCGCCCTGGAGAACGTCACCGCGGCCATCAAGGATCCCTTTGTGGTTTCGGGGATCCAGATGGCGGTGGATGGGACCGATCCGGACTTGATCGAGACGATCATGATGAACGACTTGGAGGCCGTCGAGGCCCGCCACGCCGAGGGTAAGGCCTTGTTCGACAACATCGGAAAGTTCGCCCCGGCATTCGGCATGATCGGAACGCTCGTGGGTCTGGTCATCATGTTGAAGAACATGAACGACCCGTCCGCGATCGGTCCAGCCATGGCCGTCGCCCTGTTGACGACGCTCTATGGGGCCGTCATGGCAAATCTCTTTGCCATGCCCATGGCTGAAAAGCTGGGGCTGAGAAGTCGAGAGGAAGTCCTCCTCAAAATGATCGTGATCAAAGGTGTGATGGCGATCCAATCAGGCGACAACCCGCGCATTGTGGAGCAGAAGCTCAAGACGTTCTTGCCGACCCGGGTAAGAGCGGCAGGCAGCGAGAGCAAGGCAGCATAAGCAAAGAGTCCATGGCCCGAAACAAACAGGCAAAGGTGGAAGCTGGGGCTCCAGCGTGGATGGTCACCTATGGCGATGCCATGACACTTTTGCTTTGCTTCTTCGTGATTATTGTTTCCATGAGCGAAGTCAAGCAAAACGAGCGGTTCCAGAAAGTGATGGAGTCACTCCGTCGGGCCTTCGGTGGCTATGAAGGGGCCGTGGGTCCTGTCCCAATTCGGGATAATCCCACGAATACCCTGATCGCCAGGCTGCTTGAACTCGAAACCCCGGACTTTGAGAAGAAAAAGGGTGATGCCGATGAGGAGGGGATTCATGGCAAGCGGTTTCGGGTCACCAATGTCCGCGATGGGCTTGAGGTCGTCGTCGGTGGGCGGATCACGTTTGACCGATTCAGCGCCACGCTCAAACCGGAAGGAAGGGCATTGATCGCTGCCGCCGCCGAGCGTCTCCGCGGCTACAACACCAAGATCCTGGTTCGAGGACACGCGACTCGCGAACCTCTGCCCGAAGACTCGCTCTATAAGGACGCACGCGATCTGTCGTATGCCCGTGCAAGAGCGGTGGCGCTCGAGCTCGAACGCAACGGTGTGCGTCGAATCCGCCTCACTCCGGTGGCTGTTGGTGACACGGAACCGCTCGTGCGACAGGCGTACACCGAGGATCGGCGGGCCTTGAACCGACGTGTGGAAATCCTGGTTACGGAGGACCTGATCGAAGATTATGCGGGTTCCACTTTGGCTGATGATCTGAGGGAGTCCTCCCATGGCCAATGAGCAAGGTGACGCACAGGTTGCGGGAAGCGTGGGGCGCAGCCATCGGCTGTGGCCGGTCATGATCGTGGTTCTGCTGATGGCCGCTGAGGGTATCGGTATTTTCATACTCGCCAAAGCCATAAGTCCCAGCCCTCCGGCGGCTGTCGCCGACCAGATCGGGGGTGCAGGCTCCCTTGATGCCGATGGGTCCGAGGGGCTTGTGGAAATCGAGTTGGCTGAGTGCAGACCAAGCAACAGAACCTCTGGCAAATTCGTTACGTTCCACGTTCGTGTTTCAGCATTGGTATCCGCAGCCGATCAGGAGCGGGCTGAAAAGATGGCCCGTGACAAGCGTGCCCGGGTGGAGGACGGCGTCAACACTGTTATCCGCAGGGCTGAACTCCAGCACCTGAACGAGCCGGATCTGCAAACTCTCAAGCGACATCTCAAGCACGCCTTTGATCGGATCTTTGAGGACGATCAACTGATCAAGGAGGTGCTCATCCCGCAATTTCTGCAGTCGGGTCCTGGGCTTTGATTGTCGGCCATTTTTGCATATCTCCGATAGTAGCGGATAGCCGATTTCTTTGTGGATACTGATTGGATGGATGTAAGCTGTGGAAGAACCGTCTCAGGTAAGCGCGGGCCCGGATGCAAGCTCTGACGAGGGGACGCTGGATCAGGCCACGATTGATGCCCTGCTGGGTGGTGCATCGGATGACGTTCCCGCTTCCGATGACGCTCCTGCGTCTGCTGCGGATTCGCTCGCTGGTGATACGAGTGCTGACGTAGGCACTCAGCCCGTCAGCCAGGATGACATCGACGCGCTTTTGGATTCAGTCAGTGCGACGGGCAATGCCGGCCGCGACGCAGAATCCCCATCGTCAAGCGGAACCACCGCCGAAGATCAGCACGACACCAGGGTGGATTCGATAGGCAGACCACTTGATGAAGTCACGGATGCCATGCAGGGAGCACTCGATCAAGAGCGCGCTGCTACGAATGCCCATGCTCCTGCGCTTGATGACCACATCGGCATTGGTGCTGGCGGACCCGCAGCGTCGCCAAGCTCAGCCGCAGTTCCACCGACCGAGCCCTTTGATCTACCCGACCTCAAAGAGGCCGCGCATCCGAAAGCGGATCCCAAACGCTTGTCCATGCTCAACGACGTGAGGCTCCGAGTCAAGATTGAACTCGGGCGAACGCAGATGCTTGTGGAAGATGTGCTCAAGCTTGGCGAAGGAGGCGTTGTCGAGCTGGACAAGCTCGCGGGCGACCCGGTGGATGTATGGGTCAACGAACGGCTCATCGCACGCGGAGAAGTCCTCGTCCTGAACGACAATTTCTGCGTGCGCATCAGCGAGGTGTTCTCGAACGATCCGCACCGAGTGAGCACATGAAACATAGCACGGATAGCAGGAGGCGAATCCGGCCAAGCATATGGTGTCGCGCGGGCTTGACTGTCTGTCTGGGGACCGCGTGGCTGATGGCTGCCCATCCTTGCTTCGCGGATGGACCCGTCGACCCGCACGCATGTCCTGACATTGGTCATGTCGCGTCAAATCAGGGTGTGACGCTAGAGGGTCCCTCGGCGCCGCCTGAGAGGTCGTCCGAAGAACAGCAGCCACATCGGACTGAGCCACTCGATTCGCCCGAGGCTGGCACGCCCGGGAGTCAACCCGATCGCGCCGCAACGACACTGCAACGCCCGGACACGTCAAGACCGTCGAAAAATGCCGTGACGCTGTCCGATGGCAAATCGACGCCATGGTATCGAACCGGTCTGGGGGCCCTCGGGATTGTTCTTTCATTGATCGTCATCGCGGTGTGGGCGCTTCGGCGATGGGTGCCCGCGGCACGTGTGGCTGACACCGGCGTTCTCAGGGTCGTCGGACGAGTCGGCCTGGGGCCCAAACACAGCCTCGCCCTCATCCAAATGGGGCGGCGGTTTGTCCTGGTCGGTATATCCGGTGATCGGCTCAGCAGGCTGTCCGAAGTCGCTGATTCGGATGAGGTCGCGGAACTGGCCACCCGCGCGGGGATAGAGACCAAAACCCAGACCGACGTCTTCGACGACCTGCTGCTTCACGAGGCCCAGCCCTATGCCAAGATCGATGACGAAAAACCGGGGAGAGCAAGCTCCGTCCACACGGGTAGCGCTCCAACTTACAGGTCGCTCACCGACCTGCTTCGGAAGTTGCGTAGTGTGAAGGCGAGATAGACACCCCACTGCACGGATGCAGTGGGCGAATCCTGCGCTTTGGAGTGGCGCTGATGTCCAGGCATGGAGGCCTAGCGCGGTATCGCCTATGGGCGATCGTTGGACTCATCGGAGTCCTCTGCGCGGCAAGTGCCCACGCTCAGACACTTCCGCCTGCTCCGACAGCCAGGTTCGATAACGCCGCGAGCATCCCCGACCTGTCCAAGCTCCTTCCACCGGCTACCGACCCCAAGGGAGTCAGCGCCAGTCTGCAGATTCTCGTCCTTCTGACGGTGCTCACGCTAGTCCCCTCGATCCTGGTCATGATGACCGCCTTTCCCCGCATCATCATTGTGCTGGCATTGTTGCGACAAGCTGTCGGCACCCAGCAGCTCCCACCGGGGCAGGTCCTGCTGTCGCTCTCACTGTTTGTGACCGTGCTCGTCATGGCACCAACGTGGCACAAGATCCACAACGAGGCGGTGGCCCCTTATTTCGACAATCGAATGGGGCAAGCCGAGGCGTTCGAGATCACCGCAGGTCACCTCAAGGATTTCATGTATCGTCAGATCGAACGCTCCGGAGACTATGAGGACGTGTACCTGTTCTTGGAATACGCCGAGGATCGAGCGATAGACCCGCAGGAGAAAATCCAAGTTTCCAAAGTGCCGCTTGCTGTCATGATTCCAGCGTTCATGTTGAGTGAGCTCAAGACGGCCTTCATCATGGGGTTTCGAATTTATTTGCCGTTCCTCGTTATTGATATGGTGATTGCTACGATTCTGCTATCCATGGGCATGATGATGCTCCCCCCGGTTTTGATATCGCTGCCATTTAAGATCCTATTGTTTGTGCTGGCGGACGGGTGGCATCTTGTCGTAGAGACACTCTTGTTCAGCTTCGCTTAGTGGTTGTCGGGCGCGAACTCTGTGCGCCCCGTGGAGGACGATATGGAGTTTAACGAAGCTCTGGAGCTCGGACGGAACGCGTTTTGGATCGCGATATCGACGTCGGCTCCGATCCTGATCATGGGTCTAGTGGTCGGGTTGCTCATCGCGTTTTTCCAAGCGGTAACGCAGATGCAGGAACAGACACTCACCTTTGTTCCCAAGATCCTGGCCATGGTAATCGCAGCCTCGATTTTCATTCCATGGATCTCGGATCGGATGGTGGCTTTCACCCGAGACATGTTCCAGGAGCTGCCGTGGTGACAAGGATTGCGCCGTTCCCGCGAGGTCAGGTGCAATCGGTCGCGCACCCGAGGTGTTGTACGAAGCGGTGACCCCCTCTCATGCCATGGCCTCTTCTTGACATCCTGATGGCATTGCCAGTTTTCGCATTGGTCCTGTTCCGGATCACAGGGTTGATGTTGACGGCGCCCATCTACGGCAGTCGGGTGATGCCCATGCATCTCCGGGCAGCCGTCGCACTCGTGGTGGCTGCGGTGGTGTTCCCGATCGTGAATCACCAGGCGCCAAAGGATCTATCATTGTCTGTGGCCATCGTAGGTGGAATTGGGGAGGTGATGATCGGGACCACGATAGGGTTAGGTCTGACGCTTTTACTTCTAGGTGCGGAGGTTGCCGGTCTGATTGTTGGCCGCCAAGCTGGTGTCGCTCTCGCCAATGTGTACGATCCGGCTCAAAACCAGGATGTCTCTGTCGTCGGGCAGGTGTACTCTATCACCTTCATTATTCTGTTTCTCCTTGCGGGTGGGCATCGAGCGACGATGGCTGCCCTTTTGGACACCTTCAAGGTGATCCCTCTGCTGTCGTTCGGGGCTGATGAAAAGATCCTCGTTCTTATGGTGGAGATGCTGGCAGCCGCGTTCATGCTCGGCATTCGATTGGCTGGGCCTGTGCTGATCGCCTTGTTTATGCTGGGAACCTCACTGGCGTTTTTGTCGCGCACCATGCCGCAACTCAACATTCTGACCGTGGGTTTCCCGCTTCGCCTTCTTGTCGGACTGGCGATTGCCGGCGTGGCCCTGGCGGCCTGTGAGGGTGCCCTGCTG
>CAYOQG010000079.1:0-19183 GCA_964405925.1 uncultured Phycisphaeraceae bacterium | reverse complement strand
CCTCACAAGAGGCCTTCGTCGCCGGTCTGCTGAGTCACTTTGGCCGTGCTGCCTTAGCCGTGTCGTTTCCGGACGAATATGACGCCCTCCTGGGCAGAGTAGAACGCGTCCCCCAGGATCTGTTGGTGTTGGAGGAGAACGCCTTCGGTGCGGCATCGCCCTTTGTGGGTGCTGAGCTCCTTCGCGACTGGAATGTCCCCGAGTCCACCTGCTCGGCCATCGCGGCGATGACCACCTCGGACGCGTCACAGAGCCCATTGTGTTTGATTCTTGGGATCGCCATGGAAGCGGCGTTCTTTCTGTGCCCGGAGGGAAACGGCTCGCCAGCCGATGCGGAGACGATTATCGGGGATACGAAACGCGAACTCGGACTGACCGAGGATCAGTGCGTCAGCATTCTGTCCACGGCTGCCAACGAAGCTCAACAGTTGCGGGGGATGCTGGAGGTTTCGGAGGGGCGGATCCGGTCCGCCGACCAGATCGAGGCAGAGGTCCGCGAACGAATCGCCGAGCTAACCCTGGCTGTCAACCGTGAAAACCAGGTCATGGTGGCCAGGCAGGAAGATCTGCTTCGGCAGGCGACGACGGACCCGCTTACGGGGGTTGGCAACCGGGCGGCGTTCGAAGCCCGCCTGACGTTAGAGCTCGAGCGGGCCGCCCGTTCCGGTACTCCGGTCGCTCTTCTGGTGATCGACGTGGATCAGTTCAAGAGGCTCAATGACACCTATGGACACCAGGCGGGTGATCAGGTGCTGCGTCGCATCGCCCAGACACTGGATGAGAACGTTCGGAAGGTCGACTACGTGGCACGGTACGGAGGTGACGAATTCGTCGTCGTCGCTCCCACAGCCAAACCTGAGGGGGTGCGAATATTGGCTGACCGGCTACGCGAAGCCATCGAAGCCCAGATCGTGCCTTGGGACAACCATGAACTTAGCGCAACGATTAGCATGGGCGTCGGTGTGGCGACTGATGTGACCGACCCAAGCGATGCCAAAGCTCTTTTCAAGGCAGCTGACGAGCAGCTCTACAAGGCCAAACGCGGCGGTAGGAATCGCGTCGGGATCGCCCTGGACAGCTCCGCCGTGGCGCTTTCAACGTGAGCTCTGATGAGGTGGAGGCCCGCTTGGGCGGTAGCAGGCTGAGCCCACTCTACTCCGGACCGTCGCCGATCTCGAAACGCGATGATCGAGCGAAATTAGGAGCGCCGAACCCCTCGACTGGCTCGAGCTCATCGAGCCAGTAAGCATCGTCGTTGCGGTTGTAGATCATGAACTGACCGCGAAGTGCCGCATCTTTGGCTCGGTGATACCGAAGGTATATATGTTCCCCGTCGACGGCGAAGATCTCGATCTTACCCGTCTCATGAGACATCACGAAGCGAGCGCGACGGGCCAACCCGGAGCCCTGGCTGATGGCTTCGGTGAAGACCCGCCAACCGCGAACGATCGGCACCTCGTACGGCTCGTTGCCGGCCGTCGGTCGACCTTGGAAAAGGTAATAGGGCGGACAGCCGATGAACGACAGCTTGCGGTATAGCGCCGCGAGCACGTTGGGATCGTCATTCACGCCCTTAATCAACGGACACTGGTTGACACAGATGACACCGGACCGAATGAAGCAATCGATTCCTTCGACGGCTACATCGGTCAGCTCCCGCGGGTGATCGAAATGGGCCATCAGGTAGATGCGTCTCTGGGCGGTGGAGAACCGGCGGAATGCGGTTTGGAGCTCTGGGTCGTCGAGCAGCCGCCAGGGGTCGAAGGCGGGCATCTTCGATCCAATGCGAACAATCTCGACATGGGGAATGTCGCGCAAGGCCGTTAGAATCTGAACAAGCCGACGCGTGCTCATCAGCAGGGGATCGCCACCGGTTAAGAGCACGTTGGTGACATTCGGGTTGCTTGCAATGTACTGGAGGCCCTCGGATACGTCGTTTGTGGCTTCGTCGTTACCGTTCATGAACAAGCGCTTGCGGAAACAATAGCGGCAATAAGCGCCACAGACCTCGTTGCACAACAGAAGTACGGTATGAGGGTATTTGTGCTGCACGCCCCGCGTCACGGTCACCGCTCGTTCGTTACTGGCGTCCAACGCTCCCCAATCGTTGAGCTCCTCGATCCGTGGAATAATAAGTTGCCTAATCGGGTCGGCAGGGTCGTCCCAGTCGATCAGGTCAAGATAGTAGTCATTGGCACGGAAGGCGTAGCGTGCGGTCACGTGCTTGAGCTTCTCGCGCTGCCTGGGGGGAATGTTCGAGAGCTTGTTGATATCGCGAATGTACCGGACCCGCCGCGCGGTGCGCGTGTGTACCAGAAACTCGGGTAGGGCACTTCGATGCACCGATAGCCTCCAACAGAACACTTCTTGCCGGGTGGCCACGTCGTGGCAGAGTCATCGGAGCTTGCCGGGTCCAGCCCCGATCGACGAGACCTGCGATTCAAAACCGCCGTTGCGTCATCAAACTCATTATTTGCTTTATGGCCATTATATACGACAAGTCTTACCCGTGGCAATAAGAAGTGGCCGGTTACGTTCAGCAGATGGCGAGAAACTGTGTCACGAACGTGCGTTTGGGTAAACCGCGTTTTATAGGCCATAGGCGAAGTTCACTAAAACACGGCTTTAACGAAGAGCCGTTTTGCACTCTGCAACGGTTTTCCAAAGTGCCACGTAACTACCACTTTACACGCCCACTGCGCTCGGGCACGGGCGCAGAACTTGGCACCCCGACTTTCAAACTGGGCGTTGTGGGTCATGGACGCTTTCACTGACACGTGACGGGCGGACGTCACATTTCGACGTTGTCCGGCGGAGTGAGTATGTAATCGAGAGTCGGAGGTGACGCGCTATGGCACTAAAAAAGCACCAGAAGCCGGGTTTGATCGCCCATGATGGACACCTGCGTGCTGTCGAGAACGGTTGCCGGTCTAGGGGTCTGGGAACGGACAGCACTGGTTATCGAGGGCGGGCCGAAACGCGCCCACCGCATGGGGTGGATCCCGTCCAGGGCTGACGGACGCGCTGCTAGGCGGTCAGTTGTCCGGGGGGATCCCAGGCCTCGCCGGTTCGCGATGGGCACCTGGCGTTACCACAGAGCAGTGAGAGTGGCCGTATCCGAGGGGCGTCAGGCCACGGGCTCCGGCGCCTCGCCTCTGACTCAACATGCCCCTCGCAAAAGCCGATCAAGCCGTAGTACCGATAACGTTGGGCTTTGACATTTATCGGACGGTGCTGCCGCTTGCGTGATTCGGGCTTGCTTGGAGAATCGCAACCTTGTGCAGGGGATCAATCCGAATGACAGACCGAGGAGCGGAACCATGATAAAGATCGTGCGGTCCACATTTTTGACTATTGTTCTATTGCTGGGCGCCGCGGGCTATATGCTCGCGAGTCCATCCGAGACGGCTGAATGCGCATCTGCCAAGGAGGACCCGCTGTCCGCGGAGACCTTCTCCGGCCTAAAGCTCCGATCGATTGGGCCTGCATTGATGTCCGGGCGCATCTGCGACTTCGCCGTGCATCCCAAGAATCGCGGGCACTACTATGCGGCGGTTTGCTCCGGCAACGTATGGAAAACCACCAACGCGGGTACGACCTGGGAGCCGGTGTTCGACAAGTATGGTTCGTTTTCGGTTGGCTGCATCACCATGGACCCACACAACCCCAACGTCGTATGGGTGGGCACCGGCGAGAACAACAGCCAACGAAGCGTATCGATTGGCGACGGCGTCTACCGCACGCGCGACGGGGGCAAGAGCTGGGAGGATCTGGGGCTTAGGGAGTCCGAACATATCGGCAAGATCGTTATTGATCCCCGTGACTCGGACGTTGTATACGTCGCCGCCCAGGGACCGCTCTGGCGGTCTGGCGGTGAGCGGGGGTTGTATAAGACCACTGACGGCGGTGTGACATGGGAGCGTATACTTCACATCAGCGATGACACCGGTGTGAACGAGGTCCACATGGACCCGCGTGATCCCGACGTGCTCTATGCGTCGGCGTATCAGCGTCGCAGGCGCGTTTGGACGCTCATCGACGGTGGTCCTGAGTCGGCCATTTACAAGTCCACCGACGCGGGGGTCACCTGGCGGAAGCGGACCAGCGGTGTTCCCGACGCAGACATGGGGCGGATCGGTCTGTGCATTTCACCTGCAAATCCGGACGTCGTCTATGCCATTATCGAGGCATCCGGTGACAAAGGTGGATTCTTCCGCTCGACCGACTGCGGCGAAAGCTGGGAGAAACGCAACCCCTACATGACGACGAGCCCACAATACTACAACGAGATCATCTGCGACCCGGTCGAGGTTGATCGCGTCTATACGATGGATACCTTCGTGCACGTGACCCAGGACGGCGGTAAGACGTTCGACCGGATGCCGCGTGACTACAAGCACGTGGACGACCATGCCTTGTGGATCGATCCGGCCAACAACGATTACCTTCTGGCGGGGTGCGATGGTGGTGTGTACGAGAGCTTCGACCGCGGAGCCAACTGGGCCTATAAGGCAAACCTGCCGGTGACCCAATTCTACCGTGTCAGTGTCGATGACTCGCTGCCCTTTTACTATGTTTACGGAGGCACGCAGGATAATTGTACCCAAGGCGGTCCCTCTCGGACGACAAGCCGGGCGGGCATCACAAACGAGGATTGGTTCATCACCGTGGGAGGCGACGGGTATGAGACGCAAGTCGATCCGGAGGACCCCAACATCGTCTATAGTCAGTGGCAGTATGGGGGGTTGGTCAGGCATGACCGACGAAGCGGTGAGACGGTCGACATCAAACCATCTGAACCACCCGGGGAAGAGCCCTATCACTGGAACTGGGACACTCCCTTAATCATCAGTCCCCACAGCCACACCCGGCTTTACGTCGCTGCCAACAGGCTGTTTCGCTCCGACGATCGTGGGAACAGTTGGACGGTGATCAGTGACGACTTGACGCGGGGTCTCGACCGCAATGCGCTCAAGGTGATGGGGAAGATTCAAAGCGTCGATGCCGTCTCCAAACATTGGAATACCTCCTGGTTCGGCAACGCCGTGGCCCTGACCGAGTCACCGCTGGTGGAGGGGTTGCTGTACGTCGGCACCGACGACGGTGTCATCAGCGTGACTGAGGACGGCGGTGAGACTTGGCGGCGTGTCGAGCTGTTCCCCGGTGTACCCGATATGACCTATATCAGTTTTCTGACAGCGTCGCAGCATGATGGCGGCACGGTGTATGCAGGTTTCGACAACCACAAGAACGGCGATTTTCTGCCATACGTCCTCAAGAGCACCAATCGGGGAAAGACATGGGCGTCTGTCACGGGTGATCTTCCCAAGCGAGGGTTTGTCTATGTGCTTAAAGAGGATCACGTAAAAGCCGACCTGCTCTTTGTGGGCACCGAATTCGGGGCCCACTTCACGGTGGACGGTGGGACAAAATGGATCAAGCTCAAAGGTGGGATGCCCACGATTTCCGTGCGAGACATGGACATACAGAAGCGGGAAAACGATCTGGTTTTGGGCACGTTCGGACGTGGGATTTACATCCTCGATGATTATACACCGCTGCGTCATGTCAGCGGCGAGGCACTCCAGGGCCAGGCGACGCTGTTTCCAGTGAAAGAGGCTCTGCGATACATCGAGACAAGCCGCCTCGGTGGTGGGTCAGGTTTGGGATCGCAGGGGGCGTCTTTCTACGCTGCCCCGAACCCACCGTATGGGGCAGTGTTCACCTATTATTTGAAAGAGAAACTCACGACCCGCCAGGAGCGTCGCAAAGAGGCAGAGAAGAAGGCCGAGAAGGCGGGCATTATACCGCCGTATCCGACGATCGAAGAACTCCGATTGGAGGATGAGGAGAAAGAACCGTCGATCGTCTTGGTCGTCCGAGATGATACCGGTGAGGTGGTACGCCGAATCACCGGTCCTCGCGATAAGGGTATCCACCGCGTGTCATGGGACCTGCGCTACCCCGCCCCGACACCGACGGTCCTGACACCACCGGCTGACCGCCCACCGTGGTGGCGCCCACCGGCCGGACCGCTCGCGCTGCCGGGAGCGTACACCGTAACACTGGCCAAGGAAGTAGACGGTGAGATCACCGAGTTGAGTGAGGCGGTTTCGTTCGAGGTTGTCCCCCTCGAGCTGGCGACGTTCGCAGCCGAAGATCGTGCTGAGGTGCTTGCGTTCCACAAGAAGGTCGCCGGGCTGCAGCGGGCCGTACAGGGGGCGATCAAGGTCGTCGAGGAAACACAAAACCGCGTGGATCATATTCGCAAGGCGGTTGTGGACACACCGGCAGCGGATCGTGCGCTGCTGGCCGAGATCGACACCCTGCAAAAGCGACTCAACACAATCCGCACGAAGCTAGCGGGCGATAAGACCAGAAGCAAACGCGAGGAGCCCACGCCGCCATCGATCAGCCAGCGGGTGGGCGTGGCCGTCGAATGGAACGTCACCTCGCCACCGACACAGACGCAGCACGACGCGTATCGATATGCTGGAACCGAATTCACTGAAGTTCTGGCGGAACTTCGCAGTTTGATTCAGGATGACCTCGCGCGGATCGAGGGCACGTTGGAGGAAGCTGGTGCTCCGTGGACGCCGGGGCGGATTCCGAATTGGGAAATCGAGTAGACGTCGGTGGAGGGATGGGGAAGGCAGAAAGAGAATGTCGAATAGCGAATTGCGAAGGGCGGAATGGTGAATTGTGAATGCGGAAATCAGAAAGCGAAGACTCCATTCGCTATTCGCCGCACTTAATTCGCCATTCTGACTTCGTTTAGTATTTTGGCTAATTGCCCGGCAAGATGCTTGCGTGTGAATGGTCTGAGCTGCGCCCGATGACAAGTTGACGGCAGGGCGTTGCGTTTCCATTCGTTGAAGAGCTGCTTAAGGGCGGTGACGATCTCGTCGCGATTCGGCACGGCAAAAATGCCGGCGTTGAAGCCGGTGATGAGCTGTCTCGCGACGCTGTCCTCCGATCCGATGAGTAGAATGGGACGATCTGAGGCCAGGTATTCATAGACCTTCCCGGTGGTCAGGGTCGAAGCATGATGGCCGACGGGTGTCAAAAGAAGCAGAACATCGGCGCTGACCATGTGCTCGATGGCTTGATCGTGGGGCAGGAAACCCGTCGTTGCCAGAGGCACGCCAGCCGCCTTGAACCGCTTACGCATCTCGTGCGAGATGACACCGACGACGCGTAGCTCAAAACCGCCACCCTGCCGAGCAACCCACCTGGCGAAATAGCCAAGCCCATCAAATAGTGCATCGCCTACCCGCCGGGACGTGAACTGTCCCGTGAAGGTGAGCACGAATCGATCCGGTGGACCGTGGAGTCGCTCTCGGACTTCACCCGGATCGAGGCGATCGAAGTCCTCGATGTCGACGCCGTTGGGCACGACGTAGAACCTGTCTGTCTGAGACGGTACGTGTGACGCCAGTATGTCAGCTTGCTGCTGGTTGACGGCGACGACTGCGTCTGCCTGCTCGAGCATGTTCTGCTGCAACCGATGATCGGCGCATCGACGGAATCGTCCAGTCGGAGGGTAACAATAGTCATCGATCCAAAGATCGCGGTAATCAGAGACCCACGGAAGACCGGTGAACCGTTTGAGCCAACCGGCGAGCAGATGGTTGGATGCCGGCGAATACGTCGAGTAAATGACATCGACCCCATCTGCCCGCACGACTCTCAGAAGGGGGCGGAGACTGCGCAGAGCCCATAGGACCCGATCATCCGGGAACAGCCGGCACGTTACACAGTCAATGCCGCGTCGGACTCGCCAGCCGATACCGGGCACCACGCGATAGCACCACCAGTCTCCGAGGGCCGTTGTCGCAAAGCGCTCGGCGAGCTTGGGGCGTCTGAACGCGCCGCCCTGTGAACCCACGCGATAGTGGGTTAGATCGGGCGGGAGATCCGCGAGAAGACTCGGGTCATAGGGCAAATTGCGGATGCGACCGGCGGACCAGACTATCGGGCACCACCCAAAGTCCGGAAGGTATTTGGCGAACTTTGCACTTCGCTGGACACCCACCCCGCCCGCGGGCGGGAAGGCGTGTGAGATCATCAGGACGCGTCGCATCCGTGCGCAAGTTTCCGTTTTCCGCACGGCGGGGTTGTCAGCGGCGTGTTGGGCTGCTGTCTGGCTGGACTTGTCCGTCATGAGGGTGGTGGTCACGGCGTCTTGTGTCTCACGTTGAGGCTCTGAAGGCGTACTGCCTGCGGGGATCGTCGGCGATCGCCTCTGAGTCGCGCCTGCTTCCATATTTTCGGACACCACACGACGCAACACGACTTCGATTTCGTCCCGCTTGGCTGCGGTGATGGTTCCGGACGGGGCTCACAGTTCAGAATTCGCCGTTCTCTTGGTGGCAGAGTAGGCTGGAATGCGTTAAACACGTGCAGTCCGGCCCGGTTTGTCGCTGCGGTGGCGGGCTGATGGGGGACGAAAAGTGGATGCCTGGCTGGCCGATCTGAATCCGGCTCAAAGGGACGCGGTCACGCATGATGGCGGGCCGCTTCTGGTCGTGGCGGGGGCGGGTACGGGCAAGACGAAGACGCTGGCTTGTCGGGTGGCCCATCTGATCACAAAAGGTGTCTATCCGGATCGGATCCTCCTGCTGACATTCACGCGCCGGGCTGCGGCGGAGATGCTCCAGCGAGCGGGCGTCGCCATCGGCGGATCAGGGCGCAGTGTGACGGGTAAGGTCTGGGGCGGGACCTTCCACGCGATGGCCAACCGACTCCTTCGCACGTACGCCTCCGCGGTCAACCTTCCCGGCGATTTCACGGTGATGGACGAAGGGGACGCCGCCGATCTGATGAACCTGCTCCGCAACGAACTCGGTTTCGCGAAGAAGGAGCGACGTTTCCCGCGTAAGCGGACGCTGTTGAGCGTCTACTCCCGAATGGTCAACGCCCAGGAGCCACTGGGCAACACACTCACGCGACACTTCCCTTGGGTCCAAGGGGATCGGGAGGCGATCAAGGAGGTTTTCGATCTCTACGCCCGTCGAAAGCGAGAACAGCGTTTGCTCGATTATGACGATCTACTTCTGTTCTGGAGTGCCCTTTGCACGACACCAGGCGTGGGTGATTCGGTGGCTGATCGATTCGATCACATCCTGGTCGACGAATACCAGGACACCAATGCGGTTCAGGCGGAGATCCTCCGGGGGATGCGCAAACGCAGCGATCACATCATGGTGGTGGGCGATGACGCGCAGTCTATTTATGCCTTCCGAGCAGCGACGGTGAGGAACATTCTCGATTTCCCCAAGCACTTCCCGGGCACGCGGATCGTGACACTCGAGGAAAACTACCGTTCCACGGAGCCCATTCTTTCAGCGTCAAACGCGGTGATGGCTGAGGCACGTGAGCGCTATACGAAGGAGCTCTGGTCCAAGCGGCGGTCCCAGCAAAAGCCGGTGCTGACGACCTGTCTCGACGAGGCTCAGCAGTGCCACGTCGTGTGCGATCGGATTCTCGAGCATCTCGAGCAGGGCATACCCCTGATGAACCAGGCGGTTCTGTTTCGTGCGAGCCATCACAGCGCCCAGCTCGAGATCGAGCTGACGCGGCGGAACATGCCATTTCACAAGTACGGTGGCCTCAAGTTCGTCGAGACCGCACACATCAAGGACATGCTGGCGGTGATGCGGATTCTGGAAAACCCGTTTGATCAGATAAGCTGGTTTCGGGTCTTGCAGCTTTTGGATGGGGCGGGACCGCGGACCGCCGCCCGAATCATGGAGTCGTTGGGGGTGCGGGTGACACCCCATCAAGAGGACGCCTTGGGGCGAACCCGTCCGAGACCGCCAGCGAGTCGCAGACGCGCAGACGATGAGGAGACCGAGAGCGAAGCTGCACCAATACGGTCACCATTGGGCTTGCTTCTCGACAATCCGCCGACGGTCCCACCGGCGGCCCGCGAGCATTTTGCTCAGTTGCGGGCGTGCCTGGCCAGGTGTAGCGGACGCATCCATGTTGCCGGTGACGCCGGATCAAAGAAGGTTCAGAGTAGACGGATCTCCCGCGCTTCTGGCGAAGCGGAACCGGTGATACATACGGATGAAAATGGTCCGCAGGTAGAGGCTGGGACCAAGGACGGGGAAGCCGGAAGCGCCCGAGGGAAGGAGCCTCCGGTTGCGACGCAGGTCGAGATCGTGCGACAGTTCTATGAGCCGATCTGCAAGCGCGTTTTCGACAACGCCGTCATCCGGCTGCGCGACATCGAGCAACTCGGGCAGATTGCAACCAGATACCGATCGAGAAACCGCTTCATCACGGATCTGACCCTCGATCCGCCGCGAGCGACGTCCGATCTGGCTCAGGCGCCATTCCTGGAAGAGGACTATCTGACGCTGAGCACGATTCACTCAGCCAAAGGGTGTGAATGGGACGTTGTCCATATCATCCATGCGGCGGACGGCATGATCCCTTCGGACATGGCGGTCACCGATGACGAGGGAGTTGAAGAGGAACGACGGTTGTTCTACGTGGCCATGACCCGAGCGAAAGACTGGCTCTACGTGCACTTTCCACTGCGGTATTATCATCGGCGGTTCGGCCTCAATGATGCCCACGGTTACGCTCAGTTAACGCGGTTCATCAATGACGGGACCAGGAGGCTTTTCGAGGTCCGAACCGCGGAGGGTGATGGCAACATTGATGAGGACGAGGAAGACGACATCGACCTCGAGGCAGACACCCGTTTGCGACTAAGTCGGTTGTGGCAGGAGTGAAACCAAATGAGAGCCATGGTACTGCATTCGCCGGCACCGATCGGTCAGCGGCCGCTGCAATTGGAGGAAGTTCCGGATCCGACGCCCGGCGCGGAAGAGATACTCGTCAGCGTCAATATGTGCGGTGTCTGCCGGACGGACTTGCACGAGGTCGAGGGCGAGCTGCCCATGAAGCGTTCGCCGATCATTCCCGGTCATCAAGTGGTCGGGACCGTAGGTGCCTTGGGCGAAGGGGTGACCCGCTTTCGCGTTGGTGATCGTGTCGGTTTGGCCTGGCTTCACGATACCTGCTGTTCGTGCGAGTTCTGCGTCGGTGGGACGGAGAACTTGTGTCGCAAGGCCCGATTTACCGGTTGGAGCGTCAGTGGCGGCTATGCCGAGTACACGACGATCGCCGAGGATTTCGCCTATCCGATCCCCGAGGGTTTTCCTGATGCAGAGGCGGCGCCGCTGCTGTGCGGGGGGATCATCGGGTATCGGGCGCTTCGGCTGAGCGGGATTCAGGCGGGGCAGCGATTGGGTCTTTATGGTTTCGGGGCCTCCGCACATATTGCCATCCAGGTGGCACGGCATTGGGGCTGCGAAGTCTACGTATTCACGCGAACCGAAGCCAATCGTGAGCTGGCCCGCGAACTCGGGGCGATGTGGGCAGGTCCCTCGCGACCCGACGCAGACGGTCTTCCAGTCGAGCGCAAGCTTCAGGCTGCGATCATTTTTGCTCCGGCGGGGCCGCTCGTTCGCGACGCCCTCGAAATCATGGATAAGGGAGCGACGCTCGCCCTGGCGGGTATCTACATGAGCCCCGTTCCCCAGCTTGATTACCTCAAGCACCTATACGATGAGAAAGTGATCCGCAGTGTAGCCAATGCCACGCGGCGTGACGGTGAGGAACTGCTCAAGCTCGCTGCTGAGATTCCGATTCGTACGTCCACGCAGTTGTTTCCACTCGAGCACGCGAACGAGGCGTTGCTGGCCTTGAAGAACAGCGAGATCACCGGTGCCGGTGTGCTGCAGGTGGGATGAAGAACGACCAAGCGTCGAAGCGACGAAGGGGGGGACTGGAAGGATGAAGGAGGAGGGATGACGGCTGGACGCGGATCGCTCAATGTCCATTTGGTGACTGGTTTGTGTGATTGTCGTTCGCTGAGTACGTTGTGGTGACTCTCATGTGGTCCTTGAAACGACGAGTTCTTGACATCGCGTTGATTCTGCTCGCTTTGGCGCTGATCTTGATGCTCTTTCCCCTCAACCGCGGTG
This sequence comes from uncultured Phycisphaeraceae bacterium, assembly GCA_964405925.1. Taxonomy (GTDB): domain Bacteria; phylum Planctomycetota; class Phycisphaerae; order UBA1845; family UBA1845. The sequence goes on along the minus strand of CAYOQG010000079.1, from coordinate 7,181 downwards.
CTACTCAAGAGCCCACGCCGCCAACGCAAGGAAGTCAGACCACCGCCCGCGAACGTGCTGCAGCCCCAGCATTGGCTGAGTACGCCAAAGAGCGTGACGAAATGGTCATCCGGACGATTGAACGACCATGGGACGGACGCACGCGAGTCAAGAGCAAGGTGGTCATTGATGCCATGCGGTCGGTGCCACGTCACGCCTTTATCCCTCGGGCGCAGCGTGGGCAGGCTTACGCCGATAGTCCCTTGCCGATTGGTCATGGTCAGACGATCTCGCAGCCCTACATCGTGGCTCTGATGACCGAACTGCTCGAGCTCTCCCCCGAGTCGAAAGTCTTGGAGATCGGAACCGGGTCGGGTTACCAAGCGGCGGTCCTTGCTCATCTGACGCCCTACGTGTACAGCGTCGAGATCATCGAGCCGCTTGCAGAGCGGGCAGCCGAGACGCTGCGTGCACAGGGTTATACTGAGGTCAAGACGCGTCGGGCGGATGGTTACTTCGGCTGGCCCGAGCACGCACCGTACGACGCCATCATCGTGACATGCGCCGCCGGTCACTTGCCCCCGCCGTTGTGGGAGCAGCTCAAGCCGGGTGGTCGGATTGTCATTCCGATCGGTGGGCAGTATGAAGTCCAACGTCTTGTTGTCGTCACCAAGACGCAGGAGGGCAAACGCAACTCACGAACCGTCCTTCCCGTGCGATTTGTCCCGATGACCCGCGGGAATGATGGGGGTGGTTAGCGGTGACGACCTCGGACTCTGCATCTTCCCCGGCGCGGTTGGGCTACGTTGCGTTCTTTGCGGCAGCGGGTGTGCTTGCGTTTGAGCTGTCGCTCATGCGTGTTCTGCTTGTCGCCAGTTGGCATCATTTTGCCTTTTTGGTCATTAGCATCGCGCTACTGGGGTTCGGGGCCAGCGGGACGGCGCTGACGCTCCTTCGTAGTCTCTTTCTCCGGCATGGTGAGACGTCACTGTTCGTGCTCATGCTGGCTACTGCGGTATCCATGCCCCTTTGTGTGACTGCGGTCCAGCACGTCCCTGTCGAAGCTCGCATCACGCCTGTGTTGCTGTGGCGGCAGGTCTCGTTGTGGTTGCTGTACTGGGCGGTTCTGGCGATTCCATTCTTTGGTGGTGCTGCCGCCATCTGTGTGGCGCTTATGTTGGCGGGGAGGTACGTTGCGCGAGTCTACGCTGCGAACCTAATCGGCAGCGCGGTAGGGTTGGCGCTCATCACGATAGCCATGTACGTTGTTGCGCCTGCGTGGTTGCCGTGGTGTGCGGGGGCGCTGGCCTTGTTTGGGGCGCTGACTGTTCGTTCCGTTCGACTGCGAGTGCGGCTTGCCGTATCGGTGCTGTGTGTCGCGGTGGCGGCTTTCCCGCTGGCAATGGGCGGGCCTCACATTCGAGTGGATCCTTACAAGTACGGCGCCCAGGTGAATAGACTCGAGCAACAAGGGGAAGCCAAGTGCGTAGCGACGGCGTATAGCCCGAGGGCAACCGTCGAGGCCTACCGCAGTGAGCTGTTCCACGATTTACCCTTTCTTTCTGTGGGAGCGATACCTCCACCAATCTCGCTTTTGCTCTCAGACGGTCATGCGGCGGGATCGGTCCTCGAGGTACAGGTCGCCGAGCGTGCAGAGGTTATGGAGCACACGCTGATGGCGGTTCCATACGCTTTCCTGCCTTCCGGGCCTCGCGTGCTGCTTTTGGGAGAGAGGGGAGGTGCGAATGTCTGGCTGGCTGCCCGCCACCACGCTGTCGCAGTCCACGTGGTCCAACCGGACCCCAATATTGTCGCTTTGCTTCGTGGACCTTTGCGCGCTTACGGTGGGAGTGTGATCGATCTGCCGATGGTGGCTGCCCAGACGGCGGAGCCACGCGATGTCATCGAATATTCGTCTGAGCAGTACGATCTGATCCAGCTTGTGAGCTTGGAGTCTCTGGCTGCTGGTTCTGGTGGTGTTGGGGGTCTGGCGGAAGACCACTTGGTTACGGTAGAGGGTCTTGCCGCTGCCTGCCGTCGGCTTACGGATCACGGACTTCTTGTCGCCATTCGCGGTATCCAAACACCGCCCCGAGATAATCTGAAGCTATTCGCCACGCTGGCGATGGCGTTGCGACGCATTGGTGTCGTTGATCCAAGCCGTCACATCGTTGTCGTTCGAGACTATCTGGCGGTCTGCACGATGGTCAAGGCCACGCCATGGAGTGACAGAGAGATTGAGGACGTTCGCCGAGTATGCGTCGAACGCGAGCTGACGCCCGTGTGGTATTCCGGAATTCGGGCGGACGAACTCAACCACCCGGATCAGCTCGAGTGTCCACCGGGCGAGGAGGGAGATTGGTATTATGCTGGAGCCAAACGTCTCTTCGGTTCGACCACAGCCACAGACTTTATCCACGACTGGGCTTTTGATATCCGCCCAGCGACCGACGATCGTCCATTCTTCTACAATTTCTGCAAGTTGGGTTCTATCGGTGCATTCAAAGAAGCGTTCGGTGATCTGTGGTTGACGCGAACGGAGTTGGCGCTTCTGTTTGTGGTCACCGCGATCGTGGTGACCGTCGTCGTCGCGGCTGTGCTGACCTGGTTACCCCTGCTCATCTTTCGTTTTCCTTCGGGCATGAGAGGGTGGGGGTCCGCCTTCAGCTACTTCGCGGCGATTGGTCTTGCCTACATGTTTTTGGAGATGACGTTTCTTTCGCGGGCGACGCGACTCGTCGGTGAGCCGGTGATGGCTGCAGGTGTTACGATCTTCGGGTTTCTTCTATTTTCGGGCCTTGGGAGTCTTTCCGTTCAGCGGTTTCAGGGTCGCCCTCTCAAAACAAAGGCTGAACCTGCAGCTCGCTTACCCGCTAACGGATGTGGTGATGGAGACGCGACTGGGTCGCCATCTCGGGCGTGGGAAAGCTATGTGGTACACGTTGCCGTGGCGGCCTTGATCGGATTGGGTCTTGTCGAGCTGATTATCACAAACCCGCTGGCGAGTGCCGTTGGATCGCTGTCTTTCCCCGTACGTTGCGTCGTCGCGCTGGCAGGGATCGCACCGCTGGGCTTTCTGATGGGGTTTCCGATGCCGTCCGGGCTGGCCCGTTTGGAGCGAGGTGCCCCGGGTCTGATCCCCTGGGCCTGGAGTGTCAACGGGTTTACATCGGTCGTCGCGGTTCCCACCGCGACCGCGATCGGCATGACCTGGGGGTACACGTTTGCCGGTGCGATAGCGCTGGGGTTGTATGTGGTTCCGTTAGCTTTGTTCCATACGTTGCCGAGGGGGGGAGAGCGGTGAATGCGGAATGCTGAATGAAGGTTGGCGAAAGGGGAATCGACAATGCGGACTGAGGAGGGGCTCCTTTCCGCATTCACAATTCAGCCTTTAACCGCTATTGCTCGAACCTTCCACCGAGGTGATCGGCGAGGAACTTCTCCGCCTTGGCATAGAAGTCGAGGCGGTTCTCCGGGCGAGTCAAGTCATGTCCCTCGTCGGGGTATTCGACGTATTGGACGGGTTTGCCAGCCTGTTTGAGCGCGTCAACCATCTGTCGCACCTCTTCGGTCTTGACGTACGGATCGTTGACACCGTGAGCGATGAGCAAGGGTCTTGTGATTCTGTTGACCTTGTACAATGGCGACTGTTCTCGCAGGAGTTCGGCATCTTTTTCCGGGTGGCCCACACGGTCCCAGATGATCGGCTCATAGGGTTTCCAGGTTGGTGGGACGGTTTGAATCCAGGTGGATACGTTGCAAAAGCCGGAGATATCGACTCCGCAGCAAAACAGATCCGGTGTAGAGGTCAGACCCACAAGCGTGGCATATCCGCCAAAGGAGCTGCCGAAGATGGCGATGCGCTTGGGATCAGCGATCCGCCGCTTGATGGCCCAGCGCACACCGTCGACCAAGTCGTTGTAGATCTTTCCACCCCATTCTCGATTCCCGGCATTGACAAACGCCTTTCCATAACCGGTCGATCCCCGAAAGTTGACTTGCAAGACGGCGTAGCCGCGATTCGCAAGCCACTGAACGATGCCGTTATACCCCCAACGGTCGCGACTCCACGGTCCACCGTGCACGAGAAGAACCATCGGCAGATTCCTGGCTCTGATGTTCGGCGGCGTCGTCAAATAGCCATGGATCGTGAGATCATCACGGGTGCGAAAGCCGATCGGTGCGGTTTTCGCCAGTGTCAAGTTCTCCAGGGCCGAACGGTTGGTGAAGAGGAACCTTGCCTCCTTCGCTGCCCTGTCAAAGGCGTAATAGTAGATCGGCCCGTCATCAACGGTGAACGCGATCACCCAGTTTTGGTCATCACGATCGCGGTCCAGAATGTAGAAGTCACCTCGCCGGATCCGATCAATGGCTGCGAAGTCCTTCTTGACCGATGGATCGAGCACATTCCAGTGGATTCGTTCCTTGTAGACCGCAGCCGCTTGAACCACGTGGGTCATCGGGTGGATGAATAGCTGGTAGATGTCGCACTGCCGGTCGGATGCAAGTGTGGTCTCGCGGCCCGTCGCCAAGTCCAGCTCCCGAAGCTCACTCGTGTTTGCACCGGTGCTGCTCAGGATGTACAGTCCAAGGCCGTCCGGTGTGAAGCTGATGGGGTCACTGTTGAAGGCGTCTTGAGGTTCCCACGTTTTGATGGTACGCCACGCGGAACCTTGATTCTCTCGCAACCAGAGTTCGAACCCTCCGACGTCGGTGAGCTTCGTTCCGATTCTCACCTGCAGGTCGTGGTCAGCGAGCCATCCGACGAAGCCGTGCTCGTTTTCGGCCTCGAGCTTCAGTTCACCACTTACAAGGTTGAGACGGTGCACGTCGTAAAGCTGAGGGTCCCGATTGTTGAGGCCTACGAGGATTTCGTCCGGGAACTTGGGGTCGACGGCAATGACGCGGGCCTTGATGTCCTCAAACGGTGTCAAGTCACGGACCGTGTTCGTCTCGAGATCGACGCTGAAGAGGTGCCAGTTTTCGTCTCCATCACGGTCCTGGATGTAGAGAATCTGCTTGCTGTTTGGTGCCCAGAAGTAGGTGCGGACGCCGTGCTTGCGATCCTTGGTCACCGGGCGGTCGTCTTTCTCGCCGAGTGTGCGCACCCATACGTTCAGCACGCCCTCGTCAGGGGCGAGATAAGTGAGACGCTTCCCGTCCAGCGAGATCCGAGGGCTTGCCTTGTCCGGGTTGTCGAACAGGACGGCCCGAGGGATGAGGGGCGGCAATTCAGCCCTTCCATCGGCAACCTGGAGAACGGCAGCGAGGATCGCGACACACCCGACGAGTCTGTGGTGCATAATGAACAGCCTCCGTGTCCGTTTATCGTCACGTGCGTTGCGTGAGCTTACCGTACTTGACATCGGGGAAACACATACTCCGGCTTCAGAGCCACTTTTCAGGTCATAAGGACCCTCGCGAGCTTGTCTGGAGCTTCGCCGCTTCGGGGTGGGTCTTGATGGTGGGGAGCCAATCCACACAGCGACCGCACCGGCCGGACGGTCGCGGCTTGGCTTGGTCTGTTCATTCATTCGGTCTTCACGGAGGTCCATTGGCACTTCGTCGAGAACGGTGCGGCGACAGGACGCGCCCGCCTTGGTCACGTTCAATCCAACCCCCGGCTGCCTCCGCCGCGGGCACAGCTGCAAGCGCCCGGGTCTCGTGCGACGGTCTGTTAGTCGTGTGCCCCCGTGCCTCCAACGATAGCATTTCCCTCCTGATCGAGGAAAGCGCCGACTTGTGGAATTCTGTCGGAAAAGAGGACCGGACCGAACGTCGTTGCGGTCGTTCCGGCGTTGGCCCGCTCGGGCTGATGGTGGGTACCGTTGCGGGAGGATGTCGGCGGGGTGGTTGGGGCGTCTATTGGGGGGTACCTTCCCCTCCCGCAAAAGCTCGCCAAGTTGACCTAAATGCAGGGCTACATTACGCTTCGAGTGGTTTCAAGGACCCGTGCTCCCTCGCTTTGAGGTCTGCATCCACGATGTTGCGATGGTCCCGGTCGGGTCTTCGGAACGTTTGACCGGCGCCGTTGTGTGATTTTGTAAATGCCGTCGCGAGATTGCCGTGTGAGGAGTCGATGATGGTCCGAATCGACCGTTTTGTGGGCTTGTTGGGGGTCTTCTCGGGCTTGGTGCTGTTGGCTGCGTCTTGCCGCGATACCGAGCCGCCGCCCACCTACGCTCGCGACCTGGGGTCAAACGGGCAGCCTTTGCTGCCGACGGATTCCGAGTGGCTGAATCCAGCCGTGGCGGCAGGTCAAGCCGAATGGCAGCCTTTCAGAGAGCCGACTGTCGACGCCCAGCCCGGCTCTACGCCCGACTCCGACGCTGAAGCAGAGACCGAGACCCATGAAATCGAGACTGAGATTCGAGATCTCATTGCCGGATACAACGAGGTCGTCGCCGACGGAACGACGGACGAACTACTCGATTATTACGTCGAGGAGCAGCACGAAACGCTACGGCCCTGGCTTGAAGCGGCGGCGGCGGTTGAAGAAAAGCTCGCCGGTTTGCGCGAGGGATTGGATGAGAAGATGCCTGACGGCAAGCAGCGCATCGAGAAGGCATTTGCGACACTGCAAGGCGCATCCGGAGGGGAGTTGACCGTCGAGCATATCAAGGTGATCAGTGACAAGGAGGTGACGGCCACGATTGGCGGCGGTGGGGACGGTATGACGTACCGCTTTGTGGTCAACGACGAAGACGAGGAATGGTACATTGAGGTCTCGCAGATCGAGACGCTGGCGGCGTTGCGACCCGTAATAGACGTCGCCGTAGCGACATACGACCAGTGGCTGCAGGGACTCCAATCCGGACAGACTCCACCGGAAGCGATTCTGGCGCGGATCGAGGCGGCGGCCCAAGCCGCCGAGGCGGCCCGCGCGGCACTGGGTGCAGGCTCCGACACTGGTGCGGCGCCAGTTGAAGAGCGGACAGCAGAAGATGCGGAGCCGGAGCCCGCCGAGCCGGCAGCAACCTCAGAGAACGAGGGCGGATAGGCTCCAGCTAAACTCAATACTACGATCGGGTAATCGCCCATGCCCGCCGAACCACTCTTGGCTCACACCCTGGCCGAAGCATACCTCTATTTCTTGGCGGCACCGTGCCCGTCTTGCGGGCAGGGACCCGTGAGAGGCAGAGGTGTACCACCCGAGAGTGGTCCCGAGCCTGGAGATAACGCCGTTTTCCGGGTCCGCGCAA
>CAYOQG010000078.1:0-19208 GCA_964405925.1 uncultured Phycisphaeraceae bacterium | reverse complement strand
CCTTCGCCGGTGCCGGTTTTGTCCCTGACGCATCCTCTTTCGAGCAGCCCGACACGACCGCAAGCACAGCCGCCGAGAACAGAAAGAGGCTAAGTGGATTCAATAATCTAGTACACATTGGTTATACTCCCTCATCAAGACTATTCTCTTCAAAAATCGGTGTCCGACCATCGCATACGCCATTTGAACTGCTTTATCCCACAATAGCAAGCGGGCACAACAAAGATCGAGACCAGCGCCAGAACCATCCCGCCGAACACAGGAATGGCCATCGGCACCATAACATCACTACCACGACCTGTCGACAGAAGAACGGGAATCAGTGCAGCCGATGTCGCGAAAGTGGTCATAAGGCATGGTCGGATGCGTCGGACACCAGCCTCGACCACCCGCTCCTTGATCTCCGCATGCCGGGTGATTTTGCGCCGGCGGAATGTCTGAGTGAGGTACGTCCCCATCACAATACCATCATCAACGGCAATCCCGAAGAGGGCGATGAACCCAACCCACACGGCGACAGTCAAATACATCGCGTCTCCCTCAAACCCGCGATCGATCAGTCCCGCGAGGTAAAGTGCATTCTGGACATCTGGCCAGTATTGAAGTAGGATGAGACCTCCAGCGAATGCTACCGGAATCGCCAGAAAGATCACCACCGTCAAAGAAACGCGTTTGAACTGGAGATAGATGAGAACGAAGCTGATCAGCAGAACCAGTGGCACCAAAGCACTCAGTCGTTCCTTCGCTCGCACGTTTCGCTTATAACTGCCAGTCCATTTGAAGTAGTATCCATCTGGTATATCTAGGGTCCGGTCGATAACCGCTTGTCTTAGAACGTGTTTAAAAAGGGTAGATTTTGCCGATAGACGGGTATGGAACGGAAGCCATACCCATCGGACGTGACGGACGGTCAGTGGACATGTATAGGGCTCAGCCTGATCCAGCTTAGCTTGCAGCAGCAGATCATCCTTGGAAAACGCCTGCCGTGATGATTTTGTGAGAGTGCCGTCTTCATGGAAGCGTAGCCCCGGCAGTCGAGGCGAGTACCAGCCGTTTACGCATCAAGGCGTCGCCCACGCACGCCTCTAACGGTGTGAGCGGGCGGTCAGGCAGGGTCACGCGCTGGCGCGCAGCGGGTCCCTCCAAACGGATGCGGCCGGCGACACGCCCGGCGGCGGTTATCCCGTCGCCCGTTGGTACCGTGCCTGCGGACGCTGCCAAGCATCAACCGCTCGCGAAATCTCCTTCTCGGTCAGTGTATTGGCCACACAGCCCACCACCAGTACCATAAACGTCGCCGGCAAAATTGAACGGACGAAACACCAGGCGCGATTTAGAAGCCTCGCGATACACACTTGGCTATGATAACATTCTGTCACGATATCAAAGCATTCCTAGTCTAAACCGCTGGAGCTGTGATCCGCAAAGGCAGCATCTGCCGCGCCCGAACATGATAAGAAACTGTCACGAAGGCCGCATAACTGCCGAAGACAAGCGCTCGATCACCTCGGTCAATATTTCGACGCTCCGGTCAATGTCCGACACCGTTGTGAAACGCGAGAGACTAAAACGGATCGCACCATGTGCGATCCGCGAGTCAACCCCCATCGCCCCGAGTACGTGGGAGGGCTCAAGGGAGCCGCTGCTGCACGCAGCGCCGGCCGACGCACACACACCACGCTCGCTAAGCAAAATCAGAATCGCCTCCGACTGCAACCTCTTGAACCCGATGTTGCTGGTGTTGCATATGCGATCCGCCCCAGCGCCAATGACTTGGGCAATCGGAATCGCCCTGCAAACCCGTGCCTCGAAGTCGTCACGCAACGTCCGAACCGACTCGAGCCCCTGCCGCAACAGACTCGTGGCTTCCTCCGCCGCGACGCCGAAGCCCACGATGGCCGGCACATTTTCAGTTCCCGGCCTTAGATCACGCTCTTGACGACCACCGACCGCGAGCGGAGCAAGGCGAGTGCGCCTTCGAACGTATAAAGCACCAACACCCTTTGGACCGTGCATCTTGTGCGCCGATAGACTCAGCAAATCTACGGACAAACGCTTGACATCTATCGGCACCTTGCCGGCTGACTGGACAGCATCGATGTGAACACGGACACCACAACCGGCCGCGATCTCGCAGATCCGCTCTATGTCAAACAGCACACCCGTTTCATTGTTGGCGTGCATAACTGAGAGGAGGGCGGTGCCTTCGTTCACTTTGGCTTCCAGCTCAGCCAAGTTCAGCCTTCCGTTCGAATCGACCCCGATTTCATCGACGGGGTACCCTTCATGCCTGAGCTGAGCCGCCAACCGATGCACCGCGCTATGCTCAACGGCGGAGGTGACCAGGTGGCGCTTGGATCGATCAGCCGCCAGCGTGCCACGGATCGCCAGGTTAACACTCTCGGTTCCACAGCTTGTGAAGATGATCTCCCTCGGCTCGGCTTTTAGCAGACCGGCGACCTGCGTACGGGCTTGCTCAACCTTGTGCCGGACCTGCTGGCCGAAGCGATGGACACTTGAGGGGTTGGCGTAGTCGGTGCACAGGCAGGACAGCATCGCTTCGACTACGCTGTCCAGCGGTTGAGTGCTGGCGTTGTTGTCCAGGTAAACGAAATCGCCCATGGCCGACCCTGCGCAAGTCCGAGAAAATCGCCGCTCGCCCACCACAGGGGGCAAATCAGGGCACCGGCGAACACCCTGTTGATACGTTGCCAAACCGGGGATAGTCTACCAGTTTAGTAGACTTTTTACACCAGGGCTATGAGAGTATCCACACGAGTACGATACGGCCTCCGGGCGATGATCGAGCTGGCCCAGCGTCACGGCGACGGCCTGGTCCTGACGCGGACGTTGGCCGACACGCAGGGATTGTCCCAAAAGTACCTCCAGAACTTGCTCGCATCGTTGAAGTCAGGCGGTTTGGTGCACAGTGTCCGAGGCCCAGGCGGCGGGTTTGTCTTGACCCGATCGCCCGATCAGATCACTGTCTACGAGATTCTACGTACGCTGGAGGGCCCGCCGTCGCTCGTCGAGTGCGTGACGGATGAAGCGGTCTGTGAGAAGTCGAGCTCTTGCGCAGCCCGCCGATTCTGGCAGCGATTGAGCGACCTTCTTCGGGAAACCCTCGAGAATGTCACCCTGGCGAGTATGCTTGATGATAAGACCCGCACTTCTGGCCCCAAGACCAGAGACAGAAAACGGTAAACACGTTTGGCCTCGCATAACCCAGGATGAAGACTTTTGGCCGGGTGGCCCCGGGCGGTTGCCCGCCCCAAGGTTCCCACGGATCCGGACGTGCGCGATTGACGCATCCGGCTCGTCATGCGATGGATTCGCTACGTGAACGTGTCACGCACCCTCTGACCCAGAATGTTTCCGTGGGCAGCTTCGCTATCCGTTGTTGTTTCGTATAGACGGTCTCCGAACCCGAGGTCCCGGCCAGCTTTGCCGGACAGAGTGCTTCCCTCCGCAGGGTCCCAACGAAAGGTTTCAACGTTTCATCATATCCCCCTTTCCCAAGCTTCCTTGACGCAACCCAACCAAACCCAACAATGTAACCGTCATGCTGATTGCACGGGAAGATGCCCTCGCGCGTGCGTGCCGCGTGGCCTGACCCCGCTTACACTGCCCGCCGGTCACAGCGGGAGCATGAGATGGAGTCGGTGGTTTACTTGTGTGGTTGGGTATTCTTCACGGCCTTGGCAGCCGGGACTGTCGCGTTTGCGGGCACGTCAATCCACGAACGCCGATGGAAGCCGCTGTGGCGAGGGCTCGGGATCTTCCTTCCCCTTTTGGTGGTCCTGGCTTTGCTTCTCACTGTCGAGTATTCGGCACGGCCTCGGGTGGTGTTGACGATTACGTTGTTGGGAGCGGCTGGCGTGCTTGCGCTTGTCTTGCCGCTTGAGAAGCCGCCGCGGCTGCGGATCGTCGACAAGCAAGAGCGCGTGGACGAGCGGGACGCGATCTTTCATCGTTTTTATCGGCTTCGACCCGGCACGCCCGAGTTTGACACCTACTACGCCTCGCATCCCGAGAAGCGCGAGTTCGACGACAAGGTCCGCTCGCTGCCGCAGCTTGCAAGCCCCGGCTGTCGCTGCTACGACCCCATCACCTCCCCGTTTCAGATGGCACTGGCTGATGTGCTCCACCGCATCACTCGCGAGATAGAGTGGCAACCGGAAGCGCTGGACGGTACCCCCATCAAGGCATCAGCAGAGCATATCACACAACGCGTCAAAGGCTTCGCTCGATACCTGGGAGCCGATCTGGTCGGAACGACGAAGCTCAGCGCACCCTACGTGTATAGTCACATCGGGCGTTCGCCCGGACCTTGGGGCGAACCCATCCAGCTCGATCATACCCACGCCGTGGCTATCGCCGTCGGGATGAGTCATGACATGGTCCGACACGGACCTGACGGGGCAATCACGACAGAGACAACACTCAAGTACTTCGAGGTCGGCACAATCGCAATGATTGTCGCCCGATATATTCACTTCCTCGGCTACGAAGCTCGGGCCCACGTGGATGGCAACTATCGCGTCATGTGCGGGCCGATCGCCGTGGACGCCGGGCTGGGCGAACTCGGGCGTCTTGGCCTGCTGATAACGCCGAAGTTCGGACCACGCGTCAGACTCGGAGTCGTCACAACCACCTTATCTCTGTTGCAAGACCATCCGGTTCATTTCGGTGTGCAACATTTCTGCAAGATCTGCAAGAAGTGCGCCGTTTGTTGTCCGTCCGCGTCGGTCGATAGCGGAGATAAAGGCATCCATAACGGCGTCGAAAAGTGGCGGACCGATCAAGACGCCTGCTACGGCTTCTGGCGTTCGCAAGGCTCGGACTGCGGGATATGCATGAAAGTCTGCCCTTACTCGCACCCGAGCACGCCGCTGCACAACCTGGTCCGTTCGGCGGTCCGTCGCAACTCACTCGCTCGACATGTGGCCCGTTGGGCTGACGACCTTTTCTACGGCCGCAGGCCGACCGATCGATACCCGCTGCCGAAGTGGCACGAGCCTTCCAGACAGGACTGATGGCCAAAACGCCGGGCAGGCCAACGTGTGGTTTTACACGCAGTTGCGCCGCGACACGCTGTGCACGACGGCCGCCGCCGCCACGGCCCCCCGATTCCAGAGGCCTGGCCACGCCTATCGGCCTGACACCTCCACGAGCGCTGAGTTTCCATGCTAGCAATACCTCCGTACATCCTTGAACCTATCGTAATTATTCATACAGCCGGAAATGCTCAGCGATCCAACGGACTCCGCCCTGGCGATCTGAAGGCCGGTTACGGCGCGCCTTAACACCTTACTCAGTCGCCCGACTACGCCCGTGCGACCTCATGAATCCCATCAAAGGGGCCGCCCCGGGCTCAAGACCATCGGCCCCCACAGCCCTGCGACCTCCCAACCGCAACATCACCGCCATCAGATGGCCCAAGAAGCGACCCTCAACCTGGAGATCCTGCGGTCGGATACACGAATTCCAGCAACAGTTCAAAGCTGTCCGCGACGGGAAAGAGGGTGACGCCCTGCCTCGAAACATCTTGGCCGTGGTCCTTCGGTGACGCCGCGGGTTGGCCGATGACAAGTTCGTCAGACGCATTGGTTTTGCCGCATCATCCAGAGCATACGCTCAGATGGACGGGTCAAACGCGGTCCGCGGAGCGCTCGCTTTCCAGTCAGTGACGCCAATTTTGTCACCGACAGTGCCGCTGGCTTGGCGTGTTCCCACTGGGCTTAGGGACAAAACAAATTGGCACCTTAAAGGTCGGCCGAGTTGCCTCAAAGGCGAAGAATTCCGTCTTCTTAGTACGATTCCCGTCATTTGGCGTTCTTGGAACGCTCGACGTGCTCTCGCCCTACCGTCACGGATTCCACCCAGCTTGCCAGACGGACGAGGCACCCTCGCGCGGTTTTTGTCACCACCGCACGTCAATCGAAGGCGCAAGCGACCCATTAGTCTTGTGGAAGCGGAGGTCAAAGCAGCTTCCGTCGAAGTGACAAACACCTGACGGTAAGTTGCACACGCAAACGAGAAAGAATCCGGACACCGAATCGGGTGTAGGATGTGTGCTGTATCTTCAGCACGCACGAGTTTGCACTATCCTCCGTTACACGCACTCAACATTCCCCTGCATAAAACAGCGGAAAACGGTCATTATGTTGGCACTGTTAAGATGCGGAACGTGCGCACGTTAGGCACAGCGTTATAAGGAGAAAAGAGATGTACAGTTACTTACTGATTGCAGGAATGTTCATGGTCACCGAGCTCGGCCAGGCAATGATGTATGACGATAGCATGGCACTTGAGGAAACACAAGTCGTTGCCACAGCAACGTCGGACGACTCGTCCAGCGAGTCCGCGCTTCCCATAGAGTCTCCCGTTGGCGAGGGGCCGCCCAGTCACTCGATCGTGTGCTGTGTGATTGACGGGCTCTGCGAGCTTTATGCCGATACGTGTCCTGAAGGTACTGACAAGGTGTTATGCCCATGCCCGTCACCGGCGGTGGCCAGCGCAGTCGAATAGACCGATCTCACGGTGATTTCCGTTGCGACTCAGAACCCCGCGCGCGAGCGCCAGGTCGCTTTACGACCTGAGCGATCAACCGGGCGGTGATAGAGATCGAACCGAAGGATATACATTCGCAGGCGCGGGGGCTAATCGCGACGACCTACAAAGAAGACAACATCGGTTCCCGGGTCCCCCCACGCGCCAACCTTCGCGTCATTGTCGGTATAGTCTTCATTCAGTGAATAGAGATGCGGAATCCCGTCGCGCGGCGTGTACCCGAAGGGGACACCGAGGTAAGGGTCAAGCGTATCTACGCCGGCGTCCTGAGGGAGAGCGTCATCGAGTGCGTCCGGCCACTGGCCGGTTGCGGCCCGGTGTTGGCACACGTGCGCTGCTAAGATCGTGGCGGCGCGCTTGGCACGAACGCGCCCGCGCATCATGTACGCATCGAAGTAGCTTGATAGTAAGGGTTCACACAGGGGCAACGCAGGGTGCGTTCGGAGCTTCGCCGACACGGCTGCCGCACGTTCCTTGAGAACGTCGAGAGGGACATCGTCCCATTCTTCCACCTCGCACATGTACGAGTCCAATGCCTCGAGCATTTGCTCAGGTCTGAGCGAGTGCGCCAGGGTTCGTAGCTCTGGGGTCAATGCCTCAACAATCCCGTAAAGCCCCAGACTGTGCCGATCGAGAGCATCCAAGTCAACAAACCCGGGGCCCCCAATGCTTCTTCCGCAGGAAGCTGCTTCGACCAACTGGGACCGGTTGTGCCGTGCAGCCAACAGCGCGGGCCGGTACGCCGCCAGAGGAGGATCACGAAACGCCCACGCAACATACCGGTCGATATGCACAGATTCAGGAGCAAGCTCGGAGAACACACGAACAATGGCATCGTACGTCCGAGCCCGACCGCGAATGGATACGACCTTGTGAAAGAACATGCGTCCGTCTGCAAGGTCCAATGCGAGGGAACGGGCGGCCTCCAAGTGGGCTACCGCTGCTGCATGGTTCCCTCTGCGGCAAAGGTGCGATGCCTGGGCAGACAGAGCTTCACACAGCTTGACTGTGCGTCCCAAAGGACCGGGGTCGCTTGTTAACGCGAACCCAGTGCTGGACGTGGGGGTCAATTCAAAAACGAATCGCGTGTTGCGCGTGAGTTGCTCAATCTCAGACAGCTCGCGTTCATGCCGATCAAGCCATTGAACGGCCGCACCATGCTCGGGATGGTTCGTGTTAAGGACTGCTTCGAACAGCCCCTCGGGCATGTCGTCTACAATCGGATCGATCAGGGTGTCCGGGTGTCCCAAGACGTTTTTCTTAAGCGCTCGAACCTCCGCCAAATCCGGGTGAGCGGCGGCGATCTCGGTGAGCCTGTTCATCGCCCAGTTGTACTCATCCAGTCGCTCCATGATGTACCGTTGCGAGTGGCGGACGACTTGGCTGCGGACCTCGGTCGTCGCTCTGGCTGTGACGGCTTTAGAGTAGAGGATGGAGATGGTCACCGTGAAGGCCAGCAGCACAGTTAATGACACTATTAGGGCACTAACTTGCCACCTGTGACGGGCCACGAACTTGCGGAGGACGTACCAGGAGCTATCACCCTTGGCTTCGATGGCTTCGCCGGCCATGTAACGTCGTACATCTTCGCCCAGGGCAGCCACGGATTGATAGCGACGCTCCACCTCCTTAGACAAGGCCCGAAGGACGATGGTGTCCAGCTCATCATCCACCTCACGACGGATCGTCGAGGGTCGTGGTGGTGGGGTCTCGAGAATGTGCCTGGCGATGGTGTCTCTTGACTCATCGCGAATCGGATAGGGCAGACAATCGGTCAGCATCTCATACAGAATCACCCCGAGGGCGTACACGTCCGTACGAACGTCAACCAGTCCCGGGTCTTTTCTCGCTTGTTCTGGCGAAGCATAGTACCAGGTGCCGGCGAACTCACCCACCTGTGTCGCGGCGACGTGACTCGTCTCCATCCCCTGAAGTCTCGACTTGGCCAATCCGAAGTCGACGATCCGGGCCCTGTCCAAAGGATCGACAATGACGTTCGATGGTTTGAGGTCGCGATGTATGATACCGTGACGGTGTGCACATCCAACGGCCTCGCAAATCTGAAGGAACAATTCGAGTGTCGCGGGGATGTCCAACGTTTTCGTCGCCAAGTAGACATCCAGAGGCTGGCCTTGGACGAACTCCATCGCGTAGTAGTCGCGGCCAGCGTCCTGTCCACATGAATAGACAGCGACGATGTTCGGATGGCTCAGTCGAGATGCAAGCTCGACCTCGTTCTCGAAGCGTCGACGCTCAGCTCGGGTGGCGAAGGCGCCCTCCCGGATGATTTTCAAGGCCACCATTCTTTTGGTGCCGAGCTGGACCGCTTTATAGACGACCCCCTGGCTACCCCCGCCCAATTCCTCCAACACGTGGAAACCACGGATGCGTGGCAGGTCTGCGCGGATAGAATCGGCGTCGGCCTCCCATCCTCTGAAGGGTCTATTCTGTACAAACCACAGCCCGAGACCGCTGTCTCGCGACGCGGCCTTCTGCTGGGCGAACTTGTCGTCGACGAACGCGAGGTCGTTGAAGAAACGCTTCAAGCCGTCGGCACATTCTGGATAGCGAGCCAGGTATTCGCCGGTATCGGGTTTCTCCCCGTTCTCGAGCCGGGTCAGATAGTCCTCGATCGCTGCACCCAAGCTTTGCTCATGCCGTTCGGGTGTGCTCATCATCCACCAACGTCTCGCGAAGCTTCCTGATGGCGCGGGCTATAAGGTGACATGTAGCTGTCTTCTCCCGACCGGTGATTTCCGCGACTTCGTCAAGAGATCTCTCTTCGATCTTGTAGAGCGTGAGGACCCGACGATACTCCGGGGAAAGATTGCGAATCGCTTCGAGAAGCGCGGCTCTGCGCTCCCGGGATGCGACAAGACTCGACGGTGTTCGACCTCTCGGCGTGAGCTCTGCTTCGTAGACGCCCACGCCGGTGGACTCCGGCCCCTTAATCCGGAAGGTGTGTGGTTCCCGCCCTACTCCCGCTGCGTAGCGGGCTATGACACGACGGGCGATTGTCGAAATCCAGGCCACGAAGCTGCCGTCGCCGCGAAACTCGAAGGTTCGAGCGCTGGCGCAGGCGGCGGCGACGGTTTCTTGAAACATGTCGTCGGCCGTCCCCCGCTTGAGCACCTGGGGACCGGAACGCCGGACAATGAAATCACGGATCGTCCGTTCATGCTTGGCAATCAACTGCTGAATCAACCGGATATCCTTCGGCAGGTCTGCCTTGCCGTTTGATCCTAAAGGTCCCTGCTTCTCGTGACGGCGCATCCCCTACACCTCCGTCTAACGAACTCGGCGGTCGTCTCCCTCTCTGGCAACAGCAGGCTGATTCCAGAATACTGCTGTCGACGCGTCCTTCGCCGCGCTGAGCCTCAACTTCGTCCAGCATCTTGGCCGGTATGCCCGTCTTGCCGCACGTGCAGCCCGCCGAGGGCCATGCGCGGTCTGCTTACATTTGACATTGACAGGCACCGTGTGCCCCACGCACCATACGTCAGATAGACGGGTCAAGCTGCCGCCGCGTCTCTCATGCGCAGATCGGCGAGGTGACCGGTGGCCATCGAGGTCGTCCCCGAAAAGCGACCCCACCACAAAGATATTACGCGGTCTCGGCGCCGTAGCCAGTCCTTGTAGCCACCGGAATAATTGGATCTTCTTGATGCCCACAAGTGGGGTGTCCGCACATGCAGACCGCCGCATATGGTACCCTCAAAGGTAGACGTCGCGACCAAAACTTCAGCCGTGGGCGCGAAGCCGCACTGTCCAGGCCAAACCGGACGCCTTCCCAGACAGGTTTTGCGCGAACTCGCTTCAAATGCGAAAAAAAACCAAGCTCCCCCGTCAACGCTCGTCGACTCTTCGCCATCAAACTCCTAGGTGCGCGCTGGTGCTGCGCTTATTGGGTGAAGCAATTGCGGGAATGAGGTGAACAGATGTCCCCGGAGCCTACTGTTTTTGTCGTCGACGACGACCCAGCGGTCCGAGAACTATTCCAAGTCTATCTTCAACCCAGCGCTTGGCGAGTTGAGACCTTCGAGACGCCAGCAGACTTCCTTGCCGCCTTCGATCCGACAGCCCGTGGATGTCTGATTCTCGACTACGAGCTCCCCGGTATGAACGGTCTGAGCGTCCTCGAGCACCTCAATGCACAGGGCGCCATGTTGCCTGTGATCCTGATCAGCGCATGCCGTGACCAGACACTGGCTGCCCAAGCCCTGGAGTCCGGTGCTTGGACATTCATTGATAAGAGTAGCCTGGGCGATCGCAGGTACATTTTCGACCAGATCCGGCAGGCTCTCGATCTGAAGGTGCAACAAAGAGCAGGAGTGTTTCGGTAGGCAACGGCGAACGCCCCCGTGCCAACCCGGGTGTAGCATTAGAACGATGAAGCGAACCCGGTTGACGCCGGCCGGACTTGGTCGAAACCCCTTCGAGCACAAAGGCTCAATCCACGTCCCTCTGGCAGCCAGGAGACGAGGTGCGTTGCCACGTATACTGTCAGGCCCGACCCGGTGACCCACAGCAGCCTTTACCATATGGCGAGCCGAACGCTAACGAGGAAGACTCGAGATCGTTCCTGGACGCAGGTCCAAGTAGATAGGAGTGTTGCGAGACGATGCTACACCGACATACACTCGGCCAGGTCCCCCCGAAGCCGCATACGACCTTCTACGGCGAGGGCGGCAAGCTGCTCATGGAACAGTGCGTCACACGTGAGGGGTTTAACGGGCCGTTTACGATCCTGTATTTCCGCACACCGCCGACGGATGAGTTCGCAGTCGACGATTACGCGTTACCCGGCTTCTGTCCAGCGGATATCGTCGGCGAACAAGCGCTTCACCGGCGACATGTTCGCTCGCAAAACCTCAAACCAACGGGCGATTTCCTGACTGGCCGGCGAACGCTGTTCGTTAACCATGACGTGCACGTCGGTGTCGGTAAGCCGAACGAACCGGCACATCGGTTTTTTTCAAACGGCGACGGTGACGAGCTCTATTTCGTGACTTCGGGTGCTGGTCATCTTGAGACCGTCTACGGAATTCTCCCGTTTCGCCGGCACGACTATTTGCTCATCCCTAAATCAACGCCCTATCGCATCCATCTGGATGCCAACCGTGGGACACTTTTGGTCTTCGAGGGTCGACCACGCCTGGCCATCCCGGGGCGATACCGCAACAGATTCGGTCAGCTCACCGACTACGCGCCCTATTCCCATCGTGATTTCAGGCCACCCACTGACCTGTTGATATTCGATCGGCAAAAGCACGGTGAGCCGCTGTACGAACTGGTTGTCAAGATGTCCGACCGATTGACTGTTCACCGCTACAACCACTTTCCATTCGATGTGGTGGGCTGGGACGGATGTGTGTATCCGTTGGCATTCAATATCCACGATTTTCAACCGATCACTGGCATGGTGCATCAGCCACCGACGATTCACACGACGTTCGCCGGTGACGGCTTCGTGATCTGTTCTTTCGTCCCGCGGATGGTCGACTTCCATGAGAGGGCGATCCCCTGCCCTTACGGTCATGCGAGCGTGGACATGGACGAGATCATGTACTACGTGGAGGGCAACTTCACGTCGCGAAGAGGGATCGATCGGGAGTCGATGAGCTTGCATCCGCAGGGTATCCCGCATGGTCCACATCCCGGGACGTATGAGAATTCAATCGGGATGAAGCGGACGAGCGAATTAGCGGTCATGTGTGACAGTTATAAGCCCTTCCGCGTCACGAGTGTTGCAGCCGGCCTCGAAGATAAGGACTATCACACGAGCTGGGTGGATCGACAGGGCCGATCAGGCTGGACCGGCGATAGGCCATCGGGGGCCGCTCGCGGCTGGATGGGTCCGGGCGGAAGATCGCTTCTCTGCGACGTGCATCGAAACCGATCAATCAACGTTGCAATAATCCTTGATGAGGCTCGAATACGTTGATGTGTGCGATTGATCCCCTGCCTCGGGTTGAGCGAAAAGCGGGGGCGGACGCCGGAGAAACGCGATGGATATGCTTGCTCAAGAGGTTGCGAGCGGAATCGACTGGGACAGGTTCGTCAATAACGACGTCTTCCCTGTGGTAATCATCTGGGTCGCGATCGCGATTATGATCGTGATCTGGGTCCTGGCTGTTCAGTGGAGACGGGTCCGGATCGCCGAAGCCGAAGTGGGCCTCAAGCTCAAGATGCTCGAACGAGGCTACTCCGCCGACGAAATCGCGAAAGTCCTCCAAGCCGGCTTGCCAACCAGGCACCAGAAGCGACGCCACAGCTCCGACGCGGACAAAGGTTGCTGCACCTCCGACTTCGTCCGCGGCGGTGCGACGGGATAACACGGTCGGATTGGGCCCAATCCGAAAGAAGGGCCTGAATAACCCGCCACCCACGCAGATGCGCACGCGGGCTCGTTACATTGTTGATCCCGCTTGACGGAGAGCAAATCTAGCGCTGGGGCCCAGAGCGGGGGCACGCGACCGCCTTAACGATTGTGATAGTGATTCCAGAAGGTTTCTGTGAGCAGTCGGTCATTCGTTTGCAGGCGGACTACCGCGTCCGTCAGTTCCTCTTTAAGCCTGAGATACCCAGGTTTTGGCTGCTCGAGCCGGTACCCCATTCTGTTCTCGAAGATTCGATAGAGAAGCTCCGAGACCTGCTCCAATGAGTCTGTTACCATGGCGCCCACTGCCACACCCGTCTCGAAGTCGATGAGACGGCTCAAGGGATGTACATCCCGGTAGAATCTATGCTTTTGCTCGTGATCGCAGTAGAAGATGACCGGCTTACCGAGGCTGAGAGCCATCGCTGCCTCGGCGTCCTTTCCGTAGCTCTCGCCTTTGCCTGCACAGTAGACGAGCACCTTGGCACACTTCACCATGAGGCATTCAATCAATCCCTTGTCTTCATGTCCGGTCGCGGCACTGAGGGTCGGATCGAAGTAGCGAAGCTGCAGGTCTCTCAGCCTCGGGTCCGAGAAGATCTTGTCGCAAGCATCCGCCATATCACGGAAGTCCTTGCGAGTCCGCATACTCGTCGCAACGTAAACATCAAGATCGCTCACCATTGACAGATAGTATCGTGTGTTGACCAGTGCAGACTCTCTGGCACCGAAGAACTTCTTCGCAATACGGGCGTACTTGTCTTCGAGATCCGCGTCTGACTCAACCCGTTCGTCAAGGACGTCATCAGCAGAGAAGACAAATTCTTCCTGCTGGTCACTGTACCGAGAGGGTATTTCTCCTTCGAGCAACTGGCGAATCGTGATGGCGCCCCCGCGCTGGTCCCGGTGAATATGCAGGGCCTCTAGCAACGCTTTCTGCATTTCGCCCGGGGTATCGGGGCGGTCACCATAAGACTTGCAGGCCATCTCAGAGATCAGATAACGATCGTCCTTAGGGATCGGCTTCAGCCTGAGCGCGGGGCCACGGTTTTTTATCACCGACGTATCGAACCGGCGCTGGTCGAAGAAGGCTCCAAGTTCGGTCGCGTCCATAGACCTAAGGGTTCGAAACCCCGTACGCACGTTCCCAAAGTATAGCAGAGCATCCGTGTAGATGCGGTATAGCCCCCAGTGCAGGTGGTTAAGTGACCTGATCGCCGATGACTCCGACCAAGCCTTCTCGAAACCGGGCAGTCCGTCGACCGGGTACGGATGCTTGTCTGGAACCGCTAACCAGTAATAACGGAAGAAATCGTCCGAGACCGGCGCTTCACCTCCAAGCACGAGCAGTTGGTTTAGCTGCACCTTGCGTACCGGGTCTGAGTCGATACGTGCAAGCCGGGTAAACACCTCGCCGTCTGTCTCGTTGGTCAGCCAGCTCCCTATTCCTCCCGTGCCGAGCGAAAACACTTTAAACTGGTCGAGAATGGCGTCTTTCGACATGGCAGCGACTCCTATGAACTGGAGGACGGGTCCACAATAACCCACGCCTTATGCCTGATCTATACAAGACTGACGAAGACCGCGCTAGCATGGATCATACCCCACGCGCGGCCCACGAACCACTCACCGATTCTGCCCGGGGGACGGTGTGGGTCCCAGGGGCATTCCGCATAGACGACCGACCTCTGTCCGAAACCACGACAGATTCGGATTGCGGGGTGCATTAGTCCTGGGGCAGAGATTTCCGCGGCGTTCCTGTTCCCGTTCGTGCGAGATGAAGAGGGCTTTGAAGTTGCCGACGCCGAAGCCACGGGAGCCGTGACGCTCGATCACCTCGTAAAAGAGTGTCGGCCGATCCTGCATCGGTTGGGTGGAGATCTGGAGCAGATAACGGCAGGGCCCCAACGCTTCCAGCGCCGCAACCCATCGCGGCTCTCGGGACCGACCACGCTTCGCTCGTGAGGCGCGACCTTCCAACATTCCCTCCGGGACGGGCTGGAGACAAGCGGCCAGGGGCTGACAGGTTTGTCGCGTGCCGTCCGTCAAAAACCGGGAGGCGATGGGTCCGAACGGGCGCTGTGCGCAGCTTGGTTTTTGTTAACATACTCTGGTTGACTCTACGCTGAACCCATGGAGTTCTTGGCATGAAAAGCCCAAACTTGAGTATAAGACTACACCATGGTGTCCTCGCGATCCTCTGCACCATCATCCCGATCTGTGCACCTGCGTTCGGCGAAGATCAGGGGCCTCCGATCGACACCAACTTGGCGAGACAGTATTTCCGGGATGCGCGGACCATGTGCGAGGCAGACGGCGGGAAGCTTTGGGGTGTCAACCTTGCGGGTCCGATGCTGTTCGTTGACCCTCAGAGTCGGGCCGTCGTCACAAACCAGGCTGATCAGGACGGTGTTCTTCAAGAGCGGGACGGTGTCTTCATCGGTCACTTCCCTACGGATCGAGTCATCGCAAACACCGTCGTGAATTGGGCTGGCACCAGGTGGTCCATGATGATCTGGCCTCTGCCTCAGGATCGGCGTGCCCGGAACCGACTGATGGCCCACGAGCTGTGGCACGGGGTGGAGCCTCAGCTCTTTAGCTCTGAACGAAGTGATCTCAGCTTGCCGGGCTCCGACTCTCCTAACGCTCACCTGGACACACGCGATGGGCGCATCTTGCTGCAGCTCGAATGGCGGGCCCTGGCAGCGGCCCTGCAAGGCGAAGGCAAAATCCGGCGTAGTGCCATCGAAGATGCACTTGTGTATCGAGCCCGGCGACGATCGTTGTGCCCGACGGCTACAGCCGATGAGCGGTCTCTCGAACTTGATGAGGGACTGGCTGAGTACACCGGGATTAAACTCTCGACCAACTCGGATCGTGAGGCGATAGCGGATGCGGTAGCTGGGTTGGCCGACGGTGCAAAGAAAGACACTTACGTGCGTTCGTTCGCGTATGCGTCTGGGCCAGCCTACGGGCTTTTGCTTGACGATGCCCATATTGACTGGCACAAAGGGCTGAGTATGACCAGCGACCTCGGTGATCTGTTGTTTACGGCGTATTCCATTGACCTTCCGACGGCACTCGAAGACGAAGCTGCGACGCGTGCGGAACGATACGATGGTAAGCAGCTCATGATTGACGAGGCGAAGCGGGAGACAGCCCGGCAGGAGCGTGTCGCCCGCGACCGGGCACGGTTTGTCGAGGGTCCCGTTCTGATCATCGCTCTTACAAGTCCGAATGTTCAGTTCAACCCGGGTAACCTTCAACCCCTTGGTGATCTCGGAACCGTCTACCCCACGATGATGCTGACTGACACCTGGGGAATGCTGACGGTGACGAACGGTGCGCTGCTCAAACCGGACTGGTCTGAGGCGCGCGTCGTCGCGCCGAAGGACGCGACCACACAACCCATCAAGGGCGACGGCTGGACCCTCGAGCTCAAAACAGGCTGGAGCTTGAGGCCTGGCAAACGGACCGGGGATTACGTGTTGACGCATGGTGGTGGATGATGACGAAGGAATCCCTGCTGCTCTGGCAGCCAACTGACGAGCAGATCAACCGGACGCAGATGTACGCATTCATAAAGAAGGTAGCACGCGCGTACGGGTTTGAGCCGACCTGGCCCGCTCTGCACGGCTGGTCGATCAGAGATCGCGGTCGGTTTTGGCGAGATATGCTTGATTTCGCCAAGATTCAGCCAACGAAGCAGGTGACCGCCGTGACCGTTGGTGAGGGTATGTTGGGCACGAAGTGGTTCCCGGGTATGGAGCTGAACTTCGCCGCCCATCTTCTGCGATTTGATGACAACCGTGTGGCTCTCGGGGCCGAGGACGAGCTGGGACGGACGCGATCGATCACCTATCGACAGCTTCGTCATGACGTGGCCCGCCTGGCTGCCGGAATGCGAACCGCGGGCGTGCGGTGCGGTGATCGTGTGGGTGCGTTCATGCCCAACGTTCCGGAAACGGTGATCGCCATGTTGGCTGCCGCCAGTATCGGCGCCATCTGGTCGTCATGCTCGCCGGACTTCGGCATTGACGGTGTCTTCGATCGGTTCGGCCAGATCGAACCGAAGCTGCTGGTTGCAGCGGATGGCTATTCCTATAACGGCAGACCGGTCGACTCATTGGAACGGGTGCGCGGGATCATCGAGAGACTCCCAAGTATCGAGACGGTGGTCATCGTTCCATTCATGGAGGAACGACCGGATATTTCGAGCTTGCCGAAGGCGGTGATGTGGGACGACCTCGTGGGTGACTCCGACGAGTGCGTGTTCGAGTCGCTCCCGTTCGATCACCCCTTGTACATCATGTACTCGTCTGGAACGACGGGGGTGCCCAAGTGCATCGTCCACGGGGCGGGTGGAACGCTGCTCCAGCACATGAAGGAGCTGATGCTTCACTGCGACCTCACAAGAGAGGACACCATCTTCTACTTCACGACGTGTGGGTGGATGATGTGGAACTGGCTGATCAGCTCGCTGGGTGTCGGAGCCACGGTCGTACTCTATGAGGGGAACCCGTTTCATCCATCCGGCGATCACCTCTGGCAGATGGCTGAGCGGATGGGTATCACCGTGTTCGGCACCAGCCCCAAGTTCATCTCCGCGTGCGAGAAGGCCAACCTCCGACCAGGCAAGGACCATGATCTTACGCGGTTGCGGGCCGTGCTTTCGACGGGGTCTCCACTGACCGTCGAGAACTTCCAATGGGTATATGACAATGTCAAGGGCGACCTGCAACTGTCGAGTATCAGCGGTGGGACGGATATCATCAGTTGCTTCATGCTCGGCAACCCCATCCTCCCCGTGTATGCCGGCGAGATTCAGTGCACGGGATTGGGAATGGACGTCCGGGCGTTCGACGCCAGCGGCAAAGCAGTGGTCGGTGAGAAAGGGGAGCTCGTCTGCTGCGCCCCCTTCCCATCGCAGCCGACGGGTTTTTGGAACGACGTCAACAACGAAAAATACAGCAAAGCCTACTTCGAGCATTACCCCGGTATCTGGCGGCACGGGGATTTCATCGAGATCACCGATCGGGGCAGCGTGATCGTCTACGGCCGATCCGATGCGACGCTGAACCCCGGCGGCGTGCGGATCGGGACCGCGGAAATCTACCGCCAGGTGGAAGCCATAGACGAAATCGTCGACAGTGTGGTTGTCGGAAAGAGAACCGAAGAGGCTGACGTCGACATCTGTCTGTTCGTCGTGCTCCGCGAGGGCCTTTCGCTCGACGACGCTCTGGTCAACAAGATCAAGACGCGGATCGCCTCCGGTGCCACCAAGCGGCACGTACCGAAACACATCAAGCAGGTGACAGCCATTCCCTACACCATCAGTGGGAAGAAGGTGGAGCTTGCGGTCACCAACATGATCCATGGGGAGCCGGTGGAAAACCGAGACGCCCTGGCTAACCCGGATGCTTTGGATCAGTATGCGGGTATTGTGTAGGGTCGCGCTGAGAAGCGCAGTCCGTCCTGCGCCCATCCCGGTGAGCCAGGGAAATGGCTGTTGGGAACCAATGAGTCGCCGGGATGAACGGGGCACCCGTGCAGTTCGTCCCTCACCCATGTGAGAAAGATGGGTTCGATTGGGTTTGTTTTCAAAGGCGAAACCGCGTTTTCGATAGCGCCAGTGCTGTTTTTTGGCTTCGTTTTGCAACTTTTTTTTCGCGTTTCGGTTCGCTTTCTCCGTGGCGGCGATGGCTGTCCGGGCGCATCGCCGGTGAAAGAACGTCATGGGTGATCGCTGGAAGGATGAAGGATGAGAGATCAAGGATGAAGGGGAAGCCGGGAAGAGGGAACAGGGAGCGGGGAGCGGGGAACAGGGATCAGAGATTGACGATTGGGGATTGGGGATTGATGCGATGGCAAAGGGCGCGGGTGCGGTCGGGAGAGACGCTATGGTCCAGTGAGGCGTGGTAGCACCGCGGCCAGATCGTCGAGGTCGATCATGCTGTCGGGAAGCAGATCGAGAGCGAGGCAGGGACCGGCAAGATCGGTTTGGCCGAAGCAGCGTTGGAATTCGGCGATGTCAGCCAGGTTGACGAGGCCGTCACCGTTCGTGTCGCCGAGGGCGAAGGTGTACTCGACGACGTTTACGCTGCGACGAGGTCTCAGCGGCGTCTGGGGGATCGGCAGCGGGTCCCCATAGTAATCGACCAGCCTACTGCAAGTAGGGCGAGCGTCGCGGGCTCAGGAACGACCGATGTGATGTCTCCGCTTATCCATAGAGTGCCAGGAACATTGGAGACTATGA
>CAYOQG010000077.1:0-19271 GCA_964405925.1 uncultured Phycisphaeraceae bacterium | reverse complement strand
ACCAAAAAGTATACGAAACGAAGCCAGTTTTCCGCCCTGGCGCTATCAAAAACGCCGGTGCGCCCAGAGAACGAACCCGAACGGACCCAGGGCCGGGGTGGCACGAGTTCCCGATCCGTCGGGGCTCCGTGGACGATCCCATCCTACTCGCCGCTCTCAGCTTGCCCTCTTACCAGGGTCGACGTTCCGGCGTTCGGACGGGGGGGATTCAGCGCGGTCTGCTTCGCCGCAGGAACCTCCCCGAACCCCCCCTTGTGAAGCAGGGGAGCAAGGCAGCAGCGTCCGCGCGGGCTGAAGCGCGCGGCTCAGCGCTCAGTGGTACTTCGCCGCGATGGGCATACGCCTGCCGGTGCCGAAGGCGCGGGAGGTGACTTTGAGGCCGACGGGAGCTTGTTTGCGCTTGAACTCGGCGCGGTCGACCAAGGTGGCGACCCGCTGCACGATCGCCCGGTCGAAACCGAATGCCACGATCTCGTCGACCGAGGCTTCCTGCTCGACATAGTGTTCGAGGATGGGATCGAGAATGTCGTAGGGCGGCAGGGTGTCTTGATCGAGCTGGTTCATGCGGAGCTCAGCCGAGGGCGGCTTGTCGATCGTTCGCACGGGAATGCAAGGTGACGAGGTCGTGGCGTTGATGTGTCGTGAGAGTGCATACACAACTGTCTTGGGAACGTCACTGAGGACAGCCAACCCGCCGCACAGGTCTCCGTAGAGCGTACAGTACCCGACCGCCCATTCGCTCTTGTTCCCCGTCGTAAGCAGCAGTGCACCGGCTTTGTTGGAAAGGGCCATGAGGATGTTACCGCGGATCCGGGCCTGGATGTTCTCCTCAGCCACACCGCTGCCGCGGGCGGCGAACTTGGCGAAGACCGGTGCTACGGCTTCTTCCACGGCTCGATGGGCTTGTTCGATGGGTATGATCGTAAAGTCGATCCCGAGGTTGTCCGCCAACTGCTGGGCGTCTTCGACGCTGTGCGTGCTGCTATACCGCGAAGGCATGGCCACCCCCTGCACGCGATCGGGCCCGAGGGCCTCGACCGCCAGAGCGGCCGTCACGGCGGAGTCGATACCTCCGGAAAGTCCGATGACCACGGAGTTGAAACCGCATTTTCGCAGGTAGTCCCGGATACCCAGCACGAGTGCACGGCGAATGCCCTCGATCCGCTTTGGATGAACCTCGACGCGATTCGCATCTGCCTGGTCGAGATCGGCGACAAGCAGGTCTTCCTCGAAGGCTTTGGCTCGGGCGAGCACGTTCCCGGCTTTGTCGAGGATCAGGCTCCCACCATCGAAGAGGAGGTCATCATGTCCGCCGACCTGATTGACGTACACCAAGAACACGCCTTGTTTGCGAATCTGCTGGGCAAAGAGCTTCTCTCGCCCCTCTTGGACTCCCACCCGATAGGGAGAAGCCGAGATGTTGACCAAGACCTGCGCCCCGGCTGAGGCGGTGAGCTGAACCGGATCAGTGCCATACACCCGACGCCCCTCGAACTGATGGTCGTTCCAAAGGTCCTCGCAGATCGTCAGCCCGACGACCCGCTCACCCTTGCCATTGGGCACCGGGCACGTCTGCACCCGCGTCCCGGCCGAGAAGTACCGAGTCTCGTCAAAGACGTCGTAGGTCGGCAGCAGCATTTTGGCGTAGCTTGCAGCCACCGATCCGTCCCGGCAGACCGCCGCAGCGTTGTACAACCCTCGGCCCTGTCCACTCGAATCCGGTTGAACGTAGCCCACGACCGCGGCGATGTCCTTACAACGCGAGGCGATCCGCTCAACGGCTTTGACGTTTCTTTCGACCAAGTCCTCGCGGAGCAGAAGGTCCTTGGGCGGGTACCCGAACACAGCCAATTCCGGGAATACGACAAGATGCGCGCCAGCCTCACCCGCCCGGGCCAATCCTTGGAGGATCAGGGCGGTGTTCCCGTCAATATCACCGACCGTACAGTTGACCTGAGCGAGCGCGATTCTCATTGGGATGCATCTCCCGTGTGCTTACCACCGAGACACGTGGCACGTGCAAGAATTGTAGCCGAGAGACCGCCCGACGCACGACCGGATCGCCCATCCCCAATCTCGTGCAGACGCGGCCCGCGCAAAAAAACCGCGAGACCGACGGGGCCTTTCCATGTTCGGGCCGGAGAGAGGAAAGAGAAAAGCCGTTTATCCGTCGGTCTCGCTTATCGCGAAGCTAAATGCGAGCCCAGCGGGTGCTCTTTCGCGTTCGGGCCGGAGAGAGGATAGTGAAAGAGCTCTTCTCCCGCTGGTCTCGCCAGTTCTCCCAGTCAGGCAGCGCATTTCACTGCCATCAACCCTCCAGTTCATCTATATCCAACCGGAAGCCCGCAAACGCGGGCCCAGCCCTTGCCCGGCTGATGCGCCACGTCTGCCCGATCATCGTGACAACAGCCGGACCTCAGTGTTCCTCGGTTATTATACCGGGTGGCAATTGTAGTGCCAACCTCCTCCGGATGTTTTCGGACAAACCCGAGTCCATCCCAGTTGTGAAGCACACGTCCGGGCCGTCGGCTGCCGGAACATGCCTGCCAATGGATCGCTAAGCCGCATCGCCAGCGGTCGTCCGCTACCGCACTCGCGATGATGCGTGAGCGAGAACGCCCAAACATCCAGGTTCTGTGGGTCAGTTGCCCTAGCGCGGTGCGTGCGATGGCTCATATCCCCAGCTTCCGCTCTGCAACCCGCACCAGGGCTGGAGTCCTGAATGACCAGACAAAGACAGACAGAGAAGGTAATTATCTTCACAGAATCGGCGGAACAAGACCGGAAAGGGTGCCTACGACTGATTCGGTAAGCCTTGGGATTCGATCCTTAGGCAGGTGTCGGTTCCTTGATCTGTTCGAATTGGTGGCGCGTCCTGAGTGCTTGAGCCACTGATGACTCCCGCCGAGGAGTACCCCGCTGCACGACACCTGATGATTGGGGTGGCATCCGCCGTAGCGGGCATCGGTTGCTCTGAGAGCATGGAGTCCCGGGGGTGGGCCCAATCCACGTCGCAGGGCGATCGGCTCGCAAACCGACAAGGCAAATGGCCAGGATCCACGAGGGTTGCCGTTTTCGCGGCGCCGTCTTACGATACACACATGGATCGGAAACTACCATTTGTAGGTCGCATTTTTTGGAAAGTTCTCGTCGTTGTTGCGGTTCTCGCCGTGGTCGCGTGGTTTCTCGTCCTCCGGCTGACAGAATATAAGATGACGTCAGCGGACTGGGGTGGTTCCATCATTAGCGGGATACTCCTGGCGTATTTGATCCACCTGTGGTTGCTACCGCAGCCTGCGCCACCCGCCGAGGACGATGCGCCACCGTCAGAACCAGAGCAGCCGCCGGCCGAGGATGACCGGTAACTGGTCGAGACTTTGGCGAGCCAAGGGGTCCGAGGTTCAGCAGATGCGGCTCTAACGCTCGCATCCAGGATCAGGGCCCATTCGGCAACCAGGGCGAATGCGATTGACATTCGTGTTGTGGTGGTGCGCGCCGCGCTGCGGCTTTCCCAGGACTGAGCGCGCGGAGGCACGTTGGGGTCTAAAGCGCCTACCCATGTGAGAATGGCTGTCGGTTCATGTCACGGAATAAGCAATCGCGTTGTAAGCGGCCTGCGGGTGTTACCGCCAGACCATTGAGTGCAGAAGATTGGCCTCACATTGAGAGGCTATTCGGCACGAATGGTGCGTGCGGTGGATGCTGGTGCATGTGGTGGCGGTTGCCCCGTGGGGGCAAGCTCTGGGAACAGTCCAAGGGTGCAAAGAACAAGCGGGCATTCAAGAGGCTTGTGGCAGCAGGCAAGGTGAGCGGGTGCTTGGCGTTTGCCGGTGATGAACCTGTGGGCTGGTGCTGCGTCGGGCCACGAGGCGATTTCCCAAGACTTGAACGCACAAAAGCACTGGCGACC
This sequence comes from uncultured Phycisphaeraceae bacterium, assembly GCA_964405925.1. GTDB lineage: Bacteria > Planctomycetota > Phycisphaerae > UBA1845 > UBA1845. Next base: position 15,361 of record CAYOQG010000077.1, on the reverse strand, counting down.
GACTGGGATGAACATACCTGGTCGGTCGTCTGCTTCTTTATCTCGGCGAAGTGGCGTCACCATGGTGTCGCTGGCACATTGCTGAAAGAGGCGGTGTAGCTTGCGGGCGAGGAAGGTGCGAAGGATCTCGAAGCCTATCCCGTCCGTCCGAAGTCTGGAGCGGGTGGCGAGATCCCGGCCGCCTTCGCTTGGACCGGAGTCCCGCAACTGTTCGAGAAGGCCAAGTTTCAAAACGTCACACCGCCGGCCAACTCGCGCGATATTTATTGCAGGAAGCTGCGCGGAAAGGCGAAACCTCAGGGTCGGACACGCTAGCGGCGCGCGTTGCGGACAGTCGTCACGTTGAGCCACTCCGCCGCATCAGCTGTCACAAGATTGGCATTTCAGAGCAGTTGGATGCCACAGATTTGTCATCAATGCTCTTTTCCCTGGTACTCACGGTTGTCGGTTTTGACCCTGATCTTGTCTCCGTTCTTGATGAATAGCGGGACCTGCACGGTGATGCCGCTGTTGAGCCTGGCTTCCTTGTGCACGTTGGTTGATCCGCCGGCATGCTCGACGGGAGCGGTATCAACTACTTCCAACACGACGATCGGCGGAAGCTGCAGGGACACGGGACGGCCATCGATCAGAAGGATTCGATATTGCTCTTCTTCGACAAGAAAAGGCACGCTATCAACAAGCATGTCCTCGGTGAGCGGATATTGCTCAAAGGTCTCGGTGTCCATGAAGACCCGTTCTTGGCCGGACGCATAAAGGTACTGCATGGAACGGATCTCGGTGGGTACCTCTTCGACCTTGCCGAGCTGGTCCAGCGTGCGCTCACCAGTGTGTCCTGTCTTGATCGCTCTCAGTTTGACATGCACGGTGGCTTTTTGCTTGCCGGTTTGGGCCACGTTGAAGTCCAAGATGGTGTACAACTCTCCCTCGTGCCGGATCACCATCCCCTTGTGAAAATCTTCTGTCCGAGACATGTCAAATCTCCGCAACCGAAACGGGACATCTGGTCCAGTGGCTACAGTTTCTGCCCCAAAGGGAGCGAGGTCAAGTCGATTTTGCGTTGTCGGCCCCTCAACCCGACAGACCCGGACGTGCGTCTATGGGATGGCCCGGTCCCGGACGGCAGGTGGCGTCAGACGTGGGGGCCTCCCAGGCGGCGAATTCAGGGATCATCAATGTAACCGAGCTGACGCAAACGCTGAAGCATTCTCGCATCGGTTGTCGGGGCGACGTTCGGGCTGGGGAGCTCACCTTCGTCAAACGCACGTGGAATCCCAGCGGGATCGGGATCACCGGTGATCAGGGCGTTCAGAAACTGATAGGCGGGGTCGGCATTGGAGACCTCAAGTGGATTCAATTCGCGCGGGTCGGTCCTCAGATCAAACGCCCGGATCTCGCGGATGACGTTCGATCGGCCGTGTCGCGCTGACGTTTTTCGTGTTTCGCTGATCAGACCGCGCCACAGGCCCCGCTTCACGGAACGCCCCTCGCACAGCAGATCGCGCTGCCGCGGGCTCGGCAGCAAGCTCACCGCATCCAGTCCGCTCGGTACTTCGAGTCCAACCAGTTCCAGAATCGTAGGAGCTAGGTCCGCCGTAGACACCGCGATTGATTCTCGACCCGCTTTGAGCGCGGGATGGCGCAAGACTAGTGGCACCCGGATCATCTCCTCATAGGTGTTGCGTTCATGGCGGAACCAATGCTCGTGCTCCATCATGCTCTCGCCGTGGTCGGATGTGAAAATGATCAAGGCATCGCTGGTGAGCGCGCATTCGGTATAGGCATCAAGCAAGCGCCCGACCTCGCGATCGGCATACGCGATCTCCTCGTCGTAACGGTCTACGTACTCGTTTCCGTCGTAGAGGTCGGGCTCGCGCGAGTACAGCGGAACCCGCTCGGGATCAATCCACCTTGGTGTGTCGTGAGAGAAATCGACCGGCTTGTCCGCGGGTGGCCGGTAGGGTCCGTGCGGGTCCATGTAATGTACCCAGAGAAAATGTGGTTTTGCTGGGTGCCGGGATTCTGTCAGCCAGCGAATGGCAGCGTCGGTCGTTCGGGCTGCGGACCGCTCGAACATCTCCTTGCGGAAGGGCTCTCGTTCATCGACATCGTCGTCGTAATAGTCGAAGCGGTCGCCAAGACCGGAAGCGGAATTGGCGAGCACGGCGTTCGATATCACCGCCGCAGCCTCGTACCCCGCACGGCGCAGGTGATCCACGACGGTAACCACATCTGGCGAAATCCGCTGACAGAGCACCCGCACACCATGACGATGTGGATAGAGACCAGTCAGGATGGACACCACGCTGGGACCAGTGCTCGGTGAGGTTGCGTAGGCCCGTTCGTACACCCGCCCCCTGCCAAAGAACGCGTCAACGCGTGGCGTGGTCGAACGGTGGTAACCATACAGTCCGACGTGATCGGCACGAAGCGCGTCCACGCTGATCAGTAGGACGTTGGGGCCCTTCACCGGCGAAACCTTGACGGCGTAGAATCGGTCCACGGTGGACCCACCGAAGGATTCGGCCACGTGAGGCACCGCCAACGCCAAGAGCACGATGGGTACGATGACCACGAGCGCCAGAACGAGCTTTGTCCGCATGGGTGCTTTCATCGGTGCGACTCCTCAACTGGGTTTGGGCACGCGGCCCCGTCCAGACTTCTCGCATGACTCGCGCGAGGGCCGAGGTAGGCGGGGTCCGTGTCTCGACCGCGTACATCGCCCCTGTGCCGTTTGTCGGAAGTCCGAGAAGGGCACTGAAGTGACCTCTTTACTGCGGGTCTCGGCAGCCGGCGTGCGACTGGTGGCGCGGGGAATCACCGGTCTGCGAGCCCTCCCCCCGAACTGGCAGGAACGCCAGCACTAGCAGGACCGGAATCATGGGTACACGGAACCGCGGGTCGAGCTGCGGTGTCGTCGCCAATAGCAGTGTGAGCGTACAGGCTATTGGAAAGAAGGCGCCCGCGAACGTGATCTTGCCACGAGCGAGGCGCAACACGACTGCGGCGCATAGAAGAAGATAAACAACGCCCTTAGCCAACGCACCTGCCCGGCTGACGTCTACTCCGGTGGGCGGTTTGATCGCCAGGCACAGAGGGAACGTCAAAATCGAGCCGCAACGAACCAAACAGCATGCGGCTGTACTGAGCGGTGATCGGGTCAGATGCGAACGACCGATCGCGGCTAGAGCCCGTGAGACCAAGAACGAGTCGACTGATGTATTCATCCCCTGGGCGAGGTTCTGCCACCTCAACGTCGCTCGCTCCTCGCCCGGCAGGCGCCCCAAACTCTCACGCAGCTCAGCGTCAAGCTGCTCCCAAACCCGATGAGGGTGGTCGGCCCTCTCCGGGTCAAGCGTCGTCTCCAGATAGCGATCTTGGCTTCGCCCTTCACGCCACAGGATTACCTCCGTGGCTTTGAAGTAGGCAAGCACAACACCTCCCTGATCGGAAAGGGCAAAATTTCCGGCAACGCGGGAGTTTCTCAGCATCCACGAACCAACAACGACGAAGCAAGCGGCTGCAAAGACGATCGGCAACAGAACACGTCCCAGCCATGCTGCACGCCCCGAGCCACCTGTGGTGGGGCAGGTGCCCTCGCCCGACCGGCGTAAGATGTCAACTGTCATACCGACGAAAACCGCCACTGGAACCAGAACGCTTACGGGACGGACGAGTACGAGCACTCCACACAGTCCCCCAAGAGGCACCACCCATACCCACCGGCGGGTACGCACGGTCTGCTCCCAGGTGTGCCACACCAGCAGCAGCACGGTCACGAACAACGTCGTCGACATCAGCCAAAGGGAGTACTTGAGGTGATAGGGCTCCAACAAGAACAGAACCGCTACCACCATCGCTCGCCGCTCGCTCATCCAGTGCCTCGCCAGCCGAAACAGCAGGAGCAGGCTTAGAATCGATAGGAACTGCTGTACGATGACCAGAACAGTCGGCGAGTGTCCCAGCAGTGACATGAAGGCTGCGAGGAACAACGGGTAGCCGGGCGTCCGCCACGTATCAGCCACAAACGGCGGCTGATCGCTTTGGCTAAACGTCCCGTACTCGGCTGCCTTCTGAGCAATCCTGTAGAATTCACGACAGTCTATGGAATCGAAGGCAGAGCTGTCGATTCGACCGGTGCGGGCGAGCACGACGGTCAACAAAGCCGCGTGCACAAAAGCCCCACATAGCAGGACTGCAAGAGTCGGGCGGCGAGTGAGCCACATGAGTGAGCAGTGTACACAAAGCCGCCTCCTTTGCGAGCCCAGCCAAAGACTTGCTGATGCTTGATCATCGCGTGTCACCTGGTGCCACAAGGGTGCACCAGGTGCGTTGCCAAGAGAATGCTTCATCCTCTGTCGCCTCCGCTTTGTCCTGTGGCACGGTTCTGCCGAGGTGGGGCCGTGATGCGAGATTCCAACATGCGTCCGCTAGAGCGAATCCCGTTTTCGTGGACCGGTCGACCCCCCTCTTTCCCCCCTTGGCAAGGAGGGACTACAGGGGGGTGCTGCGGCACGCATTTTCGAGAACCGCTCTAATGGCGGATTCGTGAAGATCAAATGAAGAGGGGGCGGCGCTGATGACCGCCGGGTGATGGCCACCGGATGCGGTGTTGTTGCTAGACATCGTACCTGGCGGAAGGGAGGCCGCTTTTCGCGCTACCGGCCGATCCCGCCGACCTCGACGGCATTCAGTACGTGATCGCGTTCGGGAAGCCCCGCTCGAGAAGTCAAACGAAACAGCGCGCTCCCGAGAGAGGGTGGCCTGCCGTCTCGCTCCGTATCGGTGCCAAGCGCAAACCGCCTCAGGACCTTGCCTATTTGTCCTCAAAGCGCAGGTATGGGGCGATTCGTTGGACCGTAACTGGGCCAATTCCGTGGACGTTCTGCAGGTCCGCGGCGGATGAGAATGGATTTTGTGCCATCACGCCTTCACTCTGAGAGGCGGATTCTCGAAAGTGAATGATTTTACGAGCGACCACCCCGCCAACGCGTGGCAGCACGCTCAATTCGTACCACGGTGCAACATTGGGATTCACCGTCTTAGTGGTCGGAGGAGGCGGTAAGACCTGGCCGGCGCCGGATTCGAGCGTAACAACGATGGCTGCTGCCATCGCTGCGAACAGGCATGCCTGAATAGCCGGAACGGGATCCCAAAATGCCGGCGTTGGAGCCATCAGAGGGTCTGGTTCTTCAGACACTTCCATGGCGCTGCTCAAAGTTGGCGGAAACCGAGCGACCGTGTGGGGTCTCGCTCACGTTGCGGCGATGAGCCACGAGCTTCGAGTGCCTCCAGACGCGTGGTTGCACGCTCACTTTCCACCGCCGCCGAATAGTCCGGAGCGGAGTCTGGCCAATTCTTCAAACGCGGCTTTGGGCTCATGGTCCCATCGTAGCAACCCCCCGTGTGGGATCAGCGCCCGGTCGTGATCTACGAGGCCATGCCATGACACTGATTCCACGAACGGCTTGCTGAGGGCGATCTCAAGAAACCAGCACAGCCACTCCGATTGGATCTCCTCGCTCCATGGCGCACGCCACATTCCACCGGGCGTCGCTCCTGCGCCCGTAGGGGCCGAACCCCCGCCGTCGGTCATCGTCTTCGAAGGTACCTGCAAGGCAGTGATGTGCACGGGTTTGCCCATCTTGGCGAACAGATCGAGTAGAGCTGAGACCTGGAACATGTCCCGAACGTACATCCCGTCGATGCCCGGTCCAAAGTAGAACTGAAGACCAAATGCGTCGAAGTTGATGCCGCTCTGGACCGCCATATCCGCGTAAAGCAGGGGTGGGATGGTCCGTTGATTACGGGCGTAATACTCGCCCCACGGGGCGACCAGGTCGATGATCGTGACTGCGCGCGGACACACCTGCCTGGTGAGCGCCGTGGTCATCCTCGTGAGTTCGATCAATTGTTCAAAGTTGAAGGTGAAGCAGTTGTTCGCGTGGATGCCGCTGATCACGTTCCAGGTTTGAATGTACTGCCCATATCGGTTGATGACGCGTCGAACATGCTCGAAGGCAAGATCGCGGATCGTGTCGAAATCGTGCTCCCAAATATAAAGCCAGTCCGGCACGTGGCGTTCGTTGAACGAGAGCAGGGTCGAGCCGACCATGGGGATGTTGTGCTTATCCAACAGCTCCACCCAGGCGTCGAGTGGTCTCCAGTTAAAGGCCTGCTCGCTTGGCTCGACGTCGCGCCAAATGATGGGCAGGGTGACAAAGTCGAATGTCGCCTTCAGACGCTTACGAAGTGCGTCCGTGGGCTCTTCGAGGTGAACGGAGCATCCCAGTATGCGCTTCCCGAACCCACCGGTCTGGCGGCGGCGGTCTAGGAATACCTCCGCGTGGTAACGCGTCAGCTCCTCGCTGGCCTTGACCGCGACCCGCAATGCCTCATCGCCGATGATGGCCGCCTCGCCGGGCGTGTCAGCCTGGAGAGCCTTAATGAGCAGGTCGCGTCCGTGGTCGACCTGCGCGATCAACTCCTCCGCTCCGGCGTATTCCGCTAAGCCCCAGTCTTCGAGCTTGTGGTTGATGCGCATGAGCCGACCGCGGGCGAGTTCGACCTGAAGCACGTAGGGGCGCTCACGTTCGAGGACACGGATCGTCTCGAGGAGGACGCTTCCGATGTCGGACATCGGCCAAAGCACGGCGAGGCCAGCCGGGCCCGCAGCACGCTTCTTGCAGTGGATAACCCCCTCCTTGAAGCTGATCTCGGCGCGCAGGGGGACGTCGTCCGTGCCAACGACGTAGGCCCCGGAGAGATTGGCCTTCTCAGCGGGCCGACCGTTTGAGTAGACCGCGAAGGACAGCATGGGAGGCCTGGGTGATTAATTCCAAATAAAGAGTATAAGTTCACACTGCATGGGGCAACAGTGGTGCAGGCCACCACCTCCTCCTGTTGGGGTACCCTAACGCCACAGCAGGCCAACGACAAGAGTTATGGACCAGCCGAGCGACGGCGTCGAGAAAGAGGCTGTGAGTTTTTCACAGCCCCTGGGGGCGGTTTTGCGTTAGAACCAACCGACGCCAGGACGGCCACTGCACAACGGGCGAGCGATGCTGTATAACCCACCGGCGGTGGTATTGTGTCTGCCACCAATCCTGATGTGCGTCGGGACTGTCAGTGCATATGCAGGGGAAGCACGGATCCCGACGCACGTTGGGAGCCTGCCGAACCCTGTGGCGCCCGTGCGAAGTGCAATGCTGCGTCAGCGGAATTGACGCAAGGCACCCGGCGAGGGGTCTAGGGACGTGTGTGAAGGGGCGAGCCGCGATGACCCCTGTTCACCCCCGCGCCGATCCGGGGCCGGCGGCAGGCCTGGACGAGCGAGTCATACGTGTGGGCGACCAGGTCGTCTTTCTTAGCAGAGATCGCTTCGGAGACAGCGGATGGCGATTAGCCCAACCACCGTCGTGATGGAAACACAGCTTGAAGGTTACCCACTGCGGCGTGGCAAGGTCCGCGATATTTACGATCTTGGTGACGAGATACTCCTCGTCGCCACCGATCGGATCAGCGCCTATGACGTCGTCCTACCGACCCCAATTCCAGGGAAGGGTGCCTTACTCACGCGAGTTTCGGCGTTCTGGTTCGGCTACTTCGCAGACTCGGTTCCTCATCACCTTCTCGAAGTCGTGACGGATCGAGCACCGCCAGGCTTGGACGACCACCTCCCGGAGCTTCGTGATCGGACGATGCGCTGCAAGAAGACCCGCGTGGTACCCATCGAGTGTGTGGTCCGCAGTTACCTTGCTGGGTCCGGTTGGAAGGAATACCAGCGTACGGGCGCCGTCTGTGGAATCGAGCTTCCGCCCGGTCTGCAGGAATGCGAGCGGCTACCCGAGCCGATCTTCACACCCGCCATGAAAGCGGACCAGGGGCACGACGAGAATATTTCCTTTGCTGAGGCGTGCGCCCGGATTGGGACCGATACGATGTCGCTCCTGCGCGACCGGAGCATCAACCTCTATATAGAGGCTGCCGCCTACGCCCAGCAGCGCGGTCTGATCATCGCTGACACCAAGTTCGAGTGGGGGCTTCGCGACGGGGAGCACCTGTTAATCGACGAGGTGCTCACACCGGATTCGTCCCGGTTTTGGCCTGCCGACGACTACGAGCCGGGGCGCGATCAGGAGAGCTTCGATAAGCAGTACGTGCGGAATTATCTGACCAGACTGGTCGAGGCGGGGAAGTGGCACAAGACACCGCCTGGTCCGGTGCTGCCTGACGAGGTCGTTGCCAATACAGCCGCGAAGTACCGGGAAGCCGTCACCCGCCTCACGCAATAGACCGCCGCGGTGATAAGGCAACGTGGGAACAGATCCCTTTGTCCCTCCGTTGTTCTATCGCCTCATCGCATAACCAGAATGCTCGTAATCGCATTGCCCAACCGCGTGATGACAAGCCAGATCATGACCTGCCGGTGCACCTTGCTCCGTTGGCCTTTGACGTTCTTGATGCCGGTCACGACCTGCACGCCGTACAAGACCAGCACGAGCGTGCTGATCAAGATATGGATCACCAGGATGGGCGTCATGGTCCGGCCTGGCAGAGACTCCACCACGCCTCGGGTGAGCTCGAGGTAGAGCACCATCGCCAGATCGATCACCAATGCACTGAGCATCAGTGGAATGTGAATCCTCCGCCGGCGCCGGTTGAAAACGCCGGTCACGACAATCGCTAGAACCACGAAGTTGATGATCGCAAACGGTGTCACGATTTGGCACTCCTTCAAGAGTACGAAACCTGCTTTATCATCGGACATCACCGTCTTTGAGCGCAAGCCTAAAACCTGGCGAGTCGTCGAGAAACACGAAAGTCCTCGCCGACCTGGCGAGGTCGAGAGGAGCGGGGGATGGTGTCCGCCGCGTTTGGGCGATGGGCTGAGGATTCGTCGGGTCCGCAGATTCCACCCGTCGCGCGGACCTGCGAGAGTGCGTCGCCAACCGTTCCGCGTCCGCAAGCTGGCGAAGCGGGGGGATGAGGCGGAATGGGCATCAGGTAGGCAACCGGGTTGGTCCAACCGTTTGCAGAGGCACGGGAGCCAGTATACCCCACGTTGCGTGCTGCGTTCCGCTTCCAGACGGGAAACGCGGCCCACGAACAACACCCGATGCCACACGAATCGCCAGCGACCCGAGCGCGCCACGATTCGAGACACCAAGACGCGAATCCCAGTCTCATCTGCCCCATCCTCGGACCTTCTTCGGACGAAAATGTTCGGTTTCGGTTGTCAACGTCCTGTAACCGCGCCTAGAATCGTTGCGTCTCCTACACCATCACACACAGTTTGTGGCGCCCGTTGGATGGCGTGGCGACTCAGGGGCGGGAATCTCGTATTGATGTCATCCCTGTCAAGACGATGCCGCAGGTGCAGCCGGCAGTCGCGGTCTTGTGGCGCGGCGTCAGCAAGCAGAACGTGTCTTTTTGTTCAACCCGTTCATTTTCAGGAGGAAGAACTATGTCTGCATTCCGCTCTTGTGTTTTCGGTCTGAATAGGAGCAAACCTCAAGGACCCCCGGGCTCTCGATTCGGGGTCGGCGTTTTCGTGAGTGTGTTTGCTGCCTTCGTCGTCGCACTATCGACAACTAGGGCGCTCGCCGAGGAACCGGAGCTCACTTGCGGCTGGACGCCCGACCTGGACAGGGGCAGAATTTACTGCGACTGGGAAGTTCCCTCAGGGGAGACCAAAATCCTCGTCATTCTCTGCAACTTTGTGGAGGACCCCTACGATCCAAACCCACCCGCCCAGATCGTCAAGGGACGGCGGTTCGACATGTCGGAGTTCATAGACATCGTCGACCCCGCGGATGCGGAGTCCATAGTGTTCGACAATCGCTATCCGGATCCGTGGGAGTACGACACCATCAACGACTGGTATCGCGACGCGTCGTTCGATCACATTCATCTCACGGGAGAGGTCGTGGGTTATTACATGCTCGACATAGATGTCTACCCTCGGCCTTGCACCCCTGGCGGCCAGGGGCTCCTCTCCCTCGCCGACGCAATCAAGGCCCAGGCGGTCGCAAAGGCACACGACGAAGGCGGAAAGGATGTTGGGCTCGACGAGAACCGTTGCCTCACAGGCGCCTACGACCGGGTCCTGATCGCCGTCCCCCCGGTCGGATGTGCAGGCGGATGGGGGGGCGGGTTTTTCGCGACGGTTACCACTCTGCAACCTCGATTGACGGTTCATGAACTCGGACACGCGTTTGGGCTTGGACACGTAGCTTCTGCCTGGGATTGCGGTAATGGTGTGTTCGAGGGCGGTCGGCCATGTGGTGCGTGCAAGCGGTGGGAGTACGGCAACCCCATCGACGTCATGGGGAGCGGCTGGGGAACCTTCATCGCCTCCTCGAAGGACTGGCTCGGGTGGTTCACTGATCCGACCCCGACCGCGACGGTGACTGAGGGCGCAACCTACACGCTCACCCCACTGGAAACACCGGGTGGTCTCAAGGCCCTTTACATCCCCGTCGACCCGGACAGACGCATAGAAATCCCGACTATCCCCGTTTCAGAACACGGGATTCAGGTCGATTTTCGACAGCCCATTGGGTTCGACGAGCTAATTGCTGAAGGCTTCGGGATTGAGGGCATTTTTGACGGCGTGTACGTCCACGACGTTCAGAAGACCAGGCTCCTACTGGACAATACTCCGGAGTCGCAGCCGTATTTTTCGCTCGACCTGGCCGATGGGGCCTTGACCCCCGGTCAAGAATTTCTGAGCCCGGCTGACAGTCTGCGCATTACCGCTCTGTCGCTCACTGGCGAGGGTGAAGACGCCGAGCTAACCGTCCAGGTGCAGTTCGGGACGATCGAGGTCGACCTCGGCGACGATCTGCTTGTGGATTACCCAGACGAGGTCATGATCGACCCAGTGATCACTGGCGGTAACCCACCCTATACGTGCGAGTGGACCCCGTCGTGTGGGCTGGACGATCCGGACAGTTGCACTGTCACTGCTCAGTACGCTATGGCATCAAATGACCCTGAGGTCCTCTACACGTTGGCTGTCTACGATTCCACCCCAGGGTCTGTCCCAGGCGGCGACCGAATCAAGGTGGCTTACGATGTCGAGGGTAATGACTGCAACGAGAACGGTATTCCCGACCCCTACGAGATCGAACAAGGTTTTGCCGAGGATTGTGATGACAACGGGATTCCCGACAGTTGTGGGCCGGACTGCAATCTTAACGGTCTCGCCGACAGTTGCGACATCGACTCGGGTTTGCTTACCGACGATGACCAGGACGGTTTCCCGGACGAATGTGCCATCATTCGGGTGGCGATCGATGTGCAGCCCGACACGTGGGAGGACGCGATAACGTCCCTCTCCACCGCCCTCGCCCGTGCAAAGGTCGGTGGGGGTGCGGTTAAGGAGATCTGGGTAGCCAGAGGAACCTATATCGCTCCCTGGGTAGGGCAGAACTGGAAGGCGGGAACGTTCGAGCTCGCAAACGGTACGGCCGTATACGGTGGGTTCGTCGGGAATGAGACCACTCGCGACCAGCGCGATCCGGCCACTAACGTCACAATCCTGAGCGGTGACCTCAATGGCGATGATCTGGCCGGTGGAACCATAACGGACAACGTGGCTTACGTGCTCACAGCAGAAGGAGTCGACTCGACCGCTGTGTTGGACGGTTTCACCGTCACCGGCGCGAGTGGTCTCATTCAGCTTCCCGACTACTACTCAGGCGGCGGATCCGGCATTCGGTTGGACAACGCCAGTCCGACGATTCGCAACTGCATCATCGTCGACAACAACGGGACCGAGGGCGCGGGGATGGTCATCTACGGGGGGGACAACCCGACGCTCATCAACTGTGCCTTCATTGGCAACTACTCCCAGTGGAGTGGAGGTGCCGTCCGCGTCGCCTCAAGCGACCTCACCGCGATCAATTGTCTTTTCTCCGGTAACCATGCCCATGGCTCTTACGGCGGCGGGGCGATCAGAATGTATACCGGCGGAAATCTCTCACTCTCGAACTGCACCTTCAGCGCCAATTCAGCGCGCACGAATGGCGGGGCGATCTACGTACGAGAAGGCACGGCCGCCACGCTCGACAACTGCATCCTTTGGGGCAACACCAGCAGCGATGAAACCGTGACAGAGCAGCAGATCTTTGCGGATCATCCAAGTGCGGTCACGGTCAACCACAGTTGCATCCAGGGCGGGTGGACGGGACCCGGAACCGCCAACATCAGCATCGGCCCGATGCTCGTCGATCCCGATGGACCGGATAACGTGCTGGGCACGCCGGACGACGATCTCCGTTTGTTTGCTCAGTCCCCATGCATCGACGCGGGTGACAATAATGCCATCCCCCTGGATACGACCGATTTAGACGACGACGAAGACACCAGCGAGCCCATCCCCTGGGATCTGGGTGGTGACGCCCGTGTTTCGGATGGGAACGACGACCAGATCGACGTTGTTGATATGGGCGCGTATGAGAACCTACCGGTTCGATTCATCGCCTTTGTGGATGCGGATGCGTCGCCAGGAGGTGACGGCATGTCCTGGGCGACAGCCTACGACGACTTGCAGGACGCCCTCGCCACTGCCTCAGATCCCGGCAATGGCGTGCTCGATATTTGGGTCGCCTCGGCCAACGAGTTCCCCTACAAACCGGATGGCGGGACCGGGGACCCCGACGCGACATTTGATCTTGTTGACGGTGTGTCGATGTACGGTGGGTTCGTCAGCGGCGACCAAGCCCGCGATGATCGTGATCCAGTGGGTAACGTCACTGTTCTCAGCGGTGATCTTGATGAGAACGATGTGGGCGATCTAGATGATCCTTCGCGGAGTGAAAACAGCCATCATGTTCTCACCGCGAGCGCCCCGGCGCAGGGCACGACCTTGGATAGCTTTACGATCATCGGCGGGAACGCTTATGGGGGTGTCAACGAGACCGGTGGTGGCCTGTACATCGACGGCGGTGATATGACCGTCCGTCGTTGCACGTTCCGCGAGAACCAAGCCTGGTTCGGTGGTGGGCTCCGCGCGGAAGGACCTGCATTGACAGTCCGCCAATCGACCTTTCTGACGAATCAAGCGGTCGTTGGCGGCGGTGCATATATCGAGGATGCCCCTGCCGCGCTGACGGACTGCTTCTTCGCCGGAAACGTTGCAGCGAGCGCGGGCGGTGGGATGTATAACCTGCAGGCCGACTCCACCCTCACCAACTGCGTGTTCTCCGGCAACACGTCACAGTTCGGGGGCGGGTTTGCCAACTCGGAGAGTGACACAACGCTGGTCAACTGCACGGTGATAAACAACCTCGCGACGGACAGCGCCGGTGGGGTCTTCCACGTCATTTATCCCGCGACACCCCTGTACCTTACGGTGGTCAATTCGATCCTTTGGGGCAATAGCGATACCGGCGGGACCAACGAGCCGGCGCAGATTCAGGATACCGCCGACAACGAAGGGCTTGTCGTTGACTACACGGATATCGAAGCACTGACCGGGAATCTCGGTGGGGAGGGAAACATCGGCGATGATCCGATGTTCGTGGACGCCGATGGCCCCGACGACGACCCCGGCACGTTGGATGACGACATCCGCTTTACGGGTATTTCACCTTGCGTTGACGCCGGCGACGACTCGGTCGTTATGACCGACACCGATTTCTACGGATACCCGCGAATTTCGGGTGCTTGGACAGTGGACATGGGCGCCTACGAGGCCCAGTGTTCCTCGTCCTTGCGCCTGGATGCCCCGGAGCCCGATCCGGATCTAATCGACTACGGCTATGGAACCCGCAACCGTTACCTCGCCTTTAAGCCTGGAAACGCGGATGCGGAACAGATGTTGGCGATTCGAGTCATGTTCGAGAGTCTTCCGCCGCCGTTTGACGCTTATGATGGGAAGGTCATGTGGGTGGGGGCTCCTCGAGAGGTCACCGAGTCACCCGGCAGCTCCGCCAGCACTCCGGCACCGACCTTTACGGCTGCACCCTTGGTGTGCGATCCGTACTACGCAGACTGGGGCTCGGTCGACGTTCTTCACGTGTACGACAAGGCCGTCGTCCCCGGAGGACTCTACGCAATCCGATTGGTCCCGTTTGGATGTCCCGCGGATTGGAGCCCCTTTGGCTCCAACCCATTGGACGTGACGACCAGCGCGTGGGGTGATCTGGTCGGCGATCTCAATCCGCCGCCTCCGCCGTGGGATTCGCCCAATGGCACGGTGGATTTCAACGACGTCGGTGCAGTGACGGAGAAATTTGGGGACAAGCCCAACGCGCCTTCCAAGTCGAGGGTCGACCTGACGGGGCATCTGCCGAATCACATTATCGACTTCATGGATATTCAGGATGTGGTCAGCGCGTTTCTGGGCGACCCCTACCCCTATGACGGTCCGGTCGGGAGGTGCGACTGGGGCGAGTAGATTGACCAATTGCCCGGGAGTTGGCGATGGCGCTGGCGCTGGATAAGTTCCGATAACTTGCCGAATCCACCCTTTGGGTAGCTACGATCCTCGATCCCAAGCCCGGTTTCGGAGCGCTGGGGGTCCGATCAGCAGCGAGGCACGCCCCGGACCGGTCTTGGGCGTGCTTTTCGCGGACCCCGGACGGTACTGACCCGCGGGGACCTACCGGGCGCGGCAATCCTGCGAAACAAGCCCCAGGGCTGAAAAATGTTGGAAATGTCCGGCAAGCCGCTTGACTCCCCGACACTGACCCGGTTAAATTAGCGTCACATGCGGCGGGCCCGCGACGTCGGTGGGACGTGAGAAGCGTGGGGTTCGCGGGCGGCGTGACGAGGGGTTTCTTTCAGCCCGTTGGTTCACGAGCCAACCTAAGATTGGATGCGAGGGGAACAGTTGCCCTATACTTGTGGGCAGGCAACCCAGCCAGAATCAACCTACTGATTTCGAGGAGGTAGAGGTAATGTTCACACGCGGATTAGCGCTTTGTCTTATGCTCACCGTCGTCTCGGTGGCACAGGCAGGGGTCGTGATCGAGCTAGATGTTCCGGATCCTAATGTTCCCCCTGAGGGCTTGGTTGTTCCGATCTTGGCTACTCAGACGGGCGGTCCCGACCCGATGCTGGTGCGTGGGATACAGCTCGATTTCTCCGCCAGCGATCCGGGGCTGACGCTATCCGCACCGGGAAGCCACGACACCGTCGTGCAGATGTGGGACTATGATTCGGCCGGCGGACCAACTCCTCCCGACGATCAGTATTGTCGCCCGGCAGGCACATCGACTTGCGGGACCGCCCATGTCATCGATGCTGACTTCTCGGACGGCTTTGTTTCCTCGGCGTTTGGGGACGCAACGCACCTGCTGCCCGATGCCACGCTCCAAATGAACTTGGATGCTGGCGTCCAGACGAAAGT
>CAYOQG010000076.1:0-19338 GCA_964405925.1 uncultured Phycisphaeraceae bacterium | reverse complement strand
GACCAGAACCAAGCCTCGGCCCTTGTCCAGGGACGTCATGGCCTTTCCGATGATCGCCCCCTGCGCTTTGGTGTGATCTGTCACCTTCATGGCGTGGCCGGCAAGATCGGAGGTCGTCAGCAAATCGCCGGGCTCGATCGGAGTCTCCGAGGCATCACACCAGACGTAGACCCGGCCAGTCAAGGCCACGGGGAGGTCACCACTGCTGATGGAGTCCTGCTGGCCCATCAACATGCCGGGATTGACACCGCCCGCCCCACTGATGACACCGGCCACCTTCCGATCATACGCTTCACGACTGACGGCGAGCTTGCCCGGGTGCTTGGGATCGATCGACACGACCATGCCGGGCTCGGGTCTTCGGTTCGCGTCGCCGACGTCGAACTGCTCGGAGAGGTCCGCGCCGCCGGTGATTTCCAGAACCGAGACGGAGGTCCATCCGTTGGCGTTGACGGTGAATACGCGCCTTCCGGTGCCTTCGTTGTTGGCTACGATGAAGGGGCCGTCGGAGTTGTCACGCGACAGCCAAAGCACCTCGCCGGTGCCGTTGTTTTGGATGTGCGTCGTCGCCCAGGATCCTACACTGGTGATGTAGGCCGCCATGCCCGTGCTGACCCGCGTGTTGTGGACTTGGAGGGTCGCGTCGTCGCGACCGCCACCCGCACTCTCGGCGTACAGCGCTGTGCCGTCGGAACTGGTGTTGCGGAAGTGCCCGCCGAACCCGCTCGGGCTGGCTGACACACCTCGGACGCCATAGTTGGTTCCCGAGTCACCGGTGGCGTTTCCGTAGACGCCCGTTCCATTCGGCGTCGTGCCATAGACACCCCAACCACTGCCATTCTGCTGTCCCTTCACACCCGTTCCGGCACTGCCGGTGCCATTGTTGAGACCGAGCACACCGACTGAGCCGGAGCCTGGAGAGGTGCTGGTCACGATACCACGGAGGGCCGTGGCATTACTCACCGTGGAGTCGGTCTCGCCCCAGACACCGGGAAAGGTGCCCGATGTCGAGTCATGTTTCCCATAGACACCGATCCACGAGCTCATTCCGCGGACCGCGGTCTGTCCGCCGGGGTTGGTGACATCGAGCGTCGCACCCGGCTCGGTCGTGCCGATCCCGACGTTACCGGCGTTGGTATTATGGATGTCGTCGCCGCTTGCCGCCCAGAACTCACTTGTGGCGCTGAGGGCGTAGGTTGCATACGGCGTGGCGGTTATCGGCTGCCGCGGTGAGAGTATGGTGAACGGATCCCCGGGGAGCTGTCGCACGCTCACCTCCAACCACAGGCGATCCCCCGTAAAGATGCCCGGACCGAAGTCGAGCTCGACGGTGAACAAACCATCGGTGACCGTTACGGCGTTCAGCAGCACCGGGTCACCGACCGGGAAGTTGCCGTCCGGACCTTGGAACAGTTGAAAGCGAAAACCATAGGTCCCATCGGCGGGTATCCCGTCGGCTTTGAGCTGTCCTTGATAGATGAATGCGGTGCCGACGGGCTCCGCCAAGACTATGGGTTGTGTCGAGAGTACGGCACATACCAACACGAACAATACGCTTCTTGTTGTTTGCATCTTCTTTTCTCCTTAAGCCGATTGGGCGAATGTCTATCCTTGGAAACGTCACAGACAAGGTCTGTGATGGTCTCATCAGCCGTTGCCTTGTGCTTCATGTTACCGGCGCCAACACACACCCTTATCTCACTGGCCGCACTGCTGCTTTAGCATCGCTTCTATGCACTCCAGGCGAGCAGTCAACGTAGCGATCTGCTCTTTCTGTGCTGCGACCTGCGCGTCCTTTTCCTGCACCAACTCGTAAAGACCCTGAATAGCTGTGAGAGCCACGCCATCGGCATCCAGGGTGCCGATGTGCTTTTCGCTGCTACCCAGGCCGAAGGCGGCGTGGAAATCTTGGGCGGTCGGTCCAATGTGGCGAGTTCCTTCATCCTCACTCTTGTACCGCCAACTTGTGACCGGGAGGTCTGCGACCTTCGCGAGAATTGCTCTCTTGTCGATCGCCTCGAATGCCTCTTTCGAGTTTCGGTCCGAGCCGTTGGTCCAGATGCCGCCCGCGGTCAGGTGGGCACCATTGCCGTTTGTGGCATCGGTCCCGACTTGTAGCGGATGCTCGGGGCTCGTCCGGCCGATACCCATGCGATTCGTATCCGTTGTGAACGTCATACCCCATTTGCCGGCTGATTCGTTGTATAAACCGAACTCGTTCGTTGCCCACGATCGATACAAGAACGTCCATCTCAGATTGCCGTCGTGCCGAAAGCGCACCGCGGACGAGCCGGACGGCCCGGTGTCCATCGTTATGTTGCCATTCAAGATGTCGATCTTGTCCTGCGGGCTGCTCGTTCCGATGCCGACGTTGCCGCCGTTGTAGTAGGCGCTGGTTCCATTCTTCGACCAGATGTTGGCGCCGTCTGCCGAGGTCAGGACAGTTCCGTCAGGGAACTTGAACCCGCCGGTTGTCGATTTGACGATCCCACCAACGGTCAAACGTTCAGAAGGCGGCGATGATCCGATGCCGACGTTGCCGTCAGGGGCGAGGTGAACTCGGACCGCTCCATTGCCATACAGGTACAAATCCCCGCTGGTGCCGGTGCGGAACCCCGCACCGATTCCGGTACCAGCGCTGTTTACTGAGACGATGCCACCGCCGTTGCCGAGCATGATGTTACCCTGCGAGACTTCCAGGCCCGTGTTCGTGAGCGTATAGCCGAGCGGTGTCGTTCCGATCCGAATTTTCTCACTGAAGTCCGCATCCCCGGAGACTGACAAGGAACTGGCAGGCGTATCCGTGCCGATACCGACCGTTCCGTCCGGTTTGATGCGCAGCTTCCTACCGCCACCTGCGTACAGGTCGAGGGTGTCGTCGTTTCCCGTGTCGAAGCCGGCACCGATCGCGTCCCCCGCAGCGTTGCAACTGAAGACGCCGTAGTTGTTGGACACGGCGATGTGGCCGCCTGATACTTCAAGCTTGCTGCTGGGAACCATGTAACCCGGTGACTTCGTGCCGATTCCCACTTTCTCGCTGAAATCCGCAGTCCCTACGACCGACAGTACGTTACTCGGATTACTCGTTCCGATGCCCACATTGCCGTCGGTCGTGGCGGTCAACACGTTGTGATTACCGCCGACGCCGGTTCCCCAGATTTCGAGGTTGCCTTGCCTGTTTTCTCCACCCGGGGCGCTGCCATTGACCTGAAACAGGAATCGCTGGGCAGAAGCAGCGTTCTTGATGTTGATCCCTGTTGCCGTCGGATTTGCCGAGACGATGTCCAGGTTGGCCGTTGGTGTTGCAGTTCCGATTCCCACCGATCCGCCGAAGTCAGCCACGCCGCCCACCGAAAGGGCGTTTGAAGGAGCGAACGTGTTGATTCCGACTTTGCCGTCCGGGGTCGCCGTCAGTACGTTGTAAATGCTCCTGGCTCCGTACCCCACGATTTCGAGGTTGCCCTCACGGTCTTGTCCACCCGGGTTGTTGCCATTGACTTGAAACAGGAATCGCTGTGCAGACGACGTGTTCACGACGTTGATCGTCGTTGACAGTGGGTTTTCCGACACGATGTCGAGATTCGCCATCGGAGTGACAGTCCCGATTCCCACCAATCCTCTGAGGTCGGCATTGCCGGCAACGGAGAGCGCATTTGTCGGTTCGTTCGTGCCAATGCCGACGCCGCCCGATGCGCGGATCAAGAACTGATTAGGGCCGGTGGACGCAAAGTCGGCATCCATGCTGTCAGCCCAGACAAATGTACCTTCGTCTCCACCGGCATCGCTGGTTGCATCCGGGTCGCGCACTATCGCCCGCTGTCCGGCGGCAAGACTGAAGTCACCACCGGCGACGTTCAGAGTCCCGCCGGGAACGACAGCGTAAGTTCCCTTCGCTTGGTTTCCGAATCCCCCGCCTACCGTCGCCCAGTCCGCAGATGCCAAGTTGTTGTACCCACCTCCCACAGTCGCTTCCTGATGCATTGCAGCGTTGAGGGTTCCGCCGCCAACCGCGGCAGCCCGCCCTGATGCTGAGTTTGCGTTTCCGCCACTGACCGTAGCACTTTCGGCAATTGCAACGTTGTATGTACCTCCACCGACCGCCGAATACTGCCCGGAAGCCATACCTCTATGGCCTCCTGCCACAGTCGCGGCCCAATTCGTGGCTTGGTTGCTGTGGCCTCCGCCGACTGTGGCGAAGCCAGCGTCGGAAGCGTGCTCGTCGTCGTTGCCGGTCAGGTTGTTCACGCCACCACCGACCGTTCCATAGTCATCAGTTACTCGATTGGGAAGGGAACCAGAGATTTGCGCGCCGCCCCCTCCAATAGTCGCGCCAACAATACCATCTGTGACGGTATTGCTATTCCAACCTCCGATCAGATTGGGACTGGTGTTGTTCTGCTGTGTCCGTAACCCGGGCAGTGCAAGTGCATATGGTGTCGGCGTAAGCCGCTGCCTGGGGGTGAGTAGTACATATTCGCCCACTCCGGCCGGGAAGCGAACGGCAACCTCGAGCCAGTAGGCGTTGCCGGTAAAAAGGTCTGAGCCGAAATCGAGGGAGACCGTGAAGAGGCCGTTCGTCACATCCACAGCCTCTGTGATGCGCTCGTCGATTAGCACTCCGTCGATTTGCGCATCCCACAGGCTGAAATACAGATCGGCGGTCCCGCTGACGGGTGCACCGCCTTGCTTGAGCTGCCCCTGATAGGTGAAGGCCGAGCCGACAGGGGCGGCTTGGGCTTGTCCTTGGCTCCAGACGAACGTCCACACACCCAGTACGCCTATGATCCGCACTCGCCCCATTCTTTCTCCCTCCCAACGCGAATCACCCGAAGGCGATGATCGCAAACATCTCCAACGCGGGGTGTGCCGATAAAGTGGCTCAGCCCCGGATGAACGCACTTTGAAACTGACGCACGTCGGATAAATCAACGTCATGATCGCCGTCCAGATCGAAGCGGTTGCACTCCGGCAACGGCAGTCCGCCGCTTGGTCCGGAGAGGCAACCGTCGAAGTCGTCATAGTCTGTTAGGTTCACTTATCTTCGCTTTCATCTTTGGCCGAAAGTCGCGCCTCCATCTCCCTGATCCGCTGCTCGCGGCGTTCGATCCACCGCAGGCGGGTGGCCCAAAGCTTCTCCGGACTCGGATCGCCTCCAGCCCTGGCGTGGTTCCATGGACGGATGACCTTGAAATCCTGGTGCGCACGCCGCACGGCCTTGACCTCCCAGTGGAACTCGTAGTTGCCGCGTCCGCCGTTGAGTTCGCCAACCTCGATGCCGTCCAGGGTCTGATGTCCAACCGCCAGCCCCTTCGAGTCGAACGATTTTGGCGTCAATTGCACGGTCATCGAGTCCTCCACTGCCAGAACACGAAAATGGTCGGGAAGTCGGATCGTCGCCCGCCCATCGACCAGTTGCCCGGTGCCACGCACGTACATCGCCGCTTCGGGCCCCTCGACGCATGCATACCAAATATCCGTTTCCGGGTCGTCGGGATGCGGTACACGAAAGGACTTGATGTCCCCACTGACAACACCGTGGCCCTCGTGATCGACATAGATCCCGGCGAGCGTGTATCCGCCGGCATTCTTCGCCGAGACATACCCATGATCAGGAAACCCGTCCAGATAGGTAATCTGAGCG
The DNA here is from genome assembly GCA_964405925.1 of uncultured Phycisphaeraceae bacterium. Taxonomy (GTDB): domain Bacteria; phylum Planctomycetota; class Phycisphaerae; order UBA1845; family UBA1845. The sequence continues at coordinate 13,697 of CAYOQG010000076.1, read as the reverse complement.
TTGGGTTCACCATTCGCTCCGACGGTGCGAATCCAGCCGACACCGACATCCTCGATCTCCTCGATCAATACCTTGCCGTCGATATCGAGCGAATAGTCGGGTGTTGTGGTGCCGATGCCGACGTTCCCTGCCGTGTAGCTGATATCCGTTCCTGACACGCTCCAGACACCGTCGCCGGATACCGGTGGTTGCCAGGTTCCATTGCCATTCGCATCGCTTGTAAGAACCCAGCCGTTCGCTGTCGCACCGTGTACTTTAAGGTCATCTGCATCGACCAATCCGTTTACATCGATGCTTCCATGGATTAGGGCGTTGCCCATGACGTCAAGCGTTTCCGTTGGACTGATCGTCCCGATCCCCACAGCGTCGTTCTCGATCGCCAGGATCACACCGTCGGTCGCGTTCCCGATTCTGAGGCGTTCGTTCTCGCCCGTCGTCCACAGGTAGGCGAGCGCGTAATCCGGATGGACACCCAGCGACACGCCGTGGTCACCGTTATTGATGCTGAGGTCTCCCCATCCGTTGCCTAGGGTCCAGTGCCAGTTGCCGATCCTGCCGAGATGCAGCGGCGAGGTCGGGGCATCCGTGCCTATTCCTACGTTGCCCTCGAAGTAATTGCGGCCTCCGGTGAAATAGCCGGAAAACGCATTCGCGCCGACCGCCTCGCCTTTGACGGCGGTGTGCGCGTCATGCATTGTGCGGCCGAACACGCTGGCCGTCGACGATCCCAGTAACCCGAAATTGCCCGTGTCCGTGTTCTCGCCGCGAGCCCCGGTGCCATGCTGCGACACACCGCGCACACCATACGTGGTGCCGGTGTTGGTGGCTTCACCGTAAACGCCGGTGCCTCCGTAATCGCCGGCCGACTTGCCGTACACCCCGATACCGGTGCTGTACTCGTTGTCGTTCGAAGCAAACCCATATACGGCGACGCCGGCCGGGCTGGATGTCTCGCCCTCAAGAGCGTAGGCGTTCCCGGACTCGGCCTCGTTGAACGAGTAGACGCCGACACCCGTGGGGTTCGCGACGTACGCGTCGACCGCGGTCGCGTAACCTGACCTTCCTGTTGCAGTAGCGGCTACAGCGACACCGCCACTTGCAGCCTCATTCCGAAACCGCGCCGTGCGCGACGCGTCGCCAGTGACGTGCAACAACGCCGACGGGGTCGACGTACCGATGCCGACGTTGCCCGCGTTGGTGTTGTAGATGTTGCCGCCGTTGGCGGCCCAGTATTCGCCGGCGGCGCCCGGCCCACTTGTTGAATACAACGCGTAGGGGGCGGGTCTGATCGGCTGGCGTGGGCTTAGCGTTGTCCAGTTTCCCTCGCCCGAGGGGAACTCGACCTCGATCTCGAGCCAGCGGGCACTACCGTCAAACGCCGCGGCACCGAAATCGAGTTCAACGTGGAATAAGCCGTCCACGACATCGACGAAGGCGAAACCGGCGTTATCGATGAGCGTGCCCCCGGCCTGGGCGTCGTAGAGCCTGAACCGGAAGTCAGCCTGCCCGTCCACTGGCACACCGGCTTGTTTGAGTTGTCCCTGGTAGGTGAAGGCGGTGCCCATGGGCGCAGCCACCGCTGTAGCCTGTGACGATAAAATGGCACATACCGTTGCGGACAACACTCGTTTCGGGGCGTTCAACTTTCGTTCTCCTGTGCCAGTCGGGCGCTCGTTTATCATTCGAACCGTCAGCGACAATGTCTCTGGCGGTTCTATCCTCCGCCGAACCTGCCCTGGAACTGGCGGACGTCGGACAGATCGACGTCATTATCGCCGTCCAGATCGAAGCAATTGCACTCCGGTCGAGGCAGTCCACCGTCAGGTCCGGAAAGGCAACCGTCGAAATCATCGTAGTCGATCAGGTTGACCCAGCCGTCGCTGTTACAGTCATCAGGCGGCTCCTCGAACCAGAAGCCACCTGACAGGCTGAAGTCGCCACCGGACAGCACGCCGGCGTCCGGTTGACCGATCGTTCCTGACAGCCCGAAGTCACCGCCGCTGCTGCGCATCACACCACCGCCGTCGATGGAGTACCGCGTGCGTTCGAAGTCTTGTCCGGACGCAACCGTCACCAGCAGCAGTGACAGCGCGAGCTGGATTACTCTTCCTCTATTCGACATTCTCTTTAGCTCCCTCATTCTCCCATCACCCCCGGGGGGGTCTTGCATTACGCTCACTGACCGATCGTCACCGTGCCGCCACTGGCTATCAGTGTCAGTCGTTTGGAAATCGTTAGCGTTTCGGGATAAGAGCCGGCCCGGATCTTGATCCGCAGCCCGTTCCAGGCTGCGTGGTTCGCCTCCGACACCGTGCGGAACGGACTGGCGGGGGTGCCATTCCAGGGCGGAATAAAGTTGTTGCTGTCCACGTGCATGGTCCCACCGATCGCCAGCCAGTAGCTGATCAGAGGATACGTCTCCTCGAACTCGCCGTAGACGGCCCAATAGCTGTCGATGTTGCTACAGTTCATATCGTCGGGGTCGGAGAAGTCCGAACATCGCCCATAGAGCTGGCCGGCGAGCTGGCCGCTATAGTTGAAGATACCTGAGCCGCTGGAGCCGCCCTCGACCAGTCCGTCGTCCATGTCGTAGTAGTCAAAGTCAGCCGAGTCCAGGCATACACATCCTGGACAAGCACCGACGCCGCTGAGGAAGGTGACGCGCTTCCACGAGCCGCCGGGATGGTGAATGCCAACCGCCTCATCCAGTCCCGTCTCCGTGGTCCAGCCGGCGAGCCCGCTACCGGGTGGGAGGTCTCCGGCGAGACGGATGAAGGTCATGTCGTTCTCGTCGGTCGTCGTCAGCAGCGTGCCGCCGACGTTGTTGGGCAGGGTTGCAGGATCCGGAAGCGAGCCGTTGCAGGAGTCTTTCTCCCAGAACCAGGTGACCATGAGGGTGTCGACTTCGGCTTGTGTCGAGAGGCAGTGGGCTGCGGTCAAGAAATAGGGCACTCGCGTCTCGCTGTCGTGATCGCTTAGCAGCGTACCCGTGCACACCATTACTTCTCCCCCGCTGACGAAATTCATCTGCCCGGTGGCCTTGCGGGCCGTCACGTCGACCGGCGGTTCGCCATAGCACATGACATCGAGGTGGCAACCGAACACGTCAGCACCGTTGTCGCCCCCGTCTTCCTGTAAGCCGCCTGGGCCGGCGGGGTCGCGGTCGAAGTGTACCATCTCGGCGATCTCGAACTGTGGTACGCGGGTGCTCCTGACCTTGACAAACGTGGTGTCGCCGGGCAACGACGCTGTCCAGAAGTCGCCTTTGCCCTGCGGTCCGCGCTGAGTAAAGGGGCCGCGAGTGACCAGTCCACTCTCTCCATGGGCGTAGACAATCAGGGATCCACCGCCGACGTCGAAGTGAGTGAAATGCAGGCGGGTCCCAAACGCCTCCGGCGAGCGAATCGCGAGTGTCCAGACTAGCTCGTCGCCTTCCAGCTTCGTCACCAGAGCGAGGTCTGCGCTAACCGGTACCGGCGTAATCTTCCGCACGATGCCGACTCGCCGTGGACCCGGTCGAATGCCCACATACCTTCGAGCCACAGCAAGATCAGCTTCGGCAACTCGCTCCGGTGTCACCGAGCCCAGGTCGAAGACGTTGACACTTTCCTGAAATGCGTCCGGAAGGTCTAAGCTCACGGGGGTGACAGCGACAGGCGCGGGGGCGTTCGGGTCGAGCGGCACAAACTCGGGAAAAGCTTCGTGGATCGCTTTGTCCGTAGCTCTGGGCGTACCAATCGCCATCGGGCTCAACGTCAACATGGCACTGGCTGCAACCCACAATCCGGCTCTGGCCATGGCTCTGTCACTTCTCATGGTGCTATCCTCCCCGGCTCCTGTCACTTGCTACTGCAGATTGACCAGAACCAAGACCAGACCCGTCTCGCCGAGGGCGAGCGAGGTCATCGCTTTGCCGACAATCGCCCCTTGGGCGCGGGCGTAATCGCGAACGCTCATCGCGTGCCCCGGTCTGGCGGAGGTCGTCAGCAGATCACCGATCTGAATTGCGTGGGCGGTTGCGTCGCAAGCGACCCACACTCGGCCTGACAACGCGATTGGTGCGGCGTCTCCGGTGCCGGGCAGGTTGCCCATGATCGTTCCTGTCGGAATCTCGCCAGCACCACTGACCACGCCCGCGACTCGGCGGTTATAGGCCCCCCGCGCCAGGCGAAGCTGCCCCGGGTGGTCAGGATCGATGGCCACGACCATGCCGGGCTTGACTCGCTCGCTGATCGGGAACTTCTCGGCGAGGTCCGCGCCGGCGATCTCCAGGACGTCTACGGAGACCGTTCCATCAAAGCGTCCTGCGTAACCGTTGGCAGAGCGGCCGTAGACACCCACACCGTCGGTGGAATCCCCGAACACGCCCGGGCCGTTGATGGAAACACCGTACACACCAACGCCGTAACCCGCGTGGCTTCCCTTCACACCATACCCGTTCATGGTAGTGCCGTAGTTGTGACCATAGACGGCTGCCGAGCCCGAGCCGGGCGAAGTACTGGTGAGGAGGCCGCGTATGGCGGTGGCGCCACCCGCCCCGGATGCACACTCGCCGTGAATGGCCGGCCAGGTTCCGCTCGTCGAGGTGCGATAGGCGGCCACAGGAATGGCGGTGGTTGTGGATCGGATGCCATGCACACCAGCAGTCGATGCCACCTCCAGCAGCGAGATGGGGGTTGTCGTCCCGATTCCCAGCTTGCCGTCCGCGTCCAGAATCATTTGCGTGGTGCGCTGGACCGTGTTCATCTGCTGTTCCGTCTGGAAGTAGAGTGCCGTGCCAGATTCGCGCACCAGTCTCGGGCTGCTACCCGTGCCGATCCCAAGACCTCCGACCTCAATCGAAAACCAGTCGTTAAGGTCCATGGGCTGAAACCACTGGAGCCCAAGCCTCGTCGGCGGGGATGGGTTTCCACTTCCTATGTCGAGGACGTGCAGCGTGGAGGAGGGGCTGCTGGTCCCGATGCCGACATTGCCGGTGTTGGTGTTGTAGATGGCAAAGCCATTGGCAGCCCAGTGTTGGCCGGTGCCGCCCGGCCCACCCACCGCATACAGCGCATAAGGTGCGGCGGTCAGCGGTTGGCGCGGGGACAGGATGATGTGTGCACCGTCGCTGCCGCCAGGGCGCACGGCCACCTCGAGCCACAGGGCGTCACCCGTGAACACGTCCGCACCGAAGTCGAGCTGTACGGCAAACAGCCCGTTGCTGACCGGCCAATCGTTGACAGGTACATCGCTCCCTATCTGGGCAGGGCCGGTAGGTGCATTGAACAGTCTGAACACGAAATCGTATTCACCGTCCGCCGGTATGTCCCCCTCTTTGAGCTGGCCTTGGTAGGTGAACGCAGTTCCTATGGGGTCAGCGTGAACATTTACCCCTGTGCACCCAAACACCGTCGCAATCAGTATCAGGATCGTCCGAGCGTTTCGCATCTTTGCCCTCCCAAAGGCGTGAATAGCCATAAGGTCGTCAACGAAAGTTCCTTATCCGCCGGTAAACGCATGCTGGAATTGGCGGACATCGGATAAGTCGACATCATTGTCGCCGTCGAGATCGAAGCAGTTGCACTCCGGTGCCGGCAGGCCTCCGTCAGGTCCGGATATACAGCCGTCAAAGTCGTCATAGTCGACCAGGTTTACCCAGCTGTCGCTGTTGCAGTCGTCGAGCGACAGCGGGAACCAGAAGCCGCCGCTCAGCTCGAACTCCCCGCCTAATAGCACGCCGGCGTCCGGTTGACCGATTGTTCCTGACAGCTCGAAGGCACCGCCGGTGCTGCGCATAACGCCACCACCGTCGATGGTGAACCGACTGAGTTCGACGTCGTCTGCGGTCGCCAGCGGCACGACGAAGACAGTCGCGGTGAGTAGAGGTAGTGCAGAAATACCCTGCATAATTACTTTTAGGGGGTTCATGGTTCGCCTCCCGGGACTTCCCATCCCACGGCAATCCAGCCCGGCCAAGCGGCAGGAGGCCGGGTCGGTCTACCACAAACCATTCTAACAAGACGAGGTGTGAATTAGAAGAGGTAGCAGCCGTTTCTATGAGACATGGTGGCTTCGCAACGAGGTCTTTGAAACGCTTTGCCCTGGTTATCGGTATTGGCGATTGCAGCGCCCTCTGGCAGCAATCGAGCACAGACTCATTGAGGTCGTTCATTGAGCAGATACCAATGCGCGTGAGTGCGTTGCCCAGTCAGGCGAAGGTGTTAATGACACGATTCTGGCATCGCGCTACGAATCGGCAGAGAATGGTCGCTGTGCACCCGGTAGCTATCGTAAGCGTCATCCCGGCCTGCTCGTCAGGCTGCGACGGGACACGGAAAATGCAACCTCGCCTTCTCGTCGTTTCCCGGCGGTGGCTGGACAGCCCACCCTGATCCAGGGTGGGCTCGCGATCGCCGCCCCACACCGACCAATCGTGAACCCACCTCGACCGGGGGTGGCCCGCTCTCGCACGGTCAGAGGGCTTTCCCTCAACCGGTTGATAGCTCGGGAGCGTTCCGGTAGGTCGACGCTCGGGCCAGGGCGTCGGATGGACCGCTCCGCCAGGGGATGGGATTCGGATCGGACAGCTCCGGCGCCCGCCGCGGCGGAAAAGAGGGATTTCGTGCGCCCTTCACAATAGCTCTGCATTCGCTGCGCAGGATTCGCAAATGAACCAGAACCTGACCAATGCCGCACTGGAGTCCCGACACTCTGAGGGAGACCAGCCCGGTAGGCGTACTCCGCGATCCGTACACGTCGAAGAGCCGGACTTCCCCGGCGGGAAAAAGTACAAAAGGGGATCGCATCTTGCTATAGTGTTTTCTATGCAGTTTTCAACGAACGACCGATGAATACAACAAGTAACTACGGTGGAGGGGAGTGAGTGGTATCGTGAACGCAGACAAGCCTGTTAGCCTGAACCTCAACGTCCGCGGCCTCCATCAATCGGCGACCCTAGCGATCAACGAACGCTGCCGGGCCCTGCGGGGCAAGGGCCGAACGGTCTATAACTTGGGCCTGGGCCAGTCTCCCTTCCCTGTTCCCGACTCCGTGGTCGAAGCCCTACGGCTTGCCGCTCCACAGAAGGACTATTTGCCTGTTCGCGGGCTGCCCCTGTTGCGCGAAACGGTTGCCGAATTCCACCGTAACCGCGATCTGGTTGACACCCACCCCGACGGCGTGCTGATTGGCCCGGGCTCCAAGGAGCTGATGTTCTTACTGCAACTGGCGTACTACGGCGAGATCACCGTCACCACCCCGTGCTGGGTCTCCTACCTGCCGCAGGCCCACATCATTGGACGGACCGTCAGCACACTTCCGACCAACCGCGAGCAGAAATGGAAGATCACCGCCCCGCAACTGCTCTGGTCACTCGAACTCGTTGAAGACGACTATAGACCCAGACTGCTCGTTCTTAATTATCCGTCAAACCCATCAGGTCAGAGCTACACGGCCGATGAGCTGGAGGATATCGCGGACGTCGCCCGCCGTTTTCAGCTGGTCGTTCTCTCTGATGAGATTTATGGCCAGCTCCACCACCGGGGCGAGCACGTGTCGATCGCACGATTCTACCCCGAGGGAACCATCGTCAGTTCCGGGCTCTCCAAATGGTGCGGCGCGGGCGGTTGGCGGCTTGGAACGTTCTGTTTCCCTCCGAGCCTCTACTGGCTGCTCGACGCCATGGCGGTCGTAGCCAGCGAGACATACACCTCGGTCAGCGCCCCCATCCAATATGCAGCCGTGCGAGCCTTCCAGGGCGGCGCCGACATTGAACACTACCTCTGGCACGCCCGGCGAATCTTGGAGTCACTCGCCCGGCAATGTGTTGAGGTGCTGTTGCGAGCAGGCATCCAGGTGCACAAGCCTGACGGTGCCTTCTACCTGTTCCTCGATTTTTCACCCCTGCGCGAGCAGCTTGCGGACCGGGGCATTATGGACGGTCCGAGCCTATGCAGCCGTCTTCTCGACGAGACCGGTGTGGCCATACTGCCTGGTGTGTCCTTCGCACGGCCCGTGCACGAGCTAACCGCAAGGCTCGCGTATGTCGATTTTGACGGGGCCAATGCTATGGCCGCCAGCGAGAACGTTCCCTTGCACGAGGAGCTGCCCGACCATTTCATCGAGCAAAGGTGCGAACGCGTTCTCCAGGGCGTGAACCGGCTCGCTCAGTGGGTGACCGCCGACCGCGACGCTGAAGTCACTTCCCACGCTCGCTAGATACCTCGCGAAAGATGTCCGCAGCAGGGTCATGCCGAACTCCGTGCATGTCATCCACACTGTCTCGGGACGGGTCGGCGATTTCCCCGTCAACGACACATTCTGCCATTGATTCGAGCCCCATCGATGAATGAATCACCACCCGACCGTGAATGACCGGGACATCATCGGCCAAAGCCTTCCGAGGCAAAGTGACTTGGTAGCCCTTGAGCACCCGTTGTGGGGCAACGGCGAGTCCGACCGCCGGGCTTGACTTACGCTCGCAGGTCCAATAACTGAGAGCGGACACGCAACCTCGCGTAATCGGCGGGGTACAACCCGTCAATGGGAAACACACGATGGCTGTACGCTTCTGGGTCTTGTTCCTGGTTTCGACCTCCGCAACTTTTGGTCCACCCGTGCTCGAATCGGAACAGGACGCCGATACGAACGGTGGAACACGCGTAACGACACCGGCTATCGCCACGAAATGGACAGAGCCGGAAAACGTGGTTTATCTCGAACACACCGGCGCCTACTGGACAGCTGGCCGGCTCTTTCGGCAGGTACGTGAGCATATGGATCACCACAGTCAGCCTGGTCCGATGTACACTCGTTACTCGTCCGATCCAAGCCGGGCTCCGTTAGCGGGGCTGCGTATAGAGATCGGCTTCGCTGCCGACGCTAAGCACCAACCAAGCCCACCGTTCAAGATAGCCCGGCGTGCCGCTGAATTCGTCGCCTGCACGGTCATCGAAGGGCGAGCCGCGAGCCCGCGGACCGACTATCCTCCCCTGTTCGAATGGATTGATGCCCGGGAATACGAGCCCCTTGGGCCGATTATCGAGGTCTACAATCCGCCCGCCGTCGGTCAGATCACCAACCAGCGACAGACCGAAATCTGCGTTGTGCTAAGACCGCCAGAGACATCCCAGATCGCATCTCCCGACGCCGAAGTCCCACACCCAATAGAACCCGAGCCCCCGGGGCAAAGATCGCAACTACTGGCTGCTCCAGTCCATGACCTCCATGCAAAACCGGGAAAACCGCCAGCACCTGAGACCGAAACCGCTGGACGGACAACGGTGGAGGCCCAAACGCAGGAGATCGAAAAGACTGAGAGGGCGGATCAAACCGCTACGGCCGAAGGAGTGCAAGGCAATGGGCGGGAAACCACAAGCCCCCCGCCCGTGGATAAGAGGACCCAGCCCCGCAAATCAGATTGTGAGCAACCGCGGTCCATCAGCGAACTGGTTGCTGTAGAGCAGTTCGAGTGTATCGCCCTCCAACTGATGCCCGACGACCGATCGATCCCCGTCGAGCATCAAGTCTGGTTCGGGCAGGTTGTCTTCCGAGTTCGCGCCGTGGCCAAGGGTATCATGTATACGGGACCCAGTGGGGGTGCGAGAGCCTCCGCTTTGGCTGATGCCATCACCCGCCGATATCGGGAGGTCTCGGCAGACTTCACTCTCGACCCACTCGACCAGGTTACGGTCATCACGCATCCGCAGGGCAACGCACTCGCGAACGATAAGCGTGCCATCATGCGGTCGCTCGATACGCTGATGGCGCGAATCTCGCTTGCCAGTGTTGATGCGGCCGGTGCGACGCAAGAGCTAGTTCGAATCTTGGAGGACGTGCAAAAGCTCCTCAAACGTATCGATATCGAACGATCTGAACGAAACGAAACGTTGAAAGAAAACAAACCCTAACTACCTGTAATAAATTAGGTTATGGCCGAATCCCCCTGAAAATGCACAGAACTTTTCAGTGTAGATTTGTATGGCATTCTGGCGAATTCCCTTGTTGACTGCCGATTATCGGATATTGTATTGCCCCTTTGTCAGGCAGTATTGGCGCGGTTACCGGCCACAAGTGTAGTGTGGCCGGTTGTTTGTTCGGCGCGAGCAATCCAAAAAATGAGTAATCAAGCGACAGTCGGCTCGACCGGAGCTGCCGTAGCGAGTGTGGGGCCTGTCCTGGGCTTCGAGAAGCCCCTTTGGCGCATCCAGCATGATATCGAGGAGATGGAGCGCGAGCAGAGGGAGCTTGGACGCGATCTCTCCGCTGACATCCGTCAGCAACGTGCCCGATTCAAGGCGACCATCAAACGGCTGTACTCCAGCCTCACCCCGTGGGAGACGGTCTTGGTCGCACGGCATCCGAATCGCCCGTTGTCTACGGACTACTTGCGGACGATCTTCCGCGACTTTTGCGAAATGCACGGCGACCGGGGCTACGGCGATGATAAGGCGCTGATGACCGGCTTCGCCCGAATCGGCGGACACAAGATCATGTTCGTCGGGCACAACAAGGGCAAGAACGTCAAAGAGCGAATTCGCTGCAACTTTGGCTGTGCCCACCCGGAGGGGTACCGCAAAGCGCTGCACAAGATGAAGCTCGCTGAGAAGTACGGTCTCCCCGTTGTGTGCATGATCGATACCCAGGGTGCATATCCTGGAATCGGCGCTGAGGAGCGGGGTATTGCTTACGCGATCGCCACCAACCTTATGGAAATGGCTCGACTCCGCACTCCAATCGTATGTGTAGTCATCGGAGAAGGCGGAAGCGGGGGGGCCCTGGGTATCGGCGTCGGCGATCGGGTAGCGATGCTGCAGCACGCATTCTACTCGGTGATCTCACCCGAAGGATGCGCCGCCATCCTCTGGCGGACCGCTGATCAGCGAAAGCACGCCGCGGAAGCGCTGAAGCTGACGGCCAAAGAGCTGAAAAAACTCGACCTCGTGGACGAGATCATCCCCGAACCGATTGGGGGGGCGCACCGCGACCCAGAAGCAACGGCAGCCAACGTGGAAAAGTACATCGTCTCCGCGTTGACCGACCTGAAACGGCTTACGACGGACACGCTCCTGAGGCGGCGACATGAACGGATTCGCGGTCTCGGTGCCTTCTTCGCCGAGCCCTTCGCACCGAAAACAAAGGGCGTAGTGATCGCCCAGAAGACAAGGCGGATCGCATCACGGACGTCCCGTTTGCGTCCCCAGCTTGCAAACCCCGCAGCCGTTTCTTCGTGAAGCATTCGAGCGGAAGCGATAGAAGGGGCTCGGGCGCGCCGCAACGCACGCGCTGGCTGACCGATCGACGGTCTCTCACCGTTCCTTGAAGGGAGAGGTGTATGAAGCACAGCGCGGGGCGGTCGGTTCTGGATAAGCCCATCGACGCCTACCATGCCCACCAATCCACGGACTTCATAACGCTGGTGCTTGCCGGCATGCACGGTGATGAGCCCAAGAGCGTCACTATAGCGAGGAGGCTGATCGACCTTCTGCGCGACGAGGCCCCCGCGGGCGCAGATCGGGTTGGATGGGTCGTGGTTCCCGTCGTGAACCCGGATGGGTACGCCGTCCGCAAGCGACGAAACGCCAATCGGGTGGACATAAATCGCAACTTCCCAACACAGAACTGGAAGCGAACCTCTAAGCGCGGGCGCATGTTCGGAGGGGAAGCGGCCGCCAGCGAACCCGAGACGCGGGTGGTGATGAACCTCGTCGAGCGGTTCCGACCGTCCGCGATCATCTCGATTCACTCCATCGACCGCGGGCGGGAGTGCAACAACTACGACGGTCCGGGAGAAGCCGTCGCCCGAGCCATGGCGCGGTTTAACAGCTACCCCGTTAGGGGGTCGATCGGGTACCTGACACCGGGTAGTCTGGGAACCTGGGCTGGCGTAGAACGAGGCATCGCCACGGTCACGCTCGAACTGCCGTCTCATCGTTCTTCGAAGAGATGTTGGGAGGATAACCGAGATGCGCTGCTCGCATGGCCCAGGTCGCGGTGGGGGGAGGACAGTCACCTTGCCACGTGAGATGAGAATCCGTATTTGAGGTAAGCGGCGGTCGGGTTGGCGTGGAAGACTCCGCGCCAGTCGCGAGAAGGTGCGCGCCGGCGCCAGCGCCTTAGCGACCGCGCATCCGTTGGCGTATGCGACATGATCGATCCGTCCGATCTGCAATAAGGGTGCGTCGGGCATAGTGTGATGACAGTGGGCAACAACACCGACCCAGCCTTGAACGAGCGGTTGCGACGCCGTGCCGAAGTGGCCAACGTGATCAAGGTGTCGATCCCGGTGGTGATCACAACCAGCTCGCGGGCGGTCATGGACATCGTTGACTACGTCATGATTACACGTCTGCACCTGGCAGAAGCCCAGGCTGCGATCCTCCCAGCCCAAATCGTGATGTGGTCGTATATCGTTCTCGGGTTTGGAATCGCCACGATGGTGAACACCTTCGCCTCGCAATGCCTCGGGCGAAAGGAGCATCGGGAGTGCAGTGCCTACGCATGGCAGGCTGTCTATCTGGCACTGATCTTTGGGCTTATTGGTCTGGTGCTGCGACCTTTGCTTCCCGACCTTATCGCGCTCGTGGGCCATGAGCCGCACGTTCAAGCCCTGGAACTGGCCTATGCCCGAGTGGCTGTGCTCACCGTAGCACCGACGATCGCCGCGTACGCCCTGGGCTGGTTCTTTGTCGGAGTCCATCGGCCTTGGATCACCATGTGGTCGGCGATCGAAGCCAACGTGGTGAATATCGTGGTGAGTTACGTGCTCATCTTCGGCCATCTCGGGTTCGAGCCCATGGGGATCGCCGGAGCAGCCTGGGGAACACTGGCTGCGGTGAGCTATCGCACGCTTCGTTTGGCCCTGACCATGCTCGCACCTTCGATGAACGAGGTCTTTGGTTCGCGGAGCACGTGGCGGCTTTCGCGCCATCGAATCACAGAGTTGCTGCGGGTGGGGTTCCCATGCGGTTTGCAGTTTTTGTGCGAAGTGGTGGTGTGGGCGATCTTCGTAACCGTGCTGGTGGGGACCAAGTTCGGGACCATACATCAGATCGCCACCAACACAGCCTGGCAATATATGCGGATTGCATTTCTCCCAACGATCGGAGTGGGCCAAGCGTTGACCGCACTCGTCGGAAAATCGATCGGTACGGGTGATCCTAAACGGGCCATCCGGGAGACGCGGGTCGCATCGATGATCACCTTTGCTTACATGGGCTCTTTGTCCCTGCTGTATTGGCGGAAAGGTCCAGCCCTGATCGCTGTATTCAATGCAGATCCGGAGGTGGTAAGGATTGGGGCAACGGTCATGCTGTGCGCAGCCGTGTTCCAGCTCTTCGACGCCCTGGGGATCGCGTACAGTGCGGCCCTGCGAGGTGCCGGCGATACGTTCATTCCCTCGATGTTCTTCATTGTAAGCCACTGGATCATCGTCGTGGGTGGTGGCTGGCTGATCGCCAGGCGTTACCCCGAGCTGGGAAGCATCGGGCCATGGCTCGCCGCATCGGCCTTGATCGTGATCACGGCCATCTTCCTGTGGTGGCGATGGCATAGCCGGGCGTGGATGAAGATGACCATCTTCCGCCCCGCCCCGGGGAAAGGAGAAGCCGGCAGACGGCCCACGGAGAGGATTGGCGTCGCTGCCGATCCAGGTGCGTCCAGCCAATCCCCGTAGGTCGACTCGATAATGAGCTTGCGTCGACCGGTTGGCTCCAGCA
>CAYOQG010000075.1:16986-19412 GCA_964405925.1 uncultured Phycisphaeraceae bacterium | reverse complement strand
CCCACGGTGCAGTCCGATCCGTGGGTTTCGTATTGGCTCCGCCAAACCGACGGGGGGCGAAGCCCCCCGTCGGTCAACCAGCAAGCAGGCGGAGCGTTCTTCCCCCATCCACAAGAGGAGTGTTTGATCGTGATGTATTTGGATGCCAATCGAGGGCGCGGTGCAGGATATCGTGACTGGTTGCGGATTACTCCACTGCCGACAACCGTTGGTCCGCTGCCCACCGTCGTGGGTCGGGTCCTTGTCATCTTGGCGTTGTTCGCTCAGTCCGCCTACGACTGTGGGTCTGCCCACGCTGCGACACCTGATGACCCGGCTACGATTCGCTGGCGGTCCGGCCCGACAGAGACGATCCGCAAGACTCCCCAACAGTTGGCCGAGGCACTTAGATCGCTATCTGCCGCAGGGCAGGGACATCTTGTTGTGCAGTTCGATCAGCCTGTGGACGTCTCTGTGCGAGAGTCGATGCGGGCAGCCGGGCTCAGGCTTTTAAGCTATCTGGGAGACAATGCCTATTTTGCGTCCATGGCGAAGGACGACCTGGATGTAGCAGCCATCGCGGGTGTTGCCTCACTGATTGACGCTACGCCGATCGAGGCTCGTTGGCGTCTGCACCCCTACCTGCTGACCGGCCAAGTTCCCCTATGGGCGGTCGTGAACCCGCAACAGGGAGGCGGCGACCTGCAGGGCGCCGGGAAGGAGGAGGAACCCATTGTCGGCGCCTATGTGCTGTTTCATCCGGACGTGGGCTTGATTCCGACGGGTGTCAATGTCGTCCTCAAGCACGGGGCGGTCGTTCGCTCCCGTCTCGAGTCGGTCAACGGTCTGGTGATCGAGCTGCCTTTTGCCGGGTTGTCATCGCTCGCTGACGAGGATGCCGTACAGTGGATCGAGCCGCCTCTGCCGAGGATGGCTGAGATGAACGATAGCAACCGGGCGATCACCGAGGTGGACATCGTCCAGGCACCGCCCTACGGGCTTGATGGATCGGGGGTGACCGTCCTGGTCTATGACGGCGGGTATGGGTATGCGTCGCACCCGGACTTCGGTGGGCGACTGACGGTGCATGATTCGTCCGGTTTGTCCGATCACTCCACTCACGTGGCCGGGACCATCGGTGGGAGCGGTGCGTCCAGCGGCGGTCAATATCGGGGGATGGCCCCGGCTGTCACCATCGAGTCATACGGCTACGAATATGATGGATCAGGCATATTCCTGTACAGCAACCCCGGTGACATGGAGAATGACTATAGCCAGGCGATCAACGTGTACGGGGCGGACATCTCCAACAACTCAATCGGCACCAACACCTGCTGGAACGGTTTTCCCTGCTCGATCACTGGTGACTATGGTGTGACATCCGTTTTGATCGACACGATCGTCGGAGGCGGTCTGGGTGAGCCGTTCCGCGTCGTATGGGCCAACGGGAATGAGCGAAGCTGCACCGGCTGTCCCGGTGAGCATCAAAACGGATATCACTCGACGGCACCACCGGCCTGCGCCAAGAACCACCTGACCGTCGGTGCCCTCAACTCCAACAACGACTCGCAGACGGATTTTACCAGTTGGGGGCCCTGCGACGACGGGCGTCTCAAGCCCGACGTGAGCGCGCCTGGGTGTCAAAGCACCGTGGACTATGGCGTGACCTCCTGTTCGAGCTACGGCGGTTATACCGTAAAGTGCGGCACTTCGATGGCCTCGCCAACCGTATGCGGTATCGGGGCTTTGCTGATCGAGGAATATCGCAACCTGTTTGTCGGTGAGCCGGATTTCCGCAACTCGACCCTGCGGGCCATGCTGGCACATACCGCGCAAGATCGGGGGAACGCGGGGCCTGACTATTCTTATGGCTATGGTTCCGTGCGTGCCCAGGCTGCGGTCGATTTTCTGCGGACGGGAAATCTTCTGGAGGAAGCCGTTGGACAAGGCGAGGTCTATTCCGTCCTCGTGGTCGTGAGCCCCGGCGACCCCGTGCTCAAGGTTACCCTCGCTTGGGATGACGCGCCCGGGACACCCAACGTGAACCCGGCGCTGGTGAACGACCTGGATCTGGTCGTGTATGACCCCTCGTCCACCCAGCGCTTCCCGTGGACGCTCAACCCCGCAAGCCCCAGCACACCGGCTGCCCAGAACCAGGCCGATCACGTCAACAACATCGAGCAGGTTTACGCAGCCTCTCCGACACCGGGTGCTTGGCGCGTCGAAGTGCACGGGTATGACGTGTCCACCGGTCCACAGGTGTTCTCGTTGTGTGCGTCACCGCTTCTGGTGAACTGCTCGACACAGGGTGTGATCTCGCTCGACCGCAGCAAGTACGCCTGCCAGAGCACGGCGACGATCCAGGTCGTCGACTGCGATCTGAACACCGACGACGGCGTGGTCGAGACGGTGACGGTGACCATCGCGTCTGACTCGGAGCCCGCCGG
>CAYOQG010000075.1:0-16976 GCA_964405925.1 uncultured Phycisphaeraceae bacterium | reverse complement strand
CGCCGGCGAGACAGTCATTCTGACCGAAACAGCGGCGGAGACGGCGGCATTCCGTGGGTCCATCACCCTCGACACGACCGATGCAGCGGGCGTCCTGTTGATCGCCAGCGGCGATACGGTGACAGCCACCTACATCGACGAAGATGACGGCTTCGGTGGCACAAATGTCACCGTCGAGGCGACTGCCGTTGTGGATTGCCAAGGTCCTGTCATCTCCAACGTGCAAGCGACCGACGTCGCACCTTTCGAGGCGACGGTCACCTTCGACACCGATGAGCCCGCCCTGGGCACTGTCCTGTACGGTGGCTCATGCGGGTCGCTGACGCAGCAGGCTACCGGCAGCGGTTATGAGACGGCGCATTCGATCAAGCTGACCGGGCTCCAGGAGAACTCGACCTACTTCTATGCGGTGACTGCGGAGGACGAAGCTGGAAACACCGGATCAAACGACAACGGCGGGTCGTGTTATGTCATCGTGACGCCGGACATCCCCAACTACTTCACCGAGCAGTTCAGCGGGGACGGCGATCTCGACGATACCTCCTTGTTCTTCACGCCCGATGGGTCCTACGATTACTACCTCGGCTGCGCCGAGTCGATCACCGAGCTGCCCACGGACCCGAGTGGTGGTACACCGCTCAGCTTTTCCCCCTCGAGTGATGACGGTTACGCCAATGTGTCGCTTGGTGGTGGTGTAACGGTGTCGCTCTATGGCACCAGTTACAGCAACTTCTACGTAGGCAGCAACGGGTATATCACGTTCACGGGCGGCGACAGCGTCTACGATGAATCCCTGCCCGCCCACTTTGATCTGCCGCGGGTATCGGGTTGGTTCGACGATTTGGATCCGGGCTCGGGTGGGACGGTAAGCTGGAAACAACTGTCCGATCGTGCGGTTGTCACGTGGCAGGGTGTCCCCGAATACAATACGTCCAATTCCAACACCTTCCAGATTGAGCTCTACTTCAACGGCGACATTCGGGTCAGCTATCTGAGCGTGGCTTCGTCTGACGGTATCGCCGGTCTGTCGGCCGGTGAGGGGGTCGGCGCCGACTTTTTCGAGAGTGACCTTTCCAATATGGTCGTTTGTGCCGAGCGTCCCCCCACCGCTTTTAGTGTTCAACTGGAGACGCCGGGTGATACACCGGTGATGGTCGACCTAAACGCCAGCGACGACGGTCTACCCGATCCGCCGGGCATGTTGACCTATGTTGTGGTTTCACTGCCGACCTATGGCACGCTGAATCATCCAGGAACCGGTCAGATCGACTCCGTCCCCTTTGCATTGCCGAACGGTGACAACCAGGTCGAATACGTTCCCCTCTCCTGGTTCAGGGGTCTAGAGACTTTCGAATTCAAAGCTAACGACGGTGGCGTACCTCCGGACGGAGGAGATTCGAACACCGCCATCGTAGCGATCACCGTCGGTGGTCCGGAGTCCGTCTACTTCTTCCCGCTGGATACCGACCCGGGTTGGGTAAGGGAAGGTCAGTGGGAGTTTGGGGTTCCGCAGGGTGGTGGGAGCCACAACGGCGATCCAACCAGTGGCTTCACGGGCCCGAACGTGTTCGGCTACAACTTGGCTGGGGACTACCCCAACAACCTGCCTCCGACCTACTTAACGACTACACCGATCGACTTCTCGAGCGTGACCGGCGCTGAACTTCGATTCCGACGATGGCTGGGCGTCGAGGGCGCAACCTATGACCATGCCAGTGTGGCGGTCTCCAACGACGGCACGAATTGGACCACCATCTGGGACCACACCGCCGGTACGACCAGCGACAGTGCTTGGTCGCTTTGGACTTTCGACATCTCAGATGTCGCAGATGGTCATCCGGAGGTTTACGTCCGCTGGGTCATGGGCCCCACCGATTATGTCTTCGGTTATCCGGGGTGGAACATTGATGATATCGACATCTGGGGCATCCTCACGCCTGCCGACTGCAACGAGAACGGCATCCCCGATTTCGAGGACATCGCTTCCGGCACCAGTGAGGACTGCAATGAGAATGGCATCCCCGATGAATGTGAGAGCGATCCGTGGATTACGGTTCAGCCGGTGAGCGTCACCGCGTGTCATGGCGGATCGGCGACGTTTACCGTCGAGGCTGACGGATACGGGACATTAACGTATCAGTGGCGGAAGGATGGCATCGATATCGATGGTGCAACGGGTGCATCGTACACGATTGACCCTGTTGATGGTGACACGATTGGGGATTATGACGTTGTGGTAAGTGGAGATTGCGGACCGACGACCAGCGAGGCAGCCACGCTCTCGATGATGCCTACACCGGCTCCAGCTTCACCCGATCCCGCCGTTCCCGACGTTGGACACGGAACCAAGAACCGTTACCTGTCGTTCACCGCCGGTGAGGCTGGACATCAGCAGGCCGTCCAGGTTACCTTCGCCTCTCTGCCCGGGTACGAGTTCGCACAGGGTCGGTCGATGTGGGTGCAAGAGCCCTATCCAATCACCGAGGCGTCCGGTTCGGCAGGACCGAGCCCAGACCCCACGCATATGGCTGCTGGGCTTGACTGTCAGCCGTACTACGCTGACTGGAGTACGCTGGGCGTCATCGACGTCTACGATGACGCTATCCTCCCAGGCGGCACCTTCGAGATCCGGGTGATCGACGCCCTCTGTGACCCGGCGGACGCGGGAAGCTACTCGCCGCAACTGGACATCGCCACGACCACGCTCGGCGACGTGGTAGGTGATTGTGCCGACTGTCCGTGCACATCGCCGAACGGCGTGATCGACTTTGTGGATATCTCGGCCGTGGTCGAAAAGTTCAAGAATACCCCGTGTACACCAGGCGGACCGGGAGTCCCGCGGAAGGCCAGGGCTGACCTGATCAACGCGACGGTGACACTCCCGAAACCTGACCACAAGGTCGACTTCGTGGACATAAGCCACTGCGTGGACGCGTTCCGCGGCGAAGCGACACCGCTCCCCGGCCCGCCGGCAACCGATCCGTGCGCGGGTACTTGATATAGGCTGGCGCCTCTCCGTCGCCTGCCTGAAGCGCTTCGCGTGCAGCATACGTACGCCTCCCGCCGTTAGGTGGTCTACGGGGGCAGCTCTGCGCGTGGGGTGCTCCGGGACGTCGGATCAAGCATACGTGCCCGCCTGCAATGTTCGCAGTGAGATTGCATACCCAATCTGTGAATGCGTCGACGGTTGGCGCGAAGGTGAGGGCGTATTCTCTGGTTAAACGTGAGAATCGTCCAGATACTTCAGTGGCATTACCGTGTCCAATCCGGTACACTTGAGGTTCCGAGAACAGGTTGCAGCCCCGCGATTGCACGGCGGCGTCTGTTCGCTTGGAACGGATGCCATCTCGTCGCCCGGTTGTAGCCGCAGAGGCGGCAGTGTGATTCGGTCGATGTTTGCAGGTTTAGGCCTGATCGAACGTTGCCGCGGGCACTGTGATCCGTAAGGCTCTGGCATGGATAGAGGATGAAGTAAGATCATGAGAAATCATCAAGCGACTCGCAAAAACTGTCACTTTGTTGTCCTTGCGGCGTTTGTTGCTGGTCTAGTCGCCGCCGGCTCCGCCTTCGCTGACACAAGGCAGCAGACGCTGAGCACAACCGTACGTGTGGGTTCTCCTCAGACCACACCGACGGCCCGCGGCACCGATGTCTCCATCGACGGTTTCGGCTCCCTCCTGGTGCCGGGCAAACCCAAGCTGCCTTCTAGGATCTTCGCGGTTGGAATTCCTCCTGGTGCCGAGCTCATCAAGGTCGATTTCGACGTGGCTGATGGGATTGCGCTCCCGGGAGTGCACGCGGTCTCCCCCTCCCCTCTGCCGAGGGTGATCGGCGAGGAAGACCCGGTGCTCTATGAGTGCGACAGGCGAAGGTATGAGGCGAACTACAACACCGTCTACAATAGTGATAATGCCTACCCGGAGATGGTCGCAGAATTCGTTCGAACCGCCGGTTACCGAGAGTATAACCTCGTGGACGTCAGGGTCACACCGGTCACCTACCGTCCTTTGTCAGGCCGGTTGACGTACTATCCAGAGGTCACGGTGCACATCACCTACACCCAACCGGAGAAACCGCCTGAGGTGTTCGTCAACCACATGGCAAGAACGGAGCGCGTCGCACGGGATATCATCGTCAATTACGATCAGATCAAAGGCGAGTACCCGGACCGCGGGCTGAAGGGTCGATCGCTTCACGACTTCGTCATCATCACCCGCGATTCGCTGCTTTCATCAGTGACCCCGCTGGTGGATTGGGAGACCTACAAGGGGCGGACCGTCGAAGTCGTGACCACGACCTGGATCGCCGCGAATTATAACGGCTACGATCTGGCCGAGAGAATGAGGAATTTTCTCAGGGACAAGTACCCAACAGCCGAGTGGGGAATCGAGGACGTGCTATTGGTCGGTCATTACGACGATGTGCCCATGCGGCGCACCGCCCAGGACTTGGGATACGGTGAGCCGGAGACGGATTTCTACTATGCGGAGCTCTCGCTGGCGGATGGCGCATCATGGGACGCTGACCGAGATCATCAATTCGGCGAAGGATCGGATCCAATCGACTTTTACGCAGAGGTGAATGTCGGCCGAATTCCCTGGAGCGATCCGAACACGGTGCTAAGCATTTGTCAGAAATCAGTCGCCTACGAACAGAATGATGACCCCGCCTTCAAGAAGAATATCCTCCTTCTGGGGGCCTACTTCTGGGATGACACGGATAACGCGGTTCTCATGGAGGCGAAGGTCGATCAGCCGTGGATGTCCGATTGGACGGCGACGAGAATGTACGAGAAGAACTCGGACTACTGGTCGCCTTATGCGTGCGATTACCCGCTTTTGCGGAGCAACGTCCAGTCGATCTGGTCCTCAGGCACCTATGCGTTCGTCAATTGGGCCGGGCATGGATCACCGACCTCATCGCATATCTTGGGGCTCGGCGCGCCTTCATTCATTCAAGGCTCTGATTGTCCTTTGCTGAACGACGATTACCCCGCCATCGTTTTTGCCGATGCGTGCAGCAATTCGGATACCGATGAGCTAAACATCGGCCAGTCCATGATCAAGCAGGGGGCGGTGGGGTTTGTCGGGGCGACCAAGGTTGCTCTCGGCGCCGGGGCCTGGAACGACCCCCTGGACGGGTCGAGCCAGTCGTTGGATTATTTCTTTACGACTCGCGTGACTTCGGGGGATTATTCGCAAGGCGAGGCCCATCAACTGGCCCTACAAGACATGTATATCTATGGGTTGTGGGACGCCCTCAAGTACGAGACCTTCGAGTGGGGTGCCCTTTGGGGCAACCCCGACCTGTGGACGGCGCCTCCACCGATTTTGTACATGGCTTTCCCAGACGGTCTACCGAGGTATCTGGAACCCGGCATGCCGACCACGTTTGCGGTTCAGATCAAGAATGGTGTGGAAAGCTACGTGCCGGGCAGCGGGATGCTGCATTATCGCTATGACGGTGGGACCTTCCTGACCTCGCCGTTGGTTCACAACATCGCAGACCTCTACGACGCGACCCTCCCGGCTGCGGGCGTCGGCGCGACACCCGAATTCTACCTCAGCATCCAAGGTGATGCTGGGTCCACGATCTTCAGTCCGCCCGACGCACCGAGTACGGTTCACACGGCTGTCGTAGGAACGTTCGCGATGGGCTTTGAAGACAACTTCGACACAAATCCGGGTTGGACAACACAAGGCTCGTGGGCGTTTGGACAACCGACCGGCGGCGGTGGCGAGTACGGCGGACCAGACCCGACAAGTGGACATACGGGCATCAACGTCTACGGGTACAACCTGTTAGGCGATTACCAGAACAACCTCGGTGAAAGGCATCTCACCAGCACGCCCATCGATTGCAGCGGTCTTTCGGACGTTACGTTGAAGTTCTGGCGCTGGCTGGGTGTCGAGCAACCCCTCTACGACCATGCCTATGTTCGCGTGAGCGATGACGGGATCAACTGGACAACTGTATGGGAGAATCCGGGCGAGATCACGGACACCGAGTGGATCCTACAGGAGATCGACATCTCGTCTGTCGCCGACGGTGAACTGACCGTGTACCTGCGCTGGACCATGGGCCCCACGGACGTGGGCTGGCGGTATTGCGGATGGAACATCGATGACATAGAGGTTTGGGCCCTTATCCCGGCCTTTGACCCATGCGCCGACGGCGTCTTGGGCGAGGATGAAGAGCGGATCGATTGCGGCGGATCGTGCCCACCATGCGAGTGCACATCCGATGAGACATGTTCGGACGGGCTTTTCTGCAGCGGCAGCGAGACGTGCGACGCGTTTGGCGTATGTCAGCCTGGCACGGAACCATGTCCACCGCAGCTTTGCGATGAGGAGTCGGATACGTGTGAGGGCTGCGCATCCAACGAGGACTGCACCGATGGTCTGTACTGCAACGGCGTCGAGTGGTGCGATGGGTTCGCGGTATGCCAGCCCGGCACCGCCATCGATTGTGACGACCAGATCGACTGCACCACGGATTCGTGCAACGAGGACACCGACTCGTGCGACCACGTGCCCGACGATGCCGTGTGCGAGGACGATAACGCGTGCACGGCCGACGTCTGTGACTCAGGTGTCGGGTGCGTAAACAACGGCACGGGCATAACCGACACATGCGATGACGGGAATCTTTGCACGACCGGCGATGTCTGCCAGGGTGATGCCGCGGGAACCTGCGCCGGCACCCTTGCCCTTCCCCCGCAGGCGGAAGGGACGACAGGACTGCCGAAGAACCGCTATCTGTCGTTCGTACCGGACAACCCGGGTGTGGCGACTGCTCTTACCGTGACATTCGCGGATCTACCCGGCTACGAGTACGCCGAGAATCGCACGATGTGGGTCCAGCAACCATCCGAGGTGACGGAGGCTCCGGGTTCGTCTGGCGCGTCGTCACCCCCCACCTTCTGGGCGGCCGAACTGGGGTGCGCACCGTTTTACGCAGATTGGACGACGTACGGTACCGTGGACGTCTACGACGATGCGATCGTGCCCAGCGCCACCTTCGAGGTCCGTGCAATTTACGCGTCTTGCAATCCCTCGGACCCTCGCGACTACTCTGATCCCCTGCAAGTCGTGATGAGCACTGCTGGCGACGTCGTTGGTGACTGCGAGGTAGCACCATGTACGGAGCCGCAAGGTGCGGTCGACTTTGTGGACATCTCGGCCATCGTGGAGAAATTCAAAGGCGAGCCCGATGCACCCAGAAAGGCGAGAGTGGACCTGATCAACTCCAACGTGGATCTGCCGATGCCCGATCGGAAGATCGACTTTGTCGACATTAGCTACTGTGTGGAGGCGTTCCGCAGCCAGGCGGACCCGCTCCCCGGCCCGCCGGCCGACGATCCGTGCCAGTAGTCGCGCGTCCTGCAAAACCGTACGCCGAGCGGCGGGCTTTTGGCCCGCGCGGATTCGCCGCGCATCGGGATATCCGCCTTCGGTAAGACACCGCGCAAGAAAAGAAAAGGGGAAACACTATAGCCGAAGGAGTGTGTCCCATCCGCTCGTGTTCCAGCGATCCGCACCGCGCGTCACCTCCTATCCCTGCCTGCAGCGCCACCATGAGGAGTCCGGCGGTGATGATAGCCGTGGCAAGCACACCGACCGTTCGAGGACGCCCCCTGCGCAAAACAACGGCAAGGACAGCACTGACAAACGCGACCCAAGTCACGAAAGAGAGCATGTAACCGTAAACCGCTGCGGAGCCTGGTCCCGGCCAAATCACTTCAGCAGCGATCTTCTCGACCAGGCTGTACCCTACGACGCCAAGAGGCGCCACGAACATGGCAACGGAGGCCCGATTGGCGTGTGTGCCCAATGTGAAGTCTCGTAATACGCGTAGCGGTGCCGTAAAGCAACCACCGGTAACAAAGACCGTTGTCGCTTGAACCGAGTAGCTCGTTCGAGTATCATAACGGGTTGAGGCTTGGTAAACGGAAAATGTCAGCTAAGCAGGGGCTTGCCGATAGATAGCGCGCTTCTTGAACGGATGAGATCAATGTTTTCTGACACAAATCAACTACCGAGATGCGTTCTTGCGATGATCTTGCCTTGGACTTGCCCAGTAGCAGCGGTCTGGGCCCAACAGGCTCAGCCGATTGCCGACAGGTCGTCGCCCGCAGATTCGAGAGAGCAACCGTCCGTCTCACGGCCCACACCCGGAGGCCCATTGACTCAGGCGGATATCGAAGCGCTCAAAACCGAGGGCAAGGCAAAAGGGTGGACATTTGAGGTGGGGCATAACTCCGCGACGGACCGTTCACTAGATGAACTGTGTGGACTGATCGTCCCTCCGGATTGGGAGGCTCGGAAAGTCCGCAGGGCTCCCAAACCCGCAAGGGACCTGCCGGCGTTCTTTGACTGGCGAATTCTGCGGGGCACGACCTCGATGAAGGACCAGGGTGCCTGCGGTAGCTGCTGGGGATTCTCCGCAGTGGCTCCGCTCGAAAGCGCCATTCTCATCAAAGAGAACGTCGAGGAGGATCTTGCGGAGCAATGGCTGATAAGCTGCACCAACGCCGGAGGTTGCGGCGGAGGCTGGCACGAGGCTGCACTGTACGAGTACCTGTGCGCTGAGCAAGGGGCCGTTCTCGAAGAGGATTTCCCCTATGAGGCCTTCGATGTTGCTTGCGGTGGACCCTACGACCATCCCTATTGCATCGACGATTATTATTACGTGGGCGATCACTATCTCGCGGATGTACCATACCTGAAACAGGCGATTCTCGACTACGGCCCGATCTCGGTATGCATTGGTGCAGACCCTGCGTTTCAGGCCTATCTAGGCGGAGTCTTCAATGCAAACTACACGGAAGGAATCAACCACTGCGTCGCCCTTGTCGGATGGGATGACAATCAGGGCACAAATGGCGTATGGCTCATGCGCAATTCATGGGGGCCCGATTGGGGCGAGTACGGGTATATGCGCATCGAATACGGATGTTCTTACGTCGGCTATGCGTCGCTCGCCGTAGACTACCATCCGGCCGACTGCAATCACAACGGCGTTCCCGACGATCAGGACATCTTCTTTTGCCCGGGTGAGACGTGGTGTGACGACTGCAACGGCAACTGGCGTCTCGATGCATGTGAATGGGACTGCAACGGTAACGGCATCCCGGATGACTGCGATATCGCGAGCGGTCTCAGCTCGGATGTTAACGCCAACTTTCTCCTCGACGAGTGCGAGACCGACTGCAACGGCAACGGGTTCTTCGATTTTTATGAGCTTCAGGAGGACCTCGATGCGGATATCGACCGCAACCTGGTCCCGGATGAGTGCCAGGACTGTGACGGTGACGGAATCTGGGATTGGGATGATCTGGGCCGGCCTCATGGTTTGCTCGTGGTCAGTACCGGCAACGACCTCGTAAGGACGTTCTACCCGGAAATCGGGTCGGCGGCAGGATCATACGGCGTTGGGCATCTTTCGGAGCCCTACGACGTCGTGGTCGGCCCCGATCGCCATCTCTACGTAAGCAGCAGCGGTGACAACCGAGTGGTCGAATTGGATACGCTGGGCAACTACATTGGTGATCTGGCTTCGTGCGGCACGTACCCGACCGGCTTGGCCTTCGGCCCCGACGGCAAGCTGTACATTGCCAGCCGCAACACCAACAGTGTGTTTAGATACGACACGACGATAGACACCTGTCTCGGAGAGTGCGTGACCCCAGGGGTCGGTGGGCTAACGGCACCTTACGGTTTGACGTTTGATTCCCAGGGTCACATGTTCGTCTCAAGCAGCGGCAATAACCGGGTCATTCAATATGACCTTGCGTGGCAGTTCGTGCGGAACTACAGCGACGCCGCCTTGGTCGACCCCCGTGGGTTGGCCTTTCATCCCGGCGGTGATTTGCTCGTCGCCAGCTACGGGACCACAGAGGTGTTGAGATTCGATACGCAGACGGGCGGTTACGTGGGCGTGTTTACATCGCTGGAAGCCGGCCCCGGTGCGGTCCAGGGATTGGCGTACGGTCCCAATGGCTACCTTTACGTCGTAACCTACGGCGGCGGTGTGGTGCGTATCTACGAGGTCAACGGCGAGACCGGCGTGTCATGGCGTACATTCAATCGCGCCGACCCGGACTTAAGCAGCCCAGCCGGTCTGGCGTTCTACCCACCTTCGGCCGGTGACTCGAACGGGAACGGCGTCCCCGACGAATGCGATTGCCACGTTGCACCTGCTCCGGAGCTCGACTACAGCCCTGTCCCGGCAGATGCCGGGTTCGGCACTAAAAACCGATACATGACTTTCACGGGAGGTGAAGCAGGCCGTAACCAAGCTGTCCGCGTCACCTTCACGTCCATGCCGTTTTACGACGGACCGGAACCGCCAACGAACTATGATTTCAGATACGCGGAGGGGCGGACGATGTGGGTGCAACAGCCGTCTGAAGTCACGGAATCTTCAGGTTCGAACGGGAACCTTCCTCCACCAACGTACTGGGCGGCGACGCTCGATTGTGAACCGGCCTTCATAGACTGGTCCATCTATGACCGCGTGGATGTGTATGATGCCTCGATTGTTCCGGGCGCGACTTACGACGTGCAGATCGTCGATGATACGTGCCAGACGTCGAATGAGGACCACTACTCGGAAGCGTTGTCTGTGGTGATGAGCGCTTCGGGCGATGTGGTCCAAGATTGCGGTGTTCAGCCGTGCTCTGCGCCACACGGCATTATGGACTTTGTCGACATATCCGCGGTGGTCGAGAAGTTCAAGAACACGCCAACAGCTGTGAGGAAGGCTCGCGCGGATGTGATCAACACAACGACGAGTTTGCCGTCACCGGACCGAAAAGTCGACTTCGTTGATATTTCGTGCGTCGTCAATGCATTCCGAGGGGCACCGTGCCCACTGCCAGGCCCGCCGTATGATGATCCGTGTCCATAAGACACCAGGATGATCTCATTTGGCGATCGCTCACACCGATAGTACGCAGGACCTCTGGTGCGACGAAGCTCACCAAGGGATATTACACCAGTTCTCCCTTGGCCACCATGATGACTTTTCCCCCGACGGAGATGTCAATACCCTCGTCGCCTTCCGCAGCCTTCAGCAAGAGCAAGGATGGTCTGCCTATCTCGTAGCCCTGTTCAGCACGGATCTCAATCTGCTGGCTTCCGAAGTACCGATGCTTTACCAAATACCCGGCGAGGCAACCGTTTGCACTTCCCGTCGCCGGATCCTCCACCACACCATAGTAATCGGCGAACACGCGCACACTCAGGTGATTCTCTGCACCGCGGGCAAATGGGCAGAAGACGAGTACCATTTTGGCTTCCAAGTCCTCGATTAACTTGAAGTACACCTCCCTGACCACGTGGGCCTTCATGAGGGCGTCCAGCGTCCTCAGTGGTACGATGATGAAGGGCACGCCCGTCGAGACCTCCTGGACGGGGCACCGATCATCGATGTCAAACTCATCAAGACAGAGAACCCGCGCAATGCTGGCGATGTCGATCTGTGTGCCAAACGTCGGAGGCTTCTGCCGCATCCACAGAACATCGATCTCACTATCGCGATAATGGAAAGTGACCGGAATCTGCCCGACCTTAAGGTTGAGTGTGATCTGATCGATGCGATCCTTGATGATGGCCTGTTGTATCACATAAGCTGTCCCCAGAGTCGGATGTCCGGCAAAGGGCAGCTCCCTCTCAGGCGTGAAGATGCGAACATCATATCCGCCGTCACGTTGGCTATCGGAGAGAATGAACGTCGTTTCGGAGTAGTTCATTTCCTTCGCAATTCGCTGCATTTGGGAAGACGACGTGCTTCCCGCGTCGAGCACAACAGCGAGTTGATTGCCGGAGTACTTGGTCTCCGCAAATACATCGACAATGAAGAAGGTTTTTGGCGCCATGTTACCTGTCCTCCTCGCAGCAGGCTGACGTCAAGTTGGCGTCAGTGAACTGGTTATATTGTTCCACTGTCTTTAGAACAGATCCCGCTTTCGTATATTCCGTCTCACTGAGGGTGACTGTTTGCCAGCCCCTGTGAATCCGCGCGGGCTCTCGCCTCGGTCGGGAGACATTTTGCCCGCGCCGTACCCCTCCGCCTTCGGACTTCCCGTCAGATCGCCTCTCATAATCGCTTCTCCATCGTAAAAAGCGGAGTCCCGAACAGATCCGTAGGTCCCACGTCGATACGCCTAAAACCGCTGCGCTCATACAAGCCAATTGCTCGCTCTAAGAAGGGTGTCGTGCTTAGAAACAGGCGTCGAATGTGCAGTCCAATCGCGAATGCCTCTATGTACTCGAGCAGCAAGCGTCCTATGTCGCGGCCGCGCGCCGAGGGTCGGACTCCCATTCCCCGGACGTACAGTCCGCTGTCGGTGATCAGCGCGGATGCAGTGCCGACGACCTGACCGTCTTCTGTGGCAACCCACATCGGCCCTTCCTTCATCCGGTCCCGCACAGCGCCGGCTTCAGGAGTCGTGACATCATACGCGGCTTTCGTGTAAAGATGCTCATATTCGGCGAACGACTCGCGCAGTACAAGGGCGATAGCAATAGAGTCTTCCGAACAGGCTAAGCGGATGTGTATGGCTTGATCCTGCGTGTCAACCATGTCTGACGGCTCCAGTCGCGATGCAGATGCTAAAGCTCCACGGTGGCCAGATGACCGGCTGCCATGCTGGCGAGGCGGTTCGCGTTTCCCAGCACCAAAGCGACGGGCTCGGTCATCTCTACTCTTTCATCACATGCTCGAAAACCTGCAGGAACTTGTCTATCTCCGCGGAGGTGACGACGTAGGGTGGAAACAGGCGGAATGTTCCGGTGTGGGGTTGGTAGTCAACGATGACACCGGTCTCCAGCAACTGTTGACGCTTTGTCACACCCTCAGCCACCCTGTCTTGCTCCAACTCGATCCCCAACAGCAAGCCTTTTCCGCGCACCTGCGAAATCCCCAGACCTCGCCCCTGCAGTTTTCTCAAGCCCTCCAGCAGCGATTGCCCACGCCGGGCCGCCTGCTCGACAAGACGCTCCCCCTGCATGATTGAGATGACCGTCGCAGCTACACGTCCCGACAGCGGATCGTTCTGGTGAGATTGAATGTGCCGCAACGCACCGACGCAACGTTCCTCAACGTCTCCGGTCGTCACAACCGCCGACACGGGAAGCCCCGCCCCCAGGGCCTTGCCGAGGACCAGTATGTCAGGCACGATTCCCTCGTGCTGGAAGCCAAACCAGCGACCGGTCCGCCCCATGCCGGTGGTCACCTCTTCAGCCACAAGCAGTGCCCCACAGCGGGAAGTCAACTCTCGCAGGCGCAGTCCGTAACCGGGAGGTGGCACCAGAACACCAGCCGCAGTCATGACGGGCTCGTAAATGACCGCTGCGATGCGCCCTTCACCCTTGTCGGCTGGCGGCTGCAGATCCGCAAGGCAGGGGAAATCGTCACATGGCCAAGCCCGCCCCATGGGGCAACGGCGGCAAGTGGGTGCGGGCAGCCGACAGACCCTCTCCGGCTGCGGCAAGCTCTCTGCGGTCCGCCCCGCCTCTGAAAGACCCAGTACGTACACCGTAGCGCCGTAATAGCCTTTCTCAAAAACCACTAACTCGCCGGCGCCCGTGGCAATGTGGGCCATTTTCAAAGCGAGTTCCACCGCTTCGCTACCTGTATTGAGGAGCACCACACGAGTCAGGTCACGTGGCAAGACGTCACGCAGCTTCGTCAACGCCTCGTCGACTTCTCTGCTGTAAAACGCCGCCCCAACATGCGTCAGGCTTGATACCTGCTCCCGCACGGCGCTCAGCCACTTCGGGTGCCCGTACCCCAACACATTGCACCAGGTGCCAGAGAGCATATCGAGGTATGCGTTACCATCCGCATCCCACACCGTGGAGCCCGCACCGCGAACGAAAGTGATCCGCTCGGTGTCGTTGGTGTTGAACAGGCGTACACTCATGGGTGCGACTTCCCAATCAGAAACTGATGACACGCGTCGGCCTCAAGGTCGAGGCCAAGACGCCGATATAGCTCGACCAACACGCGGAGACCCAATTGCCTGTGCTCAGCTCCGGCTCCGAGCCTTAAGGATCGGGTATGCCCGGAGGAGTAAGGCCTCGGACTCGGCAAGCCTTCCCCCTTGCGCACGCGCCCACGGTGCGAGAGGATTCCTAAAAAATGTTGCTCTGCCAGGTCGGCCATGCGCAGCCTCCGAACCGAAAGAAGTGGCGGAGTTCACACCTTATTTTCGCAACTGCTAGTACCTGGGTCAACCGGGAGTCATCCGGTCGAACCACGTGAGGCGGCTAAGAAAGCGTGAAAACGCGAGTCGCACTTCGCAAATGTAAGAAAGTGTACAGTTACTCTACTTGCCCAGGCCGACACAAACCGTGCCCACGGTCTGCGACTGCGGTCGATCATCGCATAATCAGACTTCGGTCTCAGATTGAGGAAGAGCTCATGCTGACACGAATCTTGTTCTGCAGCATGTTCATGTTGACGGTCGAAACTCTGGCCCGTGATGAAACGGGCATAAGAAACTCAGACCAGCCTGCAGCCATTCAATGACTCAACGCAGGATTGCGCGTGGTTGGGCTCCACGAAATGGACTCGCGCGTCGGGCACACCTATGGTCAGTCACTGGCGTTTGGCACCGCCCCGACAGAATCGGCAGAACGGTTCCGTGTCCACCACGCACCGGTATTGGGGATTGTCGTTTGCATGCGACACGTTTGAAGATGACCACCTCGCTTTTGAGGAGGCGGGCTTTTCTGCATTTGTGCTCGCCGACTACGTTGACTTTGCCAGGAACCCCCATGTATAAAGACCGGAAGACAACGTTGATGCCCCATGCTATATTGACTTTGCCTATGCGACCAAGATCACGCGCCTAGCCGCGCACCGAAATAGAGCCCGATGCCGTCGGAGACCGACCGGATTCACACTCAACAGGACGCTCGCCCTCCATAAGAGGCGATCTACGAAAACCGGAAATGCTCCAGCAAGACGCGACTTGCTTCCGTTTGACCGCTTCGGAGGACTGGTGTAGCGTGTTACCCGCGTGCATGGGAGGCTCCCTCGAGCCAGCACATCCTGTAGCCAAGGAGACAACTTATGGCTTACGAGATCACGAAAGAGGACGTGTGGGTTGCTGAGATTGACGATTGCCCGGGTGGCGTCGCGGACATGCTGCAGGCACTTTCGCGTGTGGGAGTCAACTTGGAATTCATGATTGGCCGCCGGGCTCCCGACAGACCCGGCAAGGGCGTGGTGTTTATGGCGCCGTTTCGTGGGGAGGATGCGACTCGTGCGGCGCTGCAGGCTGGTCTCTCGCAATGGACGTCAGCCTCGACACTTCGTATCGAAGGGCCTGATAGGTCCGGACTTGGTGCCTTGATCGCATGGACCGTCGCCAACGAAGGTGTCAACATGCGTGGGATTTCCGGCGCAAAGCTAGGCGAACGCTCCGTGTTCTACGTGGCCTTCGACGACGCAAAGGATGCGGACAAGGCGAGCAAGGCCTTAGCGGAGGCACTCAACCCCTAAATACGCCCACGGTTAAGATGGGCTGCAAGTCCGGGTCGAGTGGGAGGGCAGGTACGGGTCCGAGTGGTCGACCGCTCCCTGCCGGGGGCGAGCGGATATGGAGCAACTGCTCACCGCGGCCTCGCCGCCGGTGGTGTCGATTTCTCGTTGCATCGATTGCGATTCACGTTCCCTTTTGGTAAGATGATTCCCGCATCTTCGCACGATGAGAAAGGGGTGACATCATGGTACGTACCACAGCATGCAGATCCGGAATGCTGATTGGATTCGTAGTAGTCGCCGCGGGCAGCGTCGCGAGTGGCCAGAGCAGAACCTGGGGTCCCGCAAGCCTGGCCGACTTTGCCGTGTTCCAGCGATGCTTCGGATTGACCAGTCCGAACGCTCAGTGTAACGAAGAGGATTTCACCAGCTCGGACATCTATCCAAACGGCGTTGTCGATAGGTTCGACTATCATTTTTTGCGCGAGGGGCTTGGGCCAGGCCCTTGGTCTATCCACTGCTCGTATCCGCCGTGCGAGCCCGACTGTCTCCCCCGGGGACAGGATGTCAACGTCGAGACGTTGGCACGCATTTGGGTTACCTGCGACGTGTGGCCAGGCGATGCCGATCGGGTTCAGGTGATCAGGGACGAGGAGGATCTTGACGCACTTGTCCCGCCTGATTCTCAGGCCGTGCTGGGAACGGTCGACTTCGACACCCACGAGGTGATCGTTTTCAGCACCGATGAACGCCCCTGGGGTGGTTGTTGGGCTACCCAATGCTTCGATGGCATCGTCGATCTTGTCGACGGTTCTCGTGCCGTGATCGTGGGTCGTGTCGACGATCGGAGGCCGGTAATCTGCCTGAGACTCCCTGGGGTCGACATCCGTGCGGCAGTGGTTCCCCGCTCCAGTCGCCCCGTAGTCATGTTTCTCGTTGCCGGAACGGCGCAGGAAATATCTACGCCGATCTGCTCCACAGGTCCTTAGCGACCGGGGCAACCGACGGGCTTCGTTCGTCGCCCAATGGCCACAACGTCTACACCCGACAACACAACGACCAGGCTGGCTGGTACTGTGTTTCGCAAGTTTCGCGACTATCTCAGCCGCATGGTTTGGCTGGGCCGGCTCTGCCGAAGGCGGGTACGGGCTTGACCGAGCACCCATTCACTGCCCAAGGGACTGGGCACCCGCGTCTTCAGAGGCGGGGAACGGGGAGTGTCGAGAACGCCGCGCCGACGCCTCGGTCTTGTCAGACGGGCGTAAGCCCGGCGGTCTTCAGGTCTGCCTCCACCATTTCACGGACTAAATCCGTGAAGGTAAGAGGGTATTTCCAGCCAAGCTCCCGCTTGGCCTTGCTCGCATCGCCGAGCAGGGTGTGCGCATCGGCAGGTCGGATGAAGCGTGGATCGACGACCACGCAATCGCGGTAGTCCAGGCCGGCGGCTGAGAAGGCGACCTCCAAAAACTCTCGCACGGAAT
>CAYOQG010000074.1:0-19435 GCA_964405925.1 uncultured Phycisphaeraceae bacterium | reverse complement strand
ACGTTGTGCTTCTCCATGTACTCGGACATGTCTAGCACGTACAGGGCTTCGGGATCGCCGAACAAGAACTGGGCGAGACACTTGGCGAGGTATGTCTTGCCCACCCCGGACGGGCCGACGAAGACAAAGCTGCCCATCGGTCGGTTGGGGTCTTTGAGGCCGCTGCGACTTCGACGAACCGCCCGCGCCACGGCACCGACAGCTTCGTTCTGACTGACGATCCGCTTGTGCAACTCCATCTCCAGCCCAAGGAGGCGGTCGGCTTCGTCACGGCCCATACGCTTCAGCGGGATTCCAGTCATGGAGCTGACCACGTCGGCAATGACCTCCTCGTCGACGACGCCGTCGATCTCCTTGCTGCGGTCGCGCCATTCCTTTTGGAGCTGCCGCTTCTTAAGCTTGACCGAGTCGAGCTGGTCGCGAATCTGGGCCGCCCGCTCGTAGTCGGCGTTCTTGACGGCTTCGTCCTTTTCCGCACCAAGCTTGTCCATCTCGCGTTCCAGCTCCGTCAAGTCCGGCGGTTTGGTCATGGATTTCAACCGGACGCGAGCCCCAGCTTCGTCCATGACATCAATCGATTTGTCCGGTTGGACGCGGGCAATGTAGCGGGCTGACAGCTCGACGGCATTTTCGAGGGCGGTGTCGGTGATGCGCACTCTGTGGTGGGCCTCGTAGCGGTCGCGAAGCCCCTTGAGAATCTGAATCGTCTCCTCCTTCGTCGGCGGCTCGACGATGATCTGCTGGAATCGCCGTTCCAGGGCGGTGTCCTTCTCGATGTACTTGCGGTACTCGTCGAGGGTCGTCGCACCGATGCACTGGATCTCACCACGACTGAGTGCGGGTTTGAGGACGTTAGAGGCGTCGATCGCCCCTTCGGCCCCACCGGCGCCGACAAGGGTGTGCAGCTCATCGATGAAGAGAATAACGTTGCCCGCCCGGCGGACCTCATTCATGACCGCTTTGATGCGCTCCTCGAACTGGCCTCGGTACTTCGTACCCGCGACCATCATGGCCAGGTCGAGCACGACGATCCGACGATCGGCGAGCAGTTCGGGGATGTCGTTGTTGACGATCCGTTGAGCCAGCCCTTCGACAATGGCCGTCTTACCGACCCCCGCTTCGCCGAGCAGGACGGGGTTGTTCTTCTGCCGTCGACACAGAATCTGAATGATCCGCTCGATCTCGGCATGTCGGCCGATGACAGGATCCAGCTTGCCCTGCCGGGCGATCTCGGTGAGATCTCGCCCGAACGAATCAAGGGCGGGTGTCTTGCTCTTGGCCTTTTTCTGCTCGCCCGGCATCGGGGGGCCGACCTCTTCGCTTTCCTCACTGGCGCCCAAGAGATTGAGAACCTCCTCCCGTACGTCTTCGAGACGGAGGTTCAAGTTCATCAGGACCTGGGCGGCGACGCCATCCTGTTCACGAAGCAATCCGAGAAGGAGGTGCTCCGTACCGACGTAGTTGTGGTTTAAGTTGCGGGCTTCCTCGATGGCGTATTCGATGACTTTCTTGGCCCGCGGAGTCTGGGGCAGCTTGCCCATGGTGACGGTTTCGGGGCCGCTCTTGACGAGCTTTTCTACCTCGAGGCGCACCTTCCGCAAGTCCACTTCAAGATTCTTGAGCACATTGGCGCCGACCCCGGACCCCTCCTTGACCAAGCCAAGAAGGATATGCTCCGTGCCAATGTATTCGTGGTTGAAGCGCTGGGCCTCTTGGTTAGCCAGCGCCATAACCTTGCGGGCTCGATCGGTGAACCGCTCAAACATCGACTTTCATCTCCTGCTCGACCGCGACGCTCCGCCGCCTGTGCACCCACGTCGGGCGGGGCATAGCGGGTCGTTGCCTGTTGCTCGGACCCGGGACGCAAAATGTAGCCGTGCCTCGCGGCTCAGGCACCCCCTCGCAAGCGTGATCAGCTCGAACGAACGCTTCCAGTCAAAGCCAGCCTCCACACCCCAACCAATGTACGCACGCCACCTGGGGCTGGCCGAGCGATTTCCGGACCAGGGATTCTAGCACTCGCAGCAAAGCCCATCAACCAATCCACCGTCCAGGCGGGAAAACAGTCTCCGCGTGTGTATTCATGTATCGACAGGTCATGACACGTGAATGAAGGGGCCCCACACGGGGGCCCGGGCAATCGCAGGAGGGACTCAGGATCAGCAAAGTCCGGTAGATGCAGGACCCCGGAAGCGTAACCCGCTGCTGGTGACAAGCTCGACGGGCCGCGCGGCGCTCAGTAGACTACTGAGGGCGATAAAGACACCGCCAGGCCGGTAACGTGAGCGCAAAGTCCACCGGTCCTGCTGTGCAACGTCGACCACGAGGGGAGGAAGCGTGATCGAATACTCGATCCACAAGGGTCGAATCCATCGTGGTGGGCATGGACGAATCTGTTCTCAACGCATTCGAAATCCTTGCCGGGCGCGGACCGCGGTTGAGGACGGACTGGCATTTTGACTGGCCCGAGTCACTGCAACAGGCGGTCTGCCGGCTCCGTTTGGAGCCGCTGACGAACCAGTTGCCCTCTCTTGTCGCAATCGTCGGAGGTGCCTCGTCGGGCAAGAGCACGGTTTTTAACAATTTACTCGGTGGTCATCTTACGAGCCGGGTTACGGCCCGCGGTCACGCGACCCTGGGACCGATCCTCGCCATCCATGAAGAACATCGCCCCGTCGTGCAGCGGTCTCTGGACGAGGACAGACTCCTACCTGGTCTGCAACGCTTCAAGATCGAGCTCGATGATAACGTCACGGGCGAGCCGGGCGGAATCGCTGTCCTGTTTCACACCATCGATCCGCTACGCAACATCCTCTTGTTCGACGTGCCCGACTTCACATCTCAAGGGGCATGCCAAGATGGTGACATCGCCCTGAGTCTGCTTCCGTGGTTTGACCGGATTGTCGTGGTTGTGGACCACGAGCGTTGGTTTGATCGACAGTCCATCTCGAAGCTCCGCGCGGAATCCGTGCGTTTCGGGCAGAAGCGGTGGGTGCTATTTAATCGTACGCACGAAGGTACGCTCAGTGACGAGGATGAGGCAACGTTGGCTCAGCAGGCGGTGCGCCTCGCTTCGGACGGCGCGACAGTGCTGGAGTTCCGCCGCGGCCGCGGCTTCTGCCTTTTCCCACCGGGGACGCTTGATGAGGTCCTGGCGTTCATCAACAAGCCCAAACCGCAGCGCAGGGGCGCACTCTCTACGCAAGTGGCAGAGGGGGCGAACCGCGTTCTGAACCTCAATGATGAGCGGAGGGCGCGGTTGACCGAACTCCGTGGGTCGCTGGGGACAGCCGTGGCCCAGGCTACCCCGTCCGCTCGGGAGGTCATGGTGGCCCTGATGACTCCAAGTGAGCGGGAGCAACTTGAGATCGTCTCCCGAGTGCTCCGTCTGCGCGAGACGAAGCGATGGCTCAGCACCCAAACGGGTCGTCTGCAAGCCAGACTGAAGCAGGTACCGTTGGTTGGGGCATTGATCAACCTGTCGTCTTCGCTGGGCGAAGTAGCACCGGCTGATCCTCAGGATCGCCGGGCGATTGCCGAGTCGTACT
Source organism: uncultured Phycisphaeraceae bacterium (assembly GCA_964405925.1). Taxonomy (GTDB): domain Bacteria; phylum Planctomycetota; class Phycisphaerae; order UBA1845; family UBA1845. Next base: position 15,887 of record CAYOQG010000074.1, on the reverse strand, counting down.
TCAAGAGTGTTGCCCAGCGACAGGCGAACAACGTAAACCGAGCAGTGACCTTGAGTGCCTTCTGGGAAGAGATCGGTCGGTGGACGGGTCTCGAAGCCGTCCACCGCGAGTTCACGTGGGACGGCCAGACCCAAGAGGCCGTCAGACAGGCCGCCGCCCGGTTTGATGACGCACTCGGACAGTGGATCAAGAAGGTCGACACCGAATCGAAGGGGCTAAGCCTCTATGTCAAAGGCGCGGTCGGGTTCAGTGTCGTGGGCTTGGCCCTTGTGCTGATTGCGGTTCCCGGACCCGTGGCGGCCCTGACCCTGGTCTCAGCCAAGGGGGCTGTCGGAGCGGCATTGACCCAGTTGGCCACGGCTGCGGGTGCTGGGGCGGTTCTGGGCAAGCCTCTTGGTCGACTGGTCGCGGTTGTCCAAGAAAAGCTGCTCGGTTCCGCAGAGTTCGATACGGTCCAGGAAAGTGCAGTTACCTTTCACAATCTGCTGACCACGGTGGGGCGGCGTCTGGTCAGCGACATGGGCGCCGAGGGACACACGCTCGTGATGGAGTCCAACGACCCTCTGGCGATTGCCCTTGACAAGGTGCGGCACCTGGCGGAGATGAAGTGGTGACGGAGACAGCCGAGTCCACATCTGGGTTCGAGGAGCTGCAAGGGATTAACCGTGAGCTTGCAGCCATCCTGAAGACGCCGCCAGCGGACCTTTCGGTTGGTGCCGATGCTGCGTCACGCGATGCCTTGGTCATTTGTGGATTGCTGGGCGGCAAGGACGTCGGCAAATCGACGCTCATCAATGCGTTGGCGAGGATGGAGGTCTCGGTTGACACCGCCGAAGTGGGCAAGGGCACGGAACGGCCAATGGCTTATGTGCATGAAGAGGTGCGGGAGACGGCGGTTCGCCGCTTACACGCCATCGATCGGCAGGTGACGATCGATGTCACACCACATCGGGCGGACTCGATCCGCGATGTCGTCCTGGTGGACCTGCCCGACTTCGACAGTGAGTTTCTAGAGCATCTCGAGATTGTTCGCTGTGTGGCACCCCTATTGGATCGGATTCTATGGGTCGTGACACCGCGGAAGATTGGGGATCGGGCGTGGGTAGACATGCTTCACGACGTCGTCAAGGACCCGTCGAACGTGCACTGCGTCCTGAACAAGGTGGACCAGCTTCTTGCTGACAGCGATCCTTTCGATGAGAGCCATGAACGCGCCGATCACGATCGGAGAACGGCTCAGACGTTCTGGAAACGGCAGCATCGCTGGGTCACGCGATCTCTACAAGCGGCGAACTGCCCTTACGGCGACGACCACCGCTTCCTCGTGGCTGCCGCCTTTCCCCACCCGGAGCGGTTCATTGACCGAATTGGCCAAGTCTGGGATGATCCGACTTGGATAAAGTACACGAATGATCGAAGCACGGTCGATCAAATCGCCCATCTGGCCTCGGCGGAGTTGGACCGCCTGCATTCATGCGTGCTGAGCCCGGTGACGGTCGAGGAAAGACAGACCCTGAAGGCAGCCAACCGCGAGTGCGAGCTGCACGTCAACGTTGCCCGCTTGAAGGCGCACTACGATCTTGATCGTGTTGTGACGCGGTTGGCGCAGGCTTGCGATCCGACGTATCATCAGCAGGCACTCAACGAGGCAATGGGGCCGGACTACTGTACCGCCGTTGCCGCGGGGGTTGTGACACAGCTTAAGGGCACGGCCGCGTTGGCTGACGATCTTCTGGCACAACGGGTGGAGCAATGGCCTTTGCTGCGTCTAGTCCATTGGCCTCTCGGCTGGCTGTCACGAGCCGTCGGAAGGCGTGTCGGTCCTTCTTCACAACCTCTGACAGCCGATGTCGCTGACCCGTACGACTTTGGCGGTCCATCCCTGTCAGAGAGGATCGGTCTTCTGCGATCGAGAATCCTCGCCGATCACACGGTGGCGATCGAGCGGGTAGGTGTCGAGAACGAGCTTCCAGCGACGGAGGAGCTAACGCGGCGCGTGGTCTCTGCCACACGACGTTTACCGACACAACTTCAGACCCGGATGCTGACGGAGGTTCGCGATCGCTATCGGCCTCCGTCGGTGATGGCGAAAGCCGGGCTGTGGCTGATCCTGCTGTGGTTCCCCTTCCTGCAACCGGTGCTGGCAGGGATGCTCGAGATGTTCAGTGAATCTGGAAGCTGGCGGCTAGCCCACGGGCTCTACCGGATCGTGTCCGCCCTGAATGCGGTGCATCTGTTGGCTGGTCTTGCCGTCGTGGTGGTCATCTACGTGGCGATCCTGGCGGGGATGTATGCTCGCGGCTTGCGTACGATTCGACGGGTGCGCGACGAGCACAGCGAGTCGTCCCCCATCACCGACGCCGTCGACGAAATCTTCGTCTCCGAGGTCATCGCCCCGCTGGTCGAGCCGCTGCACGAGCGACTCGAACGACTGGCTCACATCCTACATCGGCTGGAGCATCACACCAGATAGGCTTGTCGCTTTGATCTGCAGGTCGACTCATACTACGCTATGGGGTGAGCGGAGTCACCGCTCTAGCTCGGACATCGCGGCTATGATGGCCCGGGCGGCGGCGCGCAGAGCCCGAACAGTGAGAAGGATATGAGTGAACCGAAAAAGCTTCAAATTCACTTAACCAATGACCCGGTTTACTTTGAGAATGGCTGCACCATCTACCTCCGCAAGGGCGGGCCGTGTTGGATCATCGATCCCGGCTTGCCGCCACAGGCAGAGCAGATCGGCGAGCACGTTTGGGAAGAATCGCTGCAACCTCAAGCCATCCTGCTGACGCATGGGCACACGGACCACATAGCCGGCCTAGACGAGGTCCGCGGCAAACTGGGCGAACTTCCGGTATACCTCGGAAGGGAGGAGTGGGCAGCGTTGAGCGATCCCAAAGTCAACCTGTCCTCGATGACCGGTCGAGGCTTTGTGACGAAGGTGACCGATCCGCGAGATCTTCCGCATGGTGAGACGCTTAAGCTCGACGGGACAACGTGGGAGATTCGTGACACATCGGGGCACTCACCCGGCGGTCGCTCCTTCTACTGCGCCGAGTTGGGGATCGTCTTCGTCGGCGACGCCTTGTTCGCGGGAAGTGTCGGGCGGGTGGATTTTCACAACAGCGATGGTGAACGCTTGATACGCAACATCCGCGAACACCTGATGACACTGCCGGATGATACGCGAGTTATCTCAGGCCACGGGCCGGAGACAACCATCGGACACGAACGGGCCACGAACCCTTATATCTTGCACGGGCTGTGACGTTGCAGACCTCACTCCAAGAGAAGTCTACGTGACTTCATGACCGGCAGTGGTGTGACGCCGGTGGACGACCTCCGTAACCGGGGTCCTGCGACCTGAACCGGCGTCTGTTGGGGAACCCACGATGCTGACACTGATGCCTCGGTCGACATCAAAATTCGGCCGGTCCTACGTCGGTGGGCACGAGACACGCGCCGGAAGACATCCAGAAGCTGTCTGGATCGATGCCGCCGCTCGAATTGGTCAACGCCAGACCAATCTCCTTGAAGGGGCTGGTTGGACTCCGTCGCAAGCCGCACGATCGCGTCCGTCAGGGCTACCTCGTCATTGGGATGACAGACCAGCGCCCGGGCGCGAGCGTCTCGTAAGATCTGCACGATCGGACTCGTGGCAGCACAGGTGGCTACTATGGGCTTGCGGATCGCAAGATACTCAAAGAGCTTATTGGGGACCTGCAATTCGCTCCCTGGGCCGTCTGATCCAGCGAGCATAAGTGCGTCACTACCCGCTAAGTAGGAGAGCGTTTCACGGTGCGTCTTCCGCCCAAGCACCGTCACGTTCCGGTGGACACCCGCTTCGCGAGTGATGTCGTCAAGACGACGTCCTTCAAATGACTCCGATCCAACCAGAACCATACGGACCTTGCCGGCCAGTTCAGCTGTCCGATCGAGCGCCCAGCGGAGTGCTCTAAACCAGATGACCGGGGACCTGGGTCCATAGAATTGTCCTGCATGTGCAAGCGTGAACGTGTCCGATGGGGCGACCCGTTTCGGGGCGACTCCTCTTAGTAGACCGGCGTCGAACCCGTTTGGGATTGTGGAGGATTTGCGCGCGACAAACGGTCGGCGCCAGCACAGCCGTCTCGTCATCGTCGGTGTATTGCAGATAACGTGGTCGGCACTTCCAAGCACAGCCCATTCGAGAAGGTCATCCCAACACTCGACCGTCCAGGAGCCCCTGTTACGAAACGGATTGTCTCTCCACGGATCCCTGAAGTCGGCCACCCAAGGCACCCGACACCACCGCGCCAAGATCATGGCGATGAGGTGTGCACTATTGTACGGCGAAGTTGAATAGATGACATCCGGGCGGAGACGACGGGCCGTATCAAGTCCCGCTCGGACGGCCGGTGCAATCCAGCCAACGCGCGAGTCGGGCGTCACGAACCACTGCGAGAACCACTGCCGCATTCCGTGGACGCTCGTCTGCCGTGCCTTTGGATGGTTCCAACGCCAACTGGTGTCACTCTCGCTGGCGGACGGACTTACTTTGCTCCAAGACCGCAAGGCGTCCGGCCACAGATCCTTGATTCGGTGAATCAGGTCGATCCACGGTACGCGCATGACCGTAGTTGACGTCGGTATGCGGGTGAGTAACGACTCGTCAGTCGGTTCGTTCCCCGGTTCTGCGGTCACAACCGTGGCATCCCAGCCGAGACGATCCAAATCATTCAGGAAAGCCAATGTGCGGTAGGTACCACTCCGGTTAACGGGAGGAAAGGCATAGGCAATGCAGAGCCATCGTGGTCGGTGCGATGAAGAACCGTTGTCACTGTCTCTCATGGGCCCAGCTCATGAAGCGTCGATGAGCGATTCAATCATATCACACGTGCCTTGTAGTGAACCGGAGTCGATTCCAAAGCACTCAGCCTCGCGAACAACGCGGCTCAGGACCGATACGCCTTGGTCGGCGAACACATGGCGGTTCAGTGCGCTTCCAGCCAAGGCAAAAACGGCCTTGGCACGGGTGAGAGGATTCAGTCGCGGCTGGCGTCCCGACGTATACTTGGGAAAAACCACTAGCCGGATCCGTGCCTGGGTCCCAATGGTCTTGGGCCCAAGTTCGCGCGGATTGACGTATCCCACACGACCCTTCAGGCCTTTTACGTAGTGCGGTCGCCCGGCGAAGGACAAACCGAGCTCTCTAACAATCCCAAAGGCCCCGGCCTTGACGCACACAGCCTTTGGAAATGCATGGGCATTGAGCGTGCTGGGATTGATCAGAGCAAACTCATCAGATAAGTACGTCCATCCGCGTGCCATGAGTCCTACTACCAGGGTAGACTTTCCACCACCCGACCCAGCGGCGAGGATCACCCCCTTCCCATCATACACCATTGTCGCGGCGTGCAGTTGAAGGAAATCCGCGCGAGTAGAGATCACGCACCAGTTGATGCCCCACTCGACGAAGGGTATGACCTCCTCTCGCCTTCTCTGGCCTCCGACATCCTCACCATCACCGACAATCTGGTATCGCTCTCGTCTCAATCGCGATCCTTTGACCCGGCGCACACTCACTCGGATCGGCATGTCTCCATTGACATGACGTGAAGGGTAACCGTGGTAAAGCGCGGCAAAGTCCGCCAAGACCTCGTCCAGTTCACTACATACGGAAACGTTGAACTCTCCTATCCGATAGTCTACAGACTTTTCATTGATGCAGGGCAGCGACGTATGGGATCGGATCATGTATCTGTCCCCAGCTCCAGCGTATCGGACTGCGCCAGCCACGCGACGAGCTGCTCCACGTAATCCAGAGCCTGCTCGAAATCAAGTTCGTAGACTCGGGTCATCCACTCCGCCATTTCCCTTGTCGTTGACGTCCCATCGCACCCATCCCACACGGCGGCGGCTGTCTCGTTCAGGCGGTGAATCCGTCCACTGGGCAGGTGAACCAGGATTACCTCGTTGCCAATCCACTCCTCGGCGACACCCGGGCGGTGCCGTGGAATGGGGATGACTGCATCGCACTGTACCCAGCGAGAAGTCGTCATGGATTCGCACCAAAGTACCCGATCGGTAGGTCGCAGGTCATGGTATCGCCGCGACAGTTCAAACTGCAGTAGTCTTCGTTGGCGGCACATAGAGCACCCAGCGGGCTACAGGATATCCCCGTGCCGGCGGCGGCTTGCCTGGCGGTCAGGCTCCGTACGGACGGTAAGACGAAGACCGCCTTCTTTCCGGTACCCGTGAGAAATGCGCGGCGCGTACTTTTCACACTCTTCTCCACATTCCGCGGAGGCGGGTGAAGGTTCCTCCGTGCAGGCAGACCTTGTCTCTGTGTCACGAATCTGCTCCTCGCCGTCGGCCACTTCTCATGAGCACAGACCTTCGCTAATTCTTCACGTACGCAGTCGTACTGCGACTGCTGGGTTTAAGCCGCGGCAAGTGTTGGGATCGTGCGCGATCCCCTCTGCCACAGTGTACTTGTGCTTCTGCTTACAGGTACACGCTGCCCCTTCATACTCGATGGTGACCTCCTGTCCTTCACATATGGGTTCGCGTGCTCTTAGGGTAAATCCGGATAGTTGCGCGTTTGGGTGACAGGAGTGATTCAAAAACTTCAACTTGCCCATGATCTCGAGTCGCTCCTTGCGCCCCGACGCGTTCCTGCGACACACGACGTACGTGCCATCGCGCTCCACCCTGTTTCCGAAGTACCGGGCTATGACCTTACCGGCTCTAATGTGCCGTCTGGCAAAGACCCCAAGTCCATGGATGGGGCTGGGCCTGACTTCTATGCTTGACCGCCAACCGAGCATAGTCCGTAGGCCTACACCGACCGGGCCGAGACATCGGAGAACGTGGGCGATGACCAACCACCCAGGATGACGTCGATCATACCAATCCGCCATGTGGGCTTTGTCCGGGACTAGCACGGCCCAAAGATAGGAGAGTCTGAATCTCCAACCTCGTGTGCAAAGAAGATTCACCGCAACGTGTGCCGCCGGGTGTTTGGCATCCCGTGGTGCCTGCCACAATGCCAGCTGATCCCGCCAGTTCATTCGAGTCTGACTAAGGCGGGCGAGAACCTCTTCGGGGACGGCCTGTCCGAATGACTGACCGACGACGCTCAAGGTTCTCCACACTGGCACAACGAGGCACCACGCTTGCACGCTCGTTGCAAAGCACTCCCAGTCTGTACGTGTCTTATGGTTGTCAGTCCAGCGTTTTATCTCGGCAACCCATTTTTGTTGCGTGCACCCGTGAACGGCCGCGTGCACACAAAGATGGATGAGCATGTTTTCGACGGAGGGAACCAGCAGTGTCGCGGCGCCTATCTCGACCAGCTCTGCTCTTTGCCAAAGGGCGTCGTCCGGAACTGTCTGTACATATCGCAACGGGCGAAAGGGCCGGACGTGCAGATCAACCTTGACGGGGTAGATGCTGCCCAGCGTATACTCGATCTCATAGTGAAAACGAGGGAAGAAATCCTCGCGAACAAGTGGTTCACCGCGCAGGCCGCCCAGTGCCTCAAGCAAAGCGCGGGCCTGGTCGATGTCTGAGGCGCGGACCATCAGATCCAAGTCTCCCATGGCCCGCTCATCCGGTCGCGCATACAGTGTCAGGCTCAGGGCAGCCCCCTTGAGTGCCATCAGTGGCACGTTGGCCGCGTTGAATCGCCGGGCGATCCGCTCCAGCAGGTGCATCATCCGCATGTTGCGGAAGCCGAGAGGGGTCCTCGGCACGTTCATGGTCTCGATGTTGTACGCGCTTCCGGTCCCACGCTCTGGCCCAGCGCCATTTCTCGCCGGTGCCGACCGCGACCGTTTTCGTCCCGTCGCGCGGTGATCGTGGGCGGCTGGCGCCAACGGGTCGTCCACGATTACATCACGCTTGTTCGTATTGAGCATCATTCGTTCGACAAGGTCGTGCCGCCCGACTTCCTGCGCCGGCTCGCCAACCAACCACATGCGCCGGTGCTACCTTTTGCGGAAGGCAGTCCGTCTCCGGGACGCGTATCACCGATCATGCTCTCTTCATCTCCGTCTCCGTCCGGGACCCACGCATCTGCGCGCGGATGTCGCTGGTCGCACCACACAAAAGATATCGGACGACCCCGGCGGCGCGTGAAGTTGACTCAGGGGCGTGTGTGGACGCGCCCATACGCAACGGACGTGCGACTGCTAAACCGGTCCGGCTCAATGGCGCGCATCGATGTGAGACGGCGGGCGTAACTATCGACTTCGATTGGGGATGCGCGTTTCCAACGGCCAGTTCGACGGAGTCGAAGCTGCCCGGCGTGGGCTCCTACATACTTGTTGCCGAAGGACAGGACCCCATCATGCAGTCCATGGTCCCCACTGGTGCGGCATGAGACATGCCTCCTTATGAACTGCACAGGTGAGATCACCGTTGTCAGTACTGCGAACAGCAGGCGGGCCAGTGATTGCGCTGCTCGGCTGGCACGGACTCATGGGTGCCTTGGCTCGGGGCCGAAATTGCCTACACTCTGTTGTCACACTGACCCACGGAGGGTCCGACGTGAACATTGTTCAGGAAAGTGAGACGTGCCCTGGGAGGCTGCCCGTGATCGCAATCCTCGGCTCGTACGTGCCGCGGCGCTGCGGCATCGCCACGTTTACCCACGACGTAGCCACGTCGATCAACCTGCACGCGTGTGGCGAGCCCCGGCCGCGAAGGCGTGGTGTCCAAGTTGTTGCGATGAACGACCGGGACGGGCACTACAAATACGGCGATGAAGTGATAGTGGAAATAAATCAGCATCGCCGGGAAGACTACCGAAACGCAGCCGATGTCCTGAACACGAGCCGTGTCGAGGCGGTCTCGCTGCAGCATGAGTACGGCATCTTCGGAGGGGACTGCGGCGACTACCTCTTCGAGCTGCTCGATCGTTTGCGGAAGCCGTTCGTGCCGACGCTGCACTCTGTGGTCAGCGAGCCGACAGTGAAGCAGCGGCAGGTACTTGAGCGGATCTGCGCGATGAGCACAGCGGTCGTGGTCATGGCCAGCCGGGCCCGGATGCTGCTGAATGAGGTCTATGGCGTGCCGCTTGAGCGGGTGAAGCTGATCCCACATGGTGTGCCGGACGTACCTTACGGAGACACGGTGCCCTTCAAGGAGCGTTTCGGGCTCGCAGGTCGGCAGATGATCCTGACCTTTGGCCTGCTAGGGCCAGGCAAGGGCATTGAAATGACGCTCGACGCCCTTGGAGCTATCGCTGGTGACTTTCCCGACGTGGCCTATGTTGTTCTCGGGGTGACCCACCCGGCCGTCGTTCGAGAGTCGGGAGAACTCTACCGGATTTCTCTGGAGCGCCGGGCGGTTGAGCTGGGGATCCAAAAGAACGTTCTATTCCATAACCGGTACGTGTCCAACGAGGACTTGCGCGAATACCTCCAGGCGGCTGACATATATGTGACACCGTATCGGAACAAAGAGCAGATCACCTCGGGCACGCTGGCGTACGCGCTGGCGGCCGGTAACGCCATCATCTCGACACCCTATTGGCACGCCCAGGAGCTTTTGGCCAACGGTCGTGGCCGTCTCGTGGATTTCGGCGACGTTGATGGCCTGACAGCGGCATTGCGGAAATTACTCCAGAACGACGCAGAGCGCGAGGAAGTCCGGCGAGCAGCCTATGCGTTTGGACGGGCGATGATCTGGCCGCGTGTCGCGGAGCAATACATGAGTGTGATGGCTCATGCGCGTCGAACGTTTGCGGATACGGCGCGTAGACTGCTCACAGAGCAGAAGGCTATGATGCGGATGTCACTGCCGGAACCGCTTCTTGACCACCTTTTCACGATGACTGACGACACAGGCATGTTACAACACGCACTGTATGCAACTCCCGACCGGCGGCACGGCTATTGTACGGACGACAATGCGCGGGCGCTCATCGTCGCATCGATGGCCTGGTCATTGTTTCAGGATGAGCGTGTGTTGTCGCGGTTGCACACGTACCTGTCATTCTTACATTTCGCCCACATTCCGCAGACCGGTCGCTTCCGGAACTTCATGGCCTACGATCGTCACTGGCTCGAGGAGGATGGAAGCGATGATTGCCAGGGTCGCACCATCTGGGCTTTGGGCTATTTGATCTCGCACGCCCCGAACGACTCAACGCGAAGGCTTGCAACGGACCTGTTTCACAGCGCGGTGGCTTCGCTGGACACGCTCCAATCGCCGCGCTCGTGGGCCCTGAGCATTTTAGGTTTGCATTATTACCTGCGACATTTCAGCGGTGAAACCGACGTCCGGACGAAAAAGGGTGAGCTCGCTGATCGCATGAATGCCGCGTTTGATGCCCATGCGACCCACGATTGGCCGTGGTTCGAGGACGTGGTCACCTACGACAACGGTCGGTTGCCCCAAGCGATGATCATTGCGGGCGTTCAGCTCGAGCGACGCGAACTCGTGGATCGCGGGTTGCACATCTTGCGCTGGCTCTTTGAAAAGCAGACCGCACACGAGGGTCACTTGTCCGTCATCGGAAACCAGGGTTGGCTACGCAAAAGTGGGGAACGTACCCAGTTCGATCAGCAAGCTCTCGAGCCTGCGGCCCTGATCGGGGCATGCAAGGCTGCCTACCGGGCGTCGGGGGACGGCAAATGGCTGGTCGAAATGCGCCGCTGCTTCGAATGGTTCGTTGGACGCAACGACCTCGGGCTGTCATTGATCGACTTCAAGACACGCGGATGCCACGACGGGCTTGCGGTGTCGGGGGTCAACGAGAACCAAGGCGCGGAGTCGGTGCTTTCCTGGCTACTATCGCTTCTGATCATGCACGAGATGCAGACCGGGGACGCCCCTGCGGTTGGGTAGACCCCACTCCGTTCTCGCATGTTGCCCAGCCCCTTTGGCTGGGTGGGCACGGCGGGTTAACAGGGTGTCGGCACGCGGGTTCCAAGACTGCACAAGATGATGCTGCCTGTCTTGCCGCACACCGTCGTGAAGCCCCGTAGAGATTCGGCACCAACCATGCCGATAAGGCAACGGATGGCGCCGAGCTCTTTTGCGCTTCCGCGGATACCCCAACAGGAGGCAGACACCTATGGTACCCAAGCGGGAAGACCCCCGTCGACGGTTGCTTCGACGGCACAAAGAAAACCCCATCTTGACTGCTTTCGACTGGCCTTATTTCGTGAACACGGTGTTCAACCCGGGAGCCGTCCGGTTGGCGTCGGGGGAGACCGTCCTTCTATGCCGCGTCGAGGACTGTTCGGGGCTGTCGCATCTGTGTGTCGCTCGTTCGCCGGATGGCGTCGGGGCGTGGAAGATTGACCCGCATCCGACGTTCCTCCCTGATCTGGAGAATCACCCGGAAGAACTCTGGGGCGTTGAGGATCCACGTATCGTGTGGATGGAGGAGATGGAGTGCTACTCCATCACCTACACCTGCTACTCTCAACGAGGGCCGGGGGTATCGCTTGCGTTGACAAAGGACTTTTACGAGTTCGAGCGGATGGGGATTCTGTTTCCACCCGAAGACAAGGACGCGGCATTGCTCCCGCGGAAATTCGACGGACGATGGGTGATGATCCACCGTCCTGTTCCGCGCGAGGGGCGAGCGCATATCTGGATGTCCTTCTCACCGGACCTGACCCACTGGGGGGCGCACACCGTCGTTCTTGAAGCCAGGCGCGGCGCCTGGTGGGATGCCTACAAGATCGGGTTGTCACTACCGCTGATCGAAACAAGCGAGGGATGGCTGATGATGTATCACGGCGTGCGGATGACGCCGGCTGGGTGTCTCTATCGCCTCGGGCTTGCTCTCTTGGATCTCGAGGACCCGACCAGGTGCCTGCTTCGCTCAACAAAGTGGATCATGGGACCGGAGGCCGACTATGAGCGCACCGGTGATGTGGGTGACGTCGTGTTCCCCTGCGGATACACGCTTGGGAATGACGGAGACGCCCTACAAGTATATTACGGTGCCGCCGATACCGCAATCGCCCTGGCGACCGGAAGCCTTCGTGAAATCCTGGGCTGGCTGTACGATAACAGCGTGCCCGGTGACGCCGCTCAGTGACCGACGTTACACGCAATGACAGGGGCCGACACCATTTAGCAGTTCCCGTTTGAACCCGAGAAGGACGACTATCGTCTTTTTGCCGGCCGGCTGTCACCAGAGATAGAACCAGACAATGCCGTTGAGGTTGCCAGGCGTTCGGGACGTCGATTGCCGATGGCGGGAATAGTTGAGCCGCGGCACGAGGACTTCTACAACGCGAGGATCAAGCCCGACGTCGACGGCAAGGATGTCGAATATTTTAGGCTGCTTAGCCAAGCACAGCTCGCCCCGATCTGTCGCAAGGCGGCGGGTGTCTTGTTTGTGATCAAGTGGTGCGAGCCGTTCGGTCGGGTGGCCGGCGAAGCCCGGGCCTCGGGGACCCCGCTCATCGCCGCCCGGCTCGAGGCCCTTCCGGAGACCATCTGCCAGGCCGAAACGGGGTTCGTCGTCGACTCGATCGAGGAGGCGATTCGGGCGACCGAAAGACTTCTCAGGTTGTCACCTGCCGCCTGCCGGGCTGACGTCAAATCACGATTTGGCGACAAGGTCATGGCGAAGGGATACGAAGCCGTTTATCATCTGCTCGGTTAAGGGTGGTACGGGTCCACCGTGGCGGACCCGCGCGACGCGGTCCTGCGAAGGGACTACCCGTCATGAAGCGCTACGAACGAATCGCAATCTGCATCGATCAAGCCCAACGCGACGCTCGCATTCTGGACTATGCGGGGGCCGTCGTTCGACTGGCTGAGTCCCGAGAAGTCCATCTGTTGCATGTCTCGGAAAATCAGGATGCGGAGTCAGAGGAGACATCGGACCAGGTTACCGAAGTGACCGAGGAAGCGCTCGAGAGCCTTGCGGCGAAGCACTTCGGCAACTCCGTCCTGCCGCGCTGCGAATACGCGGTGATCCGCGGTTCGCCGCTGATCGAGATTCTGCGGTTTGCGTATGAGAAGGACATCGGCCTGATCATCATTGGCCGTCATTACGGCGACATGCTCGCAGCGAGTGACGACGCCGTCCTGCCGCGACGCATCACGCAGAAAGCCACATGCTCTGTCCTTGTATTGCCCGAAGATTGTCAGCCTAAGGCCACAACGATCCTCGTTCCAGTGCGGGACTCGGATTGCTCGGCGAACGCCCTTGATGCCGCTTGTGGTGTGGCTTCGAGGACGGGTGCCTCGGTGGTGGCGTTCAATTTCTACCGGGTTCCCGCCGGGCACGCGCGAGCGGGTTTGACGCGTGAACAGCAGCTCGCCCAACTCGAGGACATCGCCCGTCGAGAGTGCGAGCGACTGATCGAACGCACCGATACGCGATCCGTCAGCATCCAGTGCCGATGCACCCCTCATTTTCAAAGCGCGGTCATCCCGGTTGTGCTGGAAGCGATCAGCGAGACCGCGGCCGATCTGGTCGTGATCGGTGCTCGCGGCCGAACCGGTGCAGCCGGTGTGCTGCTCGGTGCGGTCACAGAGCAGCTCATCCGAAAAAGCCCCGTCCCCGTCCTCGCGGTAAAGAAAAAGGGCGAATGCATTGGGGTACTTCGTGCACTGCTGACACTGGCTGGAGAAGGATAGGACGACCTTCCGACATCGGTGACTCCCAAGTCGATTTTTTCGGTGCGCGTCTCGCCTCCCGGAGGAGCCGTTCCGAGCCCAGCCTGATATGCCCGTCGCGGGCCTTTGGCCCGCGCCCGTGCACGAGTGCCTCTTACGCCAGTGCCCCTCAGTCCAGACTCCCAGACAACGAGCGCAGCCATCTGTAAGAATCCGTCAAATCGGGTGAGGGATCGCCCGAATTGCGCGCATAACGTGATAGAAGGCGGCAAGAACCGGTTAGACTAAGGGGAAGGTGGAAGCGGCGATTGGGAGGCCTCCACGTGGAAGTAGCCAATCCGGTGGTCAACGCGAAAGCGGTCATGGCATCGCCAAAGGCCTGCGATAGACAGGACCGATTGCGACGGGTGTTCCGCCATTGCGGTGACGGCCTATACCGCTTCATCCTCGTCCGGGTCGGTGGTGACAGGAACGTGGCGGATGATCTGTTGCAGCAGACGTGTCATGAAGCAGCCCGGCATCGACGGATGCCAAACGATGACACCGAATGCGAAGCCTGGCTGCACGGGATCGCCCGAAACCTGATCCGACGGCATTGGCGGCAGGACGGACGGTCGGGAAACCAGGTCACTGTAGAGGATGCCAGGCTGTCCCAGCAGCTTGTCGAGGACATGGAGTCGCATCCCCTGCCGCCGGACGTGGTCGCCCGAAAGGAGTTGGGCCATCAGTTGCTGCTGGCTGTCACCGCCCTTCCCGCTTCTGACCAGCAGCTTGTATTCGCCTTCTATTTCGAGGGTCGCTCCCAGGCCGAGATCGCCTCGGACTTGGGAGTGACGGTCAAGAGCATTGAGACACGCCTGTATCGCACCAGGCAGCGCCTGCGCACGATACTGCGTGACGGCGAAAGGACATAAACATGAGCAGACCACACGATTCCGATCAACAGTTCCACGAAAACCTGCACACGCTGGGTAGCGGACTTTCCGTACCCGAGACGGTACCGAGCGAATTGCGTTTACGTTGCCTTGGTGAATTCTCTGCGACGGCGGCGCCCCGTTTCGCCATGCTGCGAAGGCCGGCTCTGCTCTCGACGTTGGGCCTGGCAGCCTGTCTGGCAGTCGCTTTCGGCTTGCTGTTTCCCACAAACCCGAGCACCACCGTCCAGGCGGCGACGATTCTCAAGAAGTTCGACGAGCAGCTCGCCGAGCCGAAGCTGCTCGAGATCACACTGGAGTCGATCGTCCTCGAGGAGATGTCGGTCAACGGTCGCCTCCAGGTCTCCGACACCGGTATCGCTGGTGATCTCCACGTGGTTGTCACGGAAGCAGCGAATCAACCGGGCGTAGACATCGACCTGGCATTGGGTATATCACCCGCTCAGAGCTGGGTGCTAATCCGCGGTCTGCAAATCCCGGACCAGGAGGCTCAACCGATCGTCCAATGGTTGTTCCCACCTGGTGCTGAGACCCTGCTATTGCTCCCAACGGAAGCGGTAGAGGATTTCGACATCGACATTGCGGATGATCTCCGCGAGCTCGGGTCAGGAGAGCTTGTGGAGGTTTTCAAGAGGCTGGTCGATGCCCAATCCGAGACCGGAGCGACGATCACCAAAGGATCGGACGGGATGATCATCTTGACACTGCCGATCGAAGATACCAAGGCGCTCGAAGAGTTGATGCGCATCACGTCAGAGGGTGATGACGACATACAGATCTCGATCGAGACGGGCGAGGGCGAGTTGGACGATGACGATCTTAAGCTCATCGGAAGCACCATCGAATTCGTGTATGACCCTGAGACCGAGCTGATCCGCTCGTTCACGATCACCGATTTCGGGGCCGCCAAGGGGAGGTTGTCGGTGGTCATCTCCGGTGAGGAGATGGACCCGACGCTGCTTGATCCCCAACGAGTGACGACCCCGAATACCCGCACCCTCGACCTGGGCATGTTGACGTCGCTCTTCGAATCCCTTGAACATCAAGTGGAGGAGAGCGTAGAGGAGGAATAGACTCCCTCAGTTCGATTGTTGACGAAACACTGGCGTCCGCCGGGGCCTCTCCCCTCCGGCGGACTTTTTTTTGTGCTCATTGGGGCCTGATCGAACACGCAAAAGGTCTTGGGATCGTCCCCCCGATGTGTTATCATATCGGTCTAGACTGTGGACCGCCGAAAAATGGGGTGACGGCGAGAACGGTTGGCGGTTGGCGCTCGCCTTCTTATGGGCCATGGGAGGGAGAATTCCATGCTTCAACGCTGCTGGCAGTTTGGGATGGTTAGGGTCTGTGTTGCCTTCCTGCTCGGTATAGGCC
>CAYOQG010000073.1:0-19802 GCA_964405925.1 uncultured Phycisphaeraceae bacterium | reverse complement strand
GTAGATGACCCCTTCCGCACCCTCTCCCGCGAGGGTAAGGAGCTGGGCGGCCTCGATTCCCTCCTGACCAAAGAACTGGGTGTGCAGGCCGAACTCATGTGCCTGCTTCAAGAAATGTCCCATCTCACTGGAGTAGCCAAACAGCCAGATGCAGTCGGCAGGGTTGTCGAGAAAGCGTTTAACCTGCAGCCGAAAGTCGGTCGTCATCGGCTTATAGGGTTCCTCGATGACGACTTTCCCGCCAAGATCCTCGTAGGCTTTGCGGAACAGGTCCTTGACGTCCAAACCGTACTCACTACGAGCGTAAAGCAGCGAGGCGGATTTCTTGCCAAACCGATTCAACGTCTGCTCCGCAAAGCTTCGAGCCTGGTCGGCGTCGGACGGCCAGTTTCTAAAGAACAAGGGCGTATCTTCCGTGAGGCTCGGCGTGGACGTGGACGGTGAAAACAGGAGGACGCCGCTGAATTCGGCGATGGGGTACATGGCCTCTGAACAGCTACTGGTGAACCCGCCGATGACGAATCTGACGCGATCTGCCTTGATGAGTTTCTGAAGGGCAGACACGGCTTGCGCCGGCGAGCCCTTATCGTCCTCGGCGATGACACGAATCCGCAGGGAACCGCGCCGGTTAATGTCCTCCGCGGAGACCTCCAGGGCTGCGAGAACGTTCTCACCATACTCGGCATATTGGCCAGTGAGTGGCAAAACGGCGCCGATGGGAAGAGTCGGCGCCCCAGGTGCACATCCAGCAGCTTGCAGGCGATGCCGGGGTGGGTTGTGTGTGTGTGCCTGTGCGGTGCAGGCCAGGCATATCAGCATAACAAGACTGGTCTTTGGCCAGCCGATTTGCAATACGTTCCGATGCATACCACATTCTCCGATTGGGAGGGCCTAAGGTTATCGGCCATGCGAGGGTCAACTCGGACAGAAGCGCCCCTGGGCTTGGCGCCGGCTCATCCATGAGCCTTGAACGGTCATCTTACCCACCCCCAGCGCGATGTCGCAAGTCGGTCAGGCTTCTCGCCGTGCTGTCGTGTTCTTCGTCTGATTGTCTGGCCATCCTTGGCTCCGTCCTCACGTGGACCGATGATGTCGTGCGATCTTGAGAGTCCAGCTACAGCCCATCCGCCGTCATCGTTGTCATTAACACACCGCCCTGCGCTGATGCCTTGAGCGTGGAGTGGAACGCTGCGTTCAGACGCGCCCGTTCACACGGATCTGCATGGTTTTCGATTATGTTCTGTTTTGTGACACCGCCACACGAATTGGCGCAAATGCGACGCGAAAAGTGTGCTCAAGGCAGCGTTGCCCTGATTTACGATTGGGCTACAGAGTTCGGCCGCAGACTTCGGCGAACGGCCTGAGCCCGTCCATCAGCGACACGAACTGTTGGGGATCAAGAGATTGACACCCATCGCTCCAGGCCCGATTGGGGGCGGAGTGCACCTCAATGAGCAAGCCGTCCGCACCACAGGCGATTGCAGCGTTGCTCATGGGTGCTACCAGATAGTCCCGGCCTGTTCCGTGCGAAGGATCGACGACGACAGGCAACGTGGAACGTCGCTTCAGCTCCGGCACGAGGGCCAGGGCAAGCGTATTGCGAACGTAAGTCTCGATGGTTCGAATGCCCCGCTCGCAAAGCATGACGTTCCGGTTCCCTCCGAGCATGACGTATTCGGCGGCAGAGAGGAACTCTTCGATCGTGCTGCACCAGCCGCGCTTGAGCAGCACCGGTTTGCTCTGTTGTCCCACCGTTGTCAGCAGGTGAGTATGGTGCATGTTGCGTGAGCCCACTTGAAGCACATCCGCAAACTGGGCGACCAGTTGAACGTGCTCACAGCGCATGACCTCGGTGACGATGGCGAGGCCGGTTCGCTCGCGGGCATCGGCGAGCCACTCCAGACCCCTTTCAGCATGTCCTTGAAAGCTGTAGGGCGAGGTTCGCGGTTTGTAGGCTCCCCCGCGAAGGGCAACCGCGCCAGCCTCTTTCACAGCGTAAGCGATGTCCAACAGTTGCTGCCGGCTTTCGACTGCGCAGGGGCCCGCAATGATGCCGAGTTTGGTTCCCCCGAGCGCTGCCTTGGCACCGAGAGGGACTTCGATCGTCTTGTCGCCGGCCTTGCGGCTGGCTGCCAGAATCGGGTCAGCCTGATCCAGGACTCTGTCGACCATCGGCGCGCACTTAAGGGCACTGCAATCGACCTCACCGTTTCCGCCGAGTATTTCTACGACTTTTTGGGAAGCCCCCTCGATGACCCAGCCGGTCAGACCCATACGGTCCAGCAGCGTCACGATGTGGTCGGTGTGCTCTGCCGTAGACCGTGGGTTCATGACAACGATCATGTTACGCCTCCCCCTAACCTCCGTGCCCCAGGGATACGCTGTATCGCATGGGTCGGAGTCCCGTACCACGCTGCCCGGCTGGAGCGCGGGTCCGACTCACCGCTTCACGAGTGTACAACTCGGCGCTCGCCGTGGACATGCGGCCCCTCTTCCCCGCGCAACGCCGCCTCACCGTACTCAGCGTCGCGCCCAGCCGCCTCCGCAATCCCCCGATAGCGACGCGCGCAGGCGCACACCCATTTAGCTAGCCTAACTAGAAAGCGTAGAGCATTCAACGATCTTTTTCAAGACGCTTGTCCCCGGGCTGACTCCCCGGCTTCTGTCCGGGCGCCCCCCTTCAGCTCAAGTCAGATAAACGCTTGAGATACCCACAACGGCGGAGGGTGGTCCGATTCCTGTGGCTCATCCTCGACGGCGTCTGTGCGCTCCGATTCAGTGCGCTTCTGGTACAAACTACCCCGATGGGCGTATAAGCGCCCCACCGGACGTCCCGCGGCGGCGCCATCTCGTACAGGGTAATACGGTTCTGGCCGCTCGATCTGACCCGACCACGCCTCTGAACGAGCATCGAGCAAGGGATCCAGATGCACCTGGTCCACAAAGACATGACCAACTTCTTCAGCGACCCTGGAATTGTGTAACGCGGCCTCGAGCATCCCACTTAATGAAAACGGGGCGCCGTGGGGTCGAGCGACGCGCAAGAGCGGGGCGCGCCTGAGAAGGTCTCGCAAGGTGATCACGGCGATTCGCCCGGACGCGGGCTGCGTTGGGATACAGTCATTCGCTGGTCTGCTGGGAGGTCTCTGAGAACCTGGCGCGATCCGTCCGGCCAGATGATCTCCACCCACTTGATAACTGTCTGTCGGCCCAGCCCGAAGTGAATGCGCGGATCGTGCTGTGACAGGTAGCTGCCTGCCGACGCGTGTTGTCGGATCATGACACCGGTGTCCGTATGTGCCTTGATGACGGCACCGATTGCGTCACGGTTTGGGGGTCTACCGACCAAGGTGAGACCGAACCAATGTCGGCCCTGACGCAGCGTATCATTTCGCAGAAGCGCTGGCCGGCTGTTGAGGCTTGCCACCAGCAAATCGACGTCGCCGTCGTTATCGTAGTCTCCCGCGGCGACGCCTCGGCTGACGAACTCCGAATTGTCGCCATTCTTTGACGACTCCAGAGTCTTGCTTATGTGCTTGAAGCGCCCTCGTCCATCGTTGGCGAAGAGCACATCGGGTTGTGGCTCAAGACGACAGGCGCTACCGTTAGCCATGTAGACGTCCAGATCACCATCCAAGTCGAAATCCGCCAGGACCCCGCCCCATCCGTGGTAGCGGGTGACGGCAGCCGAGACGCCGACTCGGGCAGCCACGTCCTCGAACAGACCGTGACCGAGGTTGCGATATAGACTGCACAGATTCATATCCGGTACGAGGATGTCGAATTGTCCATCGCCATCATAATCTCCAACCTCGACGGCCATTGCGGCGGCTGCGTCGCCCGCTTCCCCAAACGCGACGCCCGCCATCAGGCCTTCGTTCTGAAAGGTCCCGTCACCGCGGTTGTGCAAGAGAAAGTTCTCCATCGCGTCATTGGATACGAAGACGTCCGTCCAACCGTCCGCGTCGTAATCCAGCGTACCGATGCCCATGGCTCGCCCGACGGGCTGGATTTTGATGCCTGCTTTCTCGGTTACTTCGACGAATGTCCCGTCGGGTCTTCCACGGAATAGCCTGTCCTGCTGTCCCGCGTAGGCGAGGGGGCTTCTGACACCGTCCGCGGTGTGTTGACGCTTGGGGTCCGGTTCGTAGGTGAGATAGTTGCCGACGTACAAATCGAGTCGTCCATCGCGGTCATAATCGAAGAACACGGTACCGACGCTGAATTGCGGATCATCCACGCCGACTGATTTGGCGATTTCGGTGAATGTGCCATCGCCGTTGTTGCGGTAGAGGAAGTTCGGGCCGTGATTGGTGACGTAAATGTCAGGGTCACCGTCGGCGTCATAGTCCGCCACGACAACCGCCATCCCGTAAGCCGGCCGGGCAATGCCGGCTTGAACAGTCATATCCTCGAATGTGCCGTTGCCGCGGTTGTGGTACAAATGGTCTGTGGTTGCGGCGAGCCTCTTGCGTTCGTCTGCATCGAGGCTCGGATTCGAGATGCCCTCAAGCCAGCACCCGCTGACGAGGTAGAGGTCCAGCCAACCATCGCCGTCATAGTCGAGAAACCCGCATCCGACGCCGGTTGCCTCCACGATGTTGCTCATCTCGTCATCACCGATGGTCTCGGTAAAGTCGATGCCTGCTTCGATAGTGACGTTTTTGAACACGATCCGGGTATCACTCGGTGGGGCAGCGGATGCCAGCCCCACATCACATACTGTGACCAACGATGCCATTAGTGCAACCTTGATCCGGTCTCCGGTCGTATGTGACAGGTCAACTCGGTTGGCGCGGTGAAATGTCGGGAGTTCTGTGCATCCCAGCGGTGGTGGCGGGTGCAGAAGCGTGGAGTGGTTGATCACCGGTTGTCGTCTTGCACAAGCGGCAAGGCTGCGTGCCAGCCCGATGACCTTTGAAGCGATGCCATGCATCATCATCACCGTTACCATCCTCCGGCCCCGTGCTACGCACTGTACCGCACCGTCGAGCCTTGTGCAACGCGTACGACGTCGCTACCCGTGTCACATCAGTTCCAGTGTGAGGTTGGCACATCATTCACGGGCGCAGGCGCGCCCATCGCGCAGTCGCATGGGCTCCACCGCGACGAGCAGGTTCCGCCCGCACGTCGGGACGGCGGGTACAAGCAATCCTGATGCGGTCGAGCACGTGTGATCTACTTTGCGATTCTGGCGATCTGCGGCTTTTCGTATGTGGCGTAGTCTTCGTACCGCATTTGTATCGAGTCACTGTGACTGCCGGCGTTGAAGACGACGTGTTCATTATCCGACAGGCGCTCGTCACAGATGGTCTGAAAGCCAAACAGGCTTCCGAATGGTGGGATCGCACCTGGCGTCAAGCCGGTCAAATGGAGGACCTCTTCTTTGGTCGCGAAGCGGAGTCGCTGGAGACCTAGCACCTTGCGCACGGCGTTATTGTCCAAAGCGAGGTCAGCCGGCATCACCGCAAGCCGAAACGCCCCACCCCCGCTGAGAACCAGTGCTTTCGCACCACTGTGGAGCGGTGTTCCGCGAACTCGAGCGGCGTCGGGGCTTGTGTAGACCGGATCGTGGCGAAGATGCGTGAACGAAATTCCTGCGTCCGTAAGCGCCGTTGCCAAACGTTCGAATACTGGGAGTTTGCCTTCACTCACGGGAGGAGTCCCTCAATATGACGACTTGCTGCAACCGACAACCTCCCCTTGCGTGCCTGACTGCTGTCATAGAATCAAGCCTTCCGGCGTCGGTGCCGCCGTTGCCCGAGACGCCGAGGGCTTTGCCGTACCGGGTGCGTTTTTGGCGCTTACCTGTCGAATAGCGACTGTTGGGCGGGGTTTTCATGGGCGACGCGCTCGCGCACGTCGGTGATCTCTTCGATGAACTCATCAACCGAGCTATACTTGCGGTAGACGCTCATGAAGCGGACGTAGGCGACGGAGTTCAGCCGGCGCAGATGGTCTCCGACATATCGGCCGATCTGCTCGCTTGTCACCTCTCGGTCGTGATTCCCGAAGAGGTCCTCCTCCACTCGGTCGACGAGTTGTTGGAGTTCCTCCTCTGGGACGTCCAGCTTGGTGGACGCTCGCTCAACCCCGCCCAGAATCTTATCCCGGTTATAAGGTACGCGCTGGCCGCTGGCTTTCACGACCGTGAGGCGGAGCTCATCCTCGAGTCGTTCCTTCGTGGTAAAGCGTCGTCCACACCCCAGGCAGGTGCGACGCCGGCGGATCGCCGATCCTCCCTCCGTCAGGCGGGAGTCAATGACCTTGTTGTTATTCTCCTTGCAGGACGGGCAGAGCATGGTCCGTTTATCCGGAGCTGAATGTGAGCCAGACGGCTACACTCGATCCTCAAATCCGACGCCTTTCCGACATCTGTGACGACGTATAGCGTAACGCCACTAGATGTTGGGTGTCAAATCGCCTACCTTAACGAGCCATGGAGAGTAGGGAGGGGCGGTATCCCTGTCCGTGCGGGTCGCGGGATGGCCGGCCGCTCGAGCTGATCGGTGCAGAGTGCCCATCGGAGAATGCGAAGCGAGCTGGCTCCGTTAAGACGGGCCGGTGCGGGGATGGCCGCCGGCCCCTGGATCAACCGGACGAGGTACCGCCTCCGAACGGAGTCCGCCGTCAGTGACCTTGCGCGCTTCGTCGGATGCAGTCGTCATAGCGGGCGGTGGGGGCCAGCGTCTTCACCAGCGGGGGCGACATCGGGTGTCGGGCTGTGGTTCCTGGACGGGATGCCGATCAGTCCGTAAAAACCAAACATGGCGAGGTTGATTCAAAAGGAGCTTGCAGGCATACGCCTGCTCGGCTTCTCGCTGGCGGGCGAGGAGACGGTCATCGCGGCCCCGGAGCACAACGTCTGCTTTGACGTCGGTCGGGCGCCGCGTGAGGTCGTGTCCATCGACAACGTGTGTTTGACGCACGGGCATATGGATCATGCAGCCGGGGTGGCTTACTACTTCTCGCAAAGGCACTTTGTCGGGAACGCTCCGGGGCGGGTAATCGTGCACCGCGGTCTCGCCCAGCCTATTCAGACGCTCATGGCGGTGTGGTCGGAGATTGAGGGGCACCCGTCGCCCGGCCAGGTCATCGGCATCGAGCACCTCCAAGAGGTCGCGATACGCCGAGACCTCTTGGTACGGGCCTTTGACGTCAACCACAGTCAGCACTCATTGGGTTTCTCGCTAATCGAGTCGCGGCATAAGCTCAAGGAGGAGTACCAGGGCAAGTCAGGCCCGCAACTGGTTGCCTTGAAAAAGCAAGGGGTCGAGATTGAGCGACGTTTCGAAGTCTCGCTGCTTACGTGTACCGGGGATACCGCGGTCGGGCGGTTCCTCGATCTCGAGTTCGTGCAAAAGAGCCGTGCCTTTGTCGTCGAGTGCACGTTCTTTGATGACGAGCACGTGTCTCGGGCCCGGGCCGGGCGACATGTTCATGTGCAGGACTTCCCGAGAATTCTCGATGCTGTACAAGAGGCACAGATCATGATCACGCATCTGACTCGCCGGACAGACCTTCGCCGGGCCAAGCGCATCCTGCAAACCATCGTTAAACCCAACGACTTCGAGCGAATTTGCTTCTTGATGGACCGCCCGCCACGCACACCGAATCACCGATCCGACGGTGCTCGGTCCAAGAGCAGCCCCACGCCGACCGTTCGGTAGGGTCCTGGGTCGTCTGTTTTCTGGGGTTTGTGTGTGCCCGCCGCGTGTTGCATTCTCTGACATCCCCTTTCATCCCCCCTCACCAGGTGGGAAAGACGGGGGTCCGTCGGACAAAGGAGTGCAGTGTGCTCTAGAACCTTATCGGTTCGTCGTATCGGCCCAAGACGTCGACTAAGCAGCGAGTCAGTTCGCCGACCGTGGTGTATTCCTTTACAGCTTGGATGATGGAGGGCATGACATTGCGGCCACACTCGGCGTCTGCCCGCACAGCCTGTAGCGATCTCTCCACCTTCGCCTTGTTCCTCTCCTCGCGAATGGCCTGCAACCGTCTGATCTGCTCGGATTGGACCTCCCTTTTGAAAGGGTGAAACTCGATGTTGGGTTCTTCTTCCTCCATACGGAAACAGTTCACACCGACCTTTCGGATTTCACCTCGTTCGATTTTCCTCAAGTTCTCGTAGGCCTGCTTCGAGACGGCGCTTTGTATGTGACCTTCGGCAATCGCCCGCACGATACCTCCCTGTTGGTTGACGTTCTCCATGACGGCGCGGATCTTTTCTTCCAATTGATTGGTGAGTGTCTCCACATAGTATGAACCGGCCATTGGATCCACGGTGTTGCACAGGCCCATTTCCTCGATCAATATCTGCATTGTACGCAGGGATATACGGGCCGCCATTTCGGATGGGATCGTGTAGGCTTCGTCGTAGGAGCAAAGTGCCATGGTCTGTGTGCCGGATAGAGCACTGATGAGTGCGTAATATGCGCTGCGGACTATGTTGTTTTCCGGCTGCTCGATTGTCAGGCCTCCACCACCACCGCCTGCAATCATGCGCAGCCACATTGATCGTGGATTCTGCGTTTTGTATTCCTCCTTCAGGATTCTGGCCCACAGCCTCCGGCCGGCACGGAACTTGGCGATCTGCTCAAAGAAGTCCCCATGGATATCGAAATTGAACGAGAGCCGTGAAGCAAACTCGTCGATGTCCAGGCCGCGCGCAAGCACATGGTCAATGTAGGCTTTTGCTATGCAGAATGCGTAGGCCATCTCTTGCACGGGGTTCGCTCCGGACTCACGGATGTGATAGCCGCACACACTGACCGGACTATACATTGGAGCGTGCTCAGCACAGTAGAGTATTGTATCGCCGACGAGTGTGATGGAAGGTTCAACGGGAAATATCCACGTGCCACGACCGACGAATTCCTTGAGAATATCATTTTGTGCCGTGCCCCGCAATTTTTGAACGTCATAGCCTCGCTGCTCGGCCATGGCGAAATACATCGCGATCAGGACTGCGGCAGCACCGTTGATGGTCAGCGAGACGGTAATCTTGTCCAGGTCAATGTCCTTGAATGCGATCTCGAAATCCCGCAGTGTGTCGACAGACATCCCCACACGGCCAACCTCTCCCTCGGCCGCTGGATCGTCGGAATCGAGCCCCACCTGTGTGGGGAGGTCGAATGCCACGTTCAGGCCAGTCTGGCCATTTGTGATGAGATAGTGGAATCGCGCATTTGTGTCTTGGGGTGTCCCAAAGCCTGCATACTGTCGCATGGTCCACGGGCGTTTGCGATACATGTACTTGTGAATGCCACGTGTGAAGGGGAACTCGCCTGGTGTGCCGATCCCATCAAAACCGCCACTTTGTTCAACATCGTTGGATGTGTAAACAGGTTTGATCTCCAGACCGGATTCGTTAAAAACCGGTTTCAACTCGGGCGTGTTGTTCTGGTTCATGCTACTTTCTCGTGGATGTAGTCGATGATTGACTGTGTGGGTGCGCCAACGGGAAACACGGCATCCACACCGATCTGCTTGAGGATCTCGCGGTCGCGCTTGGGAATATTACCACCCACGAGCCACAGGATGTCAGTAAGATCGTTCTCGTCGAGTAAACCTCGCACTCTTTCGCAGATCGGAACATGTGAGCCCGACAGAATAGAGAGTCCAAGAACGTTAATATCCTCGTCGCAGGCAGTCTGCACGATCTGTTCAGGAGACTTCCGCAGGCCCGTGTAGATCACATCGAAGCCGGCATCCATCAGGGCCCGAACGACGATCTTTGCACCAACGTCGTGGCCATCGAGCCCCGGTTTGGCAATCAGAATGCGAGTTTTCCTGCTGCCCGTCATGAGTGATACTCCACTGCGCGCTACTTAGGCGTCAACTCCCTGGCGATCAGCGTTTTGAGAATTTCGTTGGTCCCACCACCATATAATGTGAAGCGGATATCCCGGAAGTGGCGCTGGGCTGCGAACTCCTGAGCGTACCCGTAGGAGCCCAAAATCCGAGTCGCTTTGTCACAAATGTCAACAGCACGTTCAGTCGCGAACAGCTTGACCATGGCAGCCTCATGGTGGTAGGGTCTACCCGAGTCCTTAAGCCAGGCAGCATAACGCACAAAGTGCGTGGCGGCTTCGAGGTCGGTGGCCATCTCGGCCAGCTTTAGCTGAATGGCCTGGAAGCGATTTATGGGGCGACCGAACTGCTGCCTCTCGGCTGCATACTGGACAGCCTCCTCCAACGCTCCTCTGGCAGTCCCTATCGCGAGCGCTCCCGTAACAATGCGGATTTCGCCGAGGATCCGACGCAGGCCACTCTCACCTTCGCCTTCTTCTCCCAGGCGGTGGCCCTCCGGGACCCTACAGTCGTCGAAGAAGACTTCGGCAGTCGGTAATGGCCAACATCCCATCTTCTCGATGGCTTTACCCACAGTCAGTCCCGGAAAGCCCTTTTCCACAAGAAACACCGTTAGCTTCTTTTCCTCGCCGGCACGTGCAAAAACCGTGAAAAAGTCAGCGACTGGTGCCATCGAGATCCAAGTCTTCTGGCCATAGAGTTTGTAGCCGTCATCGCTGCGCTCAGCAGATGTGGCAATTGCAGATAGATCGCTGCCGGCGTCAGGTTCCGTAATGCAAATTCCACCAATCTTCTCGCCCTGAATGGCCGGTTTCAGCAGTCTCTCATGAATATCCTCGTGACCATATCGATACAGAAAATCAGTCCCCATAAGTGACTGCATCGTTGCAGCCGCCGCTAGCGACAGTGAGCCGCGTGCCACTTCGCTGATGGCGAGACACAGTGAAACGAACCCCACATCGGCACCGCCGAGCGATTCAGGATATCGCAGGCCGAACAATCCCAACAGGCCTAATTCACTAAATAGGCTACGGGGAAAGTCATGGGCCTCGTCGATGGCCGCCGCCTGTGGCGCAATACGCTCGTTGCAAAAGCGAGCGAAACTATCGCGGGTGAGTTCCTGCGTTTCTGATAGCTCAAAGTCCATTGGTCGCTGTTCCTCGACAGTCGGTCAGCTACAGGTCCCGTCAAACTGTGGGCAGGGCTCCACCCTCTACATAGCGTTCGTAACTCTTGCACCTCGCTTATTCGGAGCCTTACTCACCATTTCTCCGGGGCTAAACTCGCCTTTTGTTCCTCAACTGCGCGGTTGCTTCCTCGTCCAGCGCAAAGCTGTGCTCCTCCACTGCTACACCGTAGACGTCCCGTGCAACCTCCGCAGAGATTATGCCATTGCGAACCTCAGCGACGACCACCTCTGTGGGTCGATCATGGGGACTGCCATAACCGCCGCCACCGCCAGCCTGTTGATGGTATATGGTGCGCTTCGGCACGCTGGTCACCAGATCAAGGCTCCGGGTCACGTACTCGGTTCCGTCAGGGTACTGCAGCTTAATCCAGTTCAAGCTGCCATCACCACCACCACGCAGCCCAAAGGCCGGCTCCACATCACCATCCCCGAAGACGACGACTTGGGTATTGTCCGCCCCGATCTCAAAGACAGTCTCGACGCCCAATCCGCCGCGCCATTGCCCAGGGCCAGCCGAATCACATAAATACTCGTGTTTGATCAGTCTATGCGGTGTCTGCTGTTCGAACATCTCATAATCCTGGTCCAACAACCCGCCCGATGCATCAATCATTCCAATGTGATCGTAGCCGTCGACACCCCTCAGCGCACCCGATCCGCCCTTTAGACCCATGAAACAAATATCCACATACTTGTCCTTCTTTCTTGGGTCGAGGCCCGTTGTGAGAGAGCATAGCAGGTGATTCCATCCGGCAGTGACTCGATCAGGAATGGCCGGGGCGAGGGCGCGGGCAATCGCATCAGCGTTCGGGGGACACAGATGGTTTCCATAGGTTGTCGCCGCGGGAAAGGCGGCGTTGAGTATCGTTCCCTCTGGTATGATAATGTCAATTGGTTGGACCATCCCTTGATTATGTGGGATGTCCGGGTTGACCATCTGCAGGAAGGTCAGTATCGCCGCCGACGCGCTTGAGGTGTAAGTTCCATTCACGAATGCGTTGGACTGCGCGTCGGTGTCCGAGTAGTCGAACGTGATATGCTTGTCGGTCACGGTGATCTTGACACGAATGTCGTATTCTTTGCCGACGTTGCGCCCATCATAGTAGACAGTCGACTCGCCGCGATACTCACCGTTGGGGATCGTTGCGATCTCCGCCTCCATTATTTTTCGCGTCGCATTGAATAGTGCATCACGATGTCTCTCGAAGGACGCGAGGCCGTACTTCTCCATAAGTCGCAACATACATCGCTCACCCACGACGCACGAACCGATCTGAGCCCGCATATCCTGTTGGACAATGTCGAACCGGATGTTGGCGAAGATCAGGTCCCACACATCCTTGCGGAACTTTCCCTTCTCATAGACCTTGATTGGCGGAATCCGCAAGGCCTCTTGCCACACCTCAGTGGCATTGGGGTTGTACCCACCGGCCACGGCGCCGCCGATATCCGCCTGATGCCCTTTACACGCGGACCACGCCACAAGTCTATCCTCGAAGAAGATGGGTTTATAAACGGCCACATCGTTGTTCTGATTGCCCATGCTGAACACATCGTTATGGAAGATGACATCTCCCGGATAGATCTCCTGACCAAAGTAATCGACAATGTACTTACACACAGGTCCAAGGGAGAATGAGAGAATGGGTAGGTTCTCTGTCTGCTCCAACATGTCTCCGGTACCGTCGTAGATCCCCGTCACAAAGTCCTTGGCCTCGCAGAGGATCGGTGAGCGCGTGGTCTTCTGCAACGAGATGCTCATTTCATCGGTCGTAGATTTGAACGCCCGCGCAAACACGGACAGGAGAATGGGGTCTACATCGCTCATCGGACCAGCTCCCGAAGGGTGGATGGAAGGCATTCCTCTCGACCTCTGTGATAGACAACGAAGCTTCCGAACTTGTCGCAGATGCAATCGTAAGCGGAAGTGAGAAGCAGTGTTGTATTAACCTGTTCGATGACCGCAGGGCCAGCTATATGATTACCATGACGTGTCTTGTGGCCGTCATACACAAAGACTTGATCATGACCGCGCTCGTCGGGCAGATAGATCGACCGTTCCCCTTTTCGGGCGACGGATGCATCTTTGCTCGCCCTCTCCTCTTCCACGTATGATGGTTTGTCCGTAAGGCCGACGGCGCGCACACGGACATTGATGAGCTCAATGGGCGTGCGTTCCTCCTCCAGCGAGTACCCGTACATACGCCTGTGTTCGGTGTGGAAGGTTGTTGCAATCGCATCCAAGTCGGCGGAGTGGACCGCATCGAAGGTAACGGGGAAGGAGACCTCGTGGTATTGCTTGACGTAGCGGCAATCGAGGTTCAGGAAATAGCGACGTTGGTTCTCGGGGATCGTCTCGAGTGCCAGAAGATTGGCGCCTTCTCCGATCATCTGGGCGACGAGTTTGTCGAGTTGTTTCCAGTCGACCTGATCCAGCACGGACACAAAGGAGGATACAAAGTCGTGCTGCAGATCACTCATGAGCATACCTGCCGCGCAAAAGATGGACGACTCGCGCGGTACAAGAAACAAGGGAATTTCAAGTTGCTGACAAATCATGCAAGCGTGAAGCGGGCCCGCACCACCAGCGGCGACCATAGGAAACTCTCGGGGATCATAGCCTCGCTTGATGGAGATTTCGCGGACGCCCTGAGCCATGTTTGTATTGATCACCTGATACATGCCGGCGGCAGCGGCGACGACAGAAAGTCCCAGTGCGTTGGCGATGTGTTTGTCAATGGCGTCAGCCGCCGCTTGCTTGTTCAGTCTGATTTTTCCACCGGCAAAAAAATCGGGATCCAGGTAGCCGAGAATCAGATCGGCGTCTGTGCATGTGGGGAGAGTTCCCCCTTTCCCATAGCATACCGGTCCCGGATCAGCACCAGCACTTTGTGGGCCCATCCGCAGCAGTCCGCCTTGATCAATCCAGGCGATACTCCCCCCACCGGCGCCGATGGTGACGATGTCAAGCATGGGGAGCGCGATCCGATAGCGGTTGATTTCCCCATCCGTCACCACGATGGCTTTGCCATCCCGAACAAGTGCGGCGTCGAAGCTGGTCCCCCCCATATCGATAGTAATGCAGTCGGAATATCCGTGGGCACGGGTGTACGCCAATCCTGCTCCCGGAGCGGCTGCCGGACCAGAAAGGAGCGTACGGGCGGGACTTCTCTGCGCCACCTCAGGGTACATGACACCTCCGTTGGATTGCATGAGCAGGAGTATGCCGGCGAATTCGATTTCCTTCAGCCGAGCGAGTAGCCGCTCAAGATACGAACTCAGTTTTGGTCCAACGTGGGAGTTTAGAACGGTCGTACTCACACGATCATAGAACCTGATCGATGGTAGTAACTCCGCCGACACCGTGAGATAAGCATCCGGCAATTCTCGCCGAACGAGGTCCGCTGCCTGCCTTTCGTGCGCTGGATTGGCGAAGGAGTTCATAAAGCAAATGCCAACCGCCTCCACCTGCTCCTGTTTGAGCAGACCAACGGCTTGGCGAACGTCTTCAAGGCTCAACGGCTCGAGCTGATTACCCTGATAGTCTAATCGCCCTCGCACCGGCAACCTCAAGTACCGCGGTACAATAGGGGGAACATTGGTATAGCGATTGTTGTATTGTTCCTCGCGCACACCGCGACGCATCTCCAGCGCATCGTGCACCCCCTCTGTGGTGATCAAACCGGTCTTGGCACCGGTCCGCGTCAACACTGCATTTGTGGTGACGGTTGTACCGTGGACAATGGTCTCGATCGACTGTGCGAGCTTTGTGAGTGATACACTTTGATCGTCGGCGATCTCCTGCAATCCGTTGACCAGGCCGATCGAGGGGGCGGACGGTGTTGATAGGACTTTGTAGACCCTTGGCTCCCTGGACTCCTCTGTCACGAGAAAATCGGTGAAGGTGCCCCCTACGTCAATGCCGATCTTCAACCGCATGTTTATGTCTCACTGGGTTGCAAGTCCCTGGCCAACTCCACGCCTCGGGCGAAAGCACTGGCATTAGCCGCCCGCAGCGCGCTGGGCATCTTATCGCGAACAGCACTCCAGAAATCATCTGCCGGACAGGGCAAAGACTCAGTGGCAAGCAGGCAGCCCAGCATTACGACGTTCAATGATTTCAGTGAGCAGACGGCCAGCGCACATCGGGTGGCATCGAAAGCGTGTACAGTGGCAGCGACGCCGCGGATACTCTGCAAAAGATCCCCTACATCCGGATACTCGGCGTGCTCCTCCTTCAGTACGTACCGCTGTCCCAATATGTAGGGGACAACGGGGGCTGTATTCATGTACACAGTGGTGCGTCGCGACATCAGTGGGAGCGCGCGAGCGGTCTCGACCGGCTCAAAGCCAAGGACGATGTCAGCCTTGCCCGCCGGAATAACGGGGCTAATCCCGGTGTCTATCATGACCGTCGAGAGGACACTCCCACCGCGCTGTGCCATGCCGTGAAGCTGCCCGCTGACGACATAGTGACCGCGATCGACAAAAACTTCACACAGCAAGCGCGCGGCTGTAAGCACGCCTTGCCCGCCAGTCCCAACGATGGCTATCCGCCAACCGTGTTCATCAGATCGGCTTCGAATACAGTCCATCCATTTTCTTCTGAGTGTAAGGCACAATAGCTCCCTGCGGACAGACATGCGCACATATCGCACAGCCGTCACACAGCTCGTCATCAATAGTGTATCGCCCATCGGTGACTGTGATCCCTGGACAGCCCAAAAGTCGGATGCACGTCGAACAGGCGTTACACAGCTCTGGATCGATGACGAAGTGAGGGCGACACTCCAACTCGGCAACTCTTCGTCTGTGAACAACGCAAGGCGCATGACAGACCACGACATTAACGCCAGTGCCGCCTTTTGCCTCTTTGAAAACAGCGAGAGCTCCCTCCTCGTCAAACGGATTGACGGAGTAGACGTCCTTGACGCCAAGACCTCGGGCAGTTGCTTCGATGGAAAATCGCCTGTGCGCGCCGTCGTCTTTGGGGGACGATGATTCGGACTTTGCCAGCGGCCTCCACGCGCCAGTCGTTAGACTGGGCTGAAAGCCGGTCATGGCCGTGATGTAGTTGTCGAGGACGACCACAGTGACATGGTCATCAGCCTGGATCGCATTGAGGAGTGCGGGCAGTCCACTGTGAAAGAACGTGGAATCACCGATATAGGCTACGACACGGCGACCAATCATGCGGGCAATGCCTGACGCCTGAGTGATCGAAGACCCCATACACAGTAGAACATCGCAGGAATGGAGAGGCTCGCCATACCCCAACGTATAGCAGCCGATGTCATTGCAATAGATTGTGGATTTGCCGAAGACCTTGCGCATGAGGTAGAAGCTGACGCGATGCGGACACCCCGGACAAAGAACCGGTGGACGAGGTGGAAGTTCGGGGACGGGCAGCGAGACCGTCTGGCGCTGGCCGAGATCCAGATACTTGCACACGGCATCCTCAACGATGTCAGGTGAGTATTCGTACTCGTTTGGGAAATGGGCCGTGTGCTTACCTAAGACCGGTAGGTGTCTAGAAGTTCGAAACGCAGCCCGAGTGACCCAATCCTCGATGAACGGTGCGAGTTCCTCAACGACAAGGATGGAGTCAACGTCCTCTAGAAAACCGTTGAGCACGCTGCGGGGTATCGGATACGCCCCGATCTGCATAAGGGTAACAGCATCGCAAACGCCGAGGTCTTCGAGAACCTGTGTTGCATACGCATAAGCAACGCCACTTGCGATGATCCCTCGTCTGCCGGTTCCGGTACGGGGGAAGAATGTGGAGTCTGCCAGAAGCCCCTCAGCTTTATCGTACCGCTCAGTGAGCTCCTTGCGCATTCGGCGTGCATTGCTCGGGATCGGGACATAGCGAGAGGAATCCTTGGTGAATCGGATTGTGCTCTTCCGTGCGGGAAGGGCGCGAAACTCGACCATGCCACCGCTGTGGCAGACGCGTGTCGTGGGACGCATGATGACAGGAAGCCGCGTCCGTTCGGAGAAGGCAAACGCATAGCGGGTCATCTCGAGGGCGTCCTGCGGTGTAGCCGGGTCGAAGACTGGATAAAACAGAGAGCTCGTTACATGTCGTTGGTCCTGCTCATTGGGACTGGTGATGAGCGAGGGGTCGCCCGCAGAGACGATCACCATTCCACCTTCAACACCGACGTAGGGCATCGTCGACAGAGGATCAGCAGCGTAGCTCAACCCGAGGTGCTTCATGCCGCACATCGCCCGAGCACCGGTAAGGCAAGCGCCGAAGGCGACCTCGACGGCTATCTTCTCGTTGACTGAATACTCGAACAGAACACCGGCCTCTTTTGCGAGGCGCGAGAACGTATCGCCGACCTCGGAGGATGGAGTTCCAGGGTAACACGAGAAGAACTGAACACCTGCTTCGAGTGCTCCCCGCACGATGGCCAGGTTTCCCAGGAGGCATGCCCGCCTTCCAGGTTCATCCAGCAGCAGTTCATGTCGCGGGGGAGAACTCATCGGCGTCTCGCTCCGGGCACACGACGATCGCTTGACTGCACATCGTCGGGAGGCGCAGCCGCGGCAACGATGCTCTTATCATCACACACCACGGGCGTATCTTAGGCCAGGGGCTACGGCTTTGAAACTCCCCGCATGTGCGCGTGTTGTAAGTCACATCGCGTGCGCGCGCTGTATGAAGGGCCGCGGTCGCGGACGTTCAAACGCGGCGGAACAGGCCCGCGCAGTGACCCTAGGCGCATCGTTCGGACTCGACTCTTGACGGCTCCATCATCCAGCATTAACTACGTTAACTGGTCAGATCGGTCACTCGATTGACCGCGATGTCCACACGGTTGCGGATCGCGCTTGACGCGACAGGGGTTCGAATAATCGGTAGCGGTACGTTGACCTTCCATCGGCCCAGTACAGTTGAAGAGGCCCTCGGGCTCCTAACGCGGGCGTCCGGTGTGGCTTTACCATATGCAGGTGGAACGGATCTCTGGCCGCGGTGGTCCCGTGGAGTCTCAGCCCACCCCGACACGATCGTCGACCTGAAACACGTGAAGGGCTTGACCGGCGTCTCTCGTTCAAATGGGCAGGTTCGCATTGCTGCCTGCACCACGATGACCGAGGTCTCAACCAGCCACGAGGTCCTTCTCGCCGCACCCGTCTTGGCTGTTGCTGCCGGACGAATCGCCTGCCCTCAGGTACGCAACCGGGCGACGATCGGCGGCAATCTGTGCAACGCGTCGCCGGCTGCGGACACTGCCATTCCGCTGATCTTGCTCGACGCGGTTGTTGAGCTTGTCTCCCTGGATCAGGCTGGCCGCGTGTTAAGGCGTCAAGTCCCAGTCGTGGACTTTTTTACCGCCCCGGGCTCCACCGTGCTGATCCCGGGTGAGGTTTTGACGTGTGTTCGGTTCGAACCACTCCCAGATGATATGTTCGCCGTCTGGGACAAGTTCGGGACGCGGCCGGCGATGGAGATCGCCGTCGCTTCTGTGGGCGTAGCCGTGCGGGTGCAGGACGGCGTGGTCACGCACGCCAGGGTCGGATATGGATCCGTCGCCCCCATTCCCTCACGAGGTCGAGGCGCAGAGGCGGAATTGGTAGGCCAGGTGTTTGATGGTGGGACGATTGAACGATGCGAAACAGCAGCCCGAGCGGAGATCTCCCCGATCACCGACGTTCGGGCAAGTGAGGCATACCGTCGGGATATGGTCGGAGTCATGCTGCGGAGGATGTTGGCGCGTGCAAGACGCTATTGACAAAGTCGAGCTCGAGCTGGCGGTGAATGGCGATCCGATCCGACTGCGGGTATCGCCCTTCGCCACGCTGCTCGAAGTCCTTCGCAACGACCTCGAGCTTACGGGCACGAAGTATGGGTGTGGCGAGGGCGAATGTGGTGCCTGTTCGATCATGCTGGATGGAAAGCTCGTCAACGCGTGTCTTGTCCTGGCTGTCGAGTGCGAGGGCGCTGACGTCGTCACGATTGAAGGTCTGGCCGCTGACGGCAAACTTCACCGCATTCAACAAGCCTTTGTGGATCATGGCGCTGTCCAGTGCGGATTCTGCACCCCTGGTATGATCATGGCGGCTCATGCTCTTCTTCAGGAGAACCCCCGCCCGAGCGAAGGGGACGTATGCCGAGCTTTGGAGGGGAACCTCTGTCGCTGCACCGGTTATCGTAAGATCGTGGACGCGGTCCTATCCCTGGCGAATCGAGGTGCCGCCCATGCCTGAGGCCGCCGTCGACACAACCACGGAGAGGAAATTAGCCGTCGTCCGCGATACCTTGATCGGCAAGCGGGTCCCCAAGCTCGATGCCCCGGAAAAAGCCACCGGTCTCGCCCGCTACATCGAGGATATCAGACTGCCCCGCATGTTATATGGCAGGATCCTCTTTGCCGGTCGCCCTCACGCCCGCATCGTGGACATTGACACCTCCGAAGCGAAAGCCATGCGCGGTGTCCGGGCGGTCATCACCGCCGACGACATCGACCTGGTCCCCTTCGGGTTCGGGCAAGACAACACCGCCCTCAAGAAGGACAAAGTCACCTGCATCCGCGACGAGGTGGCGGCCGTGGCTGCCGACTCACCCCCGCTCGCCGCGGAGGCTGTTCGGCGAATCCATGTAACCTACGAAGACCTTCCCGTGGTGACCTCGCCCGAAGAGGCCTTGATCGACAAAGCACCGGTGATCCACGCCAAGACGCCGGACAACACGCCCTTTCGATTCGACTACGCCCATGGCGACGTTGAACAGGGCATCCGGGAATCGGATGTTATCGTCGAGGACACCTATGATCTGCAAAGGGTGGCCCATTGC
>CAYOQG010000072.1:0-19958 GCA_964405925.1 uncultured Phycisphaeraceae bacterium | reverse complement strand
CCTTGGTTACGTAGCCATGAGCTTCATAGTAGTCCCGTAGACGTCTGAGGCTCTCTGTATAGCGGGCCCGATAGTCGAGTGTGGTCTCCACCAGGTCCACTTCCTGTGCGCTGGCCACGGAGATGTCCGTCTCATGCCTGACGGCGAGCTGAGCAGATGCCGCCGATCGCCCCACGGGCCCCGGTTGCTCCCTCGTTTGCGTCCAACGCGCGTCAACGTTGCAACCTGACGCCCCCAACACCAAACCACCGACCAAAGATGCCAATCCTGTGCCCGTGATCCTCATGAACATGACCTCCTTGGGAAGGATTATTCCGGTTCCGGTCTGGCAGCGCCGATGGAAGAGCGCTTCTGACCACAGTCCCGACGTAGGCCGGGACATGACCGCGCAAGCTATAAAGCTTGCGGCTCATGGCTGCGCTCGTCGGCGTATCCTTGCCGGACCGCGTAACAGTAGCCTCCGTTTGATGTTCGGAGTAGGCACCGCGTCGATGGCAAACTCCGAAGTCAAGGCCGGCCCCAAAGCCGACCCCCCTACCATTGAGCCTCCTCAAAGGCACCCAGCCGCGGGGCTGCCTTCGCCGGTCTCGCCTTCAAGATGGCGTTGGCCAGGGCAAGGTCCCCCTTCGTTGTGATCTTCAGGTTGGTCGGATCGGACATCACCACCGAGACAGCATGCCCCGCGAGCTCCACGGCCCGCGCCTCATCGGTAACTTCCTCCTTCACCTTGTCCAAATTGGCGTAGACCTCGACCAACAAGTCCTTCTTGAAGACCTGCGGTGTCTGGGCCTCGAAGAGGCCGGTTCTCGAGACCGTCTCCTCGATCACATTCGCCCCGCTCACGCGCTTGACCGTGCCGACAATCGGTGCTGCAAGGATGGCGGCACTGCTCTTGACGGCCTCGGCAAAGACGGCGTCGATCATCTTCTCCGTCACGCATGGCCGAACCGCGTCGTGCACGGCGATGTACTCCGCCTCGTCGGAAACGGCTTTCAAAGCGGCTGCAACCGTCTGCTCGCGGTGATCGCCTCCCTCGACAAGCTTTACGTTCATGAAGCCCAAGTTCGCGGCATACGACGACTTGAGCGTTCCCATGTCCTCGGGGGCAACCGCCAAGATGGTCTGGCAGACGTCGCCACGATTGATGAATCGCTCGATCGAGCGGATGAACACGGGTCGACCGTCGAGCTTGGCGAACGTCTTCTTCTCCGAGCTGCCGAACCGCTCACCCTTTCCTGCCGCGGCAATGATGACAGCGAACTTTGCCATAACCGCTTTGTTCTCCTGATTAGGTCGCGCCGTCAAGACCCAACATTCGGGCGAATCAGCTCTTGTTGTTTCTTTCTTCCCGTCGCGGCCGGCGCCGGTCAGCCGCGGGAATGCCGTCCAGCCTACCGAAAATCATCCGACCGGCTGAGGTCTGCAAGACGCTCGTCACCGTAAGGCCTACGACCTCGCCGATCCGCTCTCGACCGCCCTCCGCGACGACCATCGTACCGTCATCAAGATAGCCAACACCCTGTCCGGGTTCCTCGCCCGGTTTAATCACTTTCACCTGCAACGATTCACCGGGCAGCACCACCGGTTTCAGGGAGTTGGCGAGGTCATTGATGTTGATCACGGGCACACCGCGCAGTTGAGCGATTTTGTTAAGGTTGTAATCGTTGGTCATGACTTTGCCGCCGAGTTGGAGCGCCAAGTCGACAAGCATTTCGTCGACACCGGCATCGGCGGCGCTCCGCTCCGGGGCCACGTCGAGAATGCGAATGTCGATGTTCTCGTTGGTCTGAAGCTTGTTCAGCATGTCCAGACCACGTCGGCCTCGACTGCGTTTCAGCTTGTCCGAGCTGTCAGCAATGGTCTGCAGTTCCAACAGCACGAAACGCGGGACAATCAGCTCGGATTCGAGAATTCGCGTACTGGCGATGTCGGCAATCCTTCCGTCGACGATGACGGATGTATCGAGCACCATCGGTCTCGCTCCCTTCGTTTCCTTCGCAAACTCGACATAGGGGATGACGAAGCGCACATCGTCCTTCGTCTGCAGAATGAAGCTGACCGCCAAATAGCAGCAGATGACACCGATGGCTAAACGGAGGGCACTGATGAAAGACTGCTCCGATTCGGTCAGCTCCCCCTGGACGTTTGAGGCTACGAGCAAGTCGATGATCAAAGAGAGTCCGTAGGCCACGACCATACCGACAACCAGGCCAAAGAAGAGGCCCGAAATGGCAGCGAGCGATTTCCTCGGGACGAATACATCAAACGCGATCACGACCAGGGCCAGGCCAATGAAGCCGATCATGATCAGATCGCCCTGCTCCGCGAGCGCACCCGTCGCCGTCCGTGCATCGACGGCGACGCGCCAGCCGACGGCCACCAGGGCCAGCACGAAGATCAGGCGCAGACCGACCATGAACATCACGCCGATCCTGGCACTTGTCTCCGCGTAGAACGGAGGTGGTGGCCGTCCTGTTCCCATGACACCCTTCCCTGAGGCGAGCTCAATCCAAGACAACGCAGCGCACTTGGCCTAGACGTCCCGCCCGCGGGGTAAGTATACCGGTCCTGGTGGTCACTTCAAACCGGCGGCGGTCGAAGGCCCGGGTCATTGAGCCGCCGCACCGGTGCTCGGGTAACCGCTCATGGGTCACAGGATGGGTCAAAAAGCAACGGGCAGCACCCGATGGGTACCACTGCAACCGGTTCCCACCTGAAATCAGGGCGTGAGACGAACGGGTTGAGTCCCCTTCCCTTCCTCCGCCGAGGGCCGCAAGGAAGGGGGCCACCTGAGAACGAATCCGCGAGGCAAGCCCCGAAACATCGGACATCAATCGTCCATCTCGCGGTCTGCCTGAATGCGGACAATGGCGTCGCGCAACAGTACGGCCAACTGATCGCCGTCATCCGCGTCCGCAAGGGTGGCGAGAATCTGTACGGCTTCGGATGCGCGACCTCGCGTCAGAAGCAAATACCCCAACAAAAGCCGCGCATTCGAATCGGCCGGGTGCTTGTTGACAAACCGAGTCAGCGCGGAAAGCTGAGCGTCGAGAACCTCGACCTCCGCGTACAGACGTCGAACGTCGGGTGGGTACTCGATCAGCTCCGGGGTGGTTAGCAGCGCTCTGCGCAGGGCCATTCCGGCTACGTCGAAATCACCGGTTGCGAAGTTGACCACGGAATACAGGAACTTGGCATAACCGTCGCGTTCGTCGGCCAGTACCGCGCTGACGTAATAACGCCGCGCGTCCTCGTACGACCCCGCCATAAATGCCGCATTTCCGCGCCCGACGAGTGTATCGTCATCGGGCTGGGTGAGGACCTGGTAGCCGCCGTCTGCTTCCGGCTGGTTCTCGATCACCGGTCCCGCTTCCGGGCCTTCAACCACTGCCACCTCCGCCGGTTCCTCTCCGTTGTCGACATAGTAGACGTCGTTGTTATAGAACCGATAAACGCGGGGCTCGTGATAATACAACGAGGTATAGGTGTACCCATTCCACGGCCAATCGTAGTCCCGGCCAAAATAGTGGATCGGGTAGTAGAGGTGGTAATAATGCCCTCGCGGATAACACTGTCTCCCAAGCCGACCGCGCTGATCTCGATCGACCAAAAGTGTACCGTAAAGTTCCGGTCCGCTCCTGTCGCGACCCACGTGCAGGTAGCCAGACAAGTCCCGGTTCCTGCCCCCGATTGTCAAACCAACAGACGGGAATTGCCAACGGTCAGACACTCGCCCGGGCCTCTCACTCCTCACATTGCCGGTTGAAGAACCATGCGGCCGCGATTTGCCCTTGTCGATTCTGCCCCTCTCGAGGGGGGACACTCGGATCGGGGTGACCCGTGATATAGAGGATGACCCCGCCGCCGGCGTTCGGGGCGGTCTCACCGACATCGATGGTCGACGAGCCGGGCGGGTGGCATTCTCCTTCGCCCCGCTTGTCCAAGGCCGCACACGGGTGACGCCCGTTGAGCTTCTCGACGCCGGCGGTCTCGACACCCGCTGTTGCCCGGCGCTGCGGGTACCGGGTCTACTCGTCCGGAACAGAGCCTGGCCAACGCTGGTGCGGGGACGGCTCATGCTCACACTGGGGGCGGCCCTCGCTGCCCTCAGTGACGGGCTCACACTCCGAGTCCGACTTGAGACTCTCGAGCTCGCTCGGGGTACCGGCGAAGTCGCACGGGTGCGGATTCGACTCGTTTGACGTAGACCGTGCGACACCGCGCGTACCGGACGCGCGGCCCG
Organism: uncultured Phycisphaeraceae bacterium; assembly: GCA_964405925.1. Lineage (GTDB taxonomy): Bacteria > Planctomycetota > Phycisphaerae > UBA1845 > UBA1845. The sequence goes on along the minus strand of CAYOQG010000072.1, from coordinate 15,715 downwards.
TCCAGACCCGGAACCTTTCCGCACAACCCGCTTGGCCGTCGCGCGTCCCGATCTTTTCGAGGGACGCGCCTGGGCGTCGCCGGTGCCCGCACCGATCAACACCAGACTCAAGACGTAAACGATTGGTAGTACTGCTCGGGCTCTCTTCATGGCGTGGCCTCCGTACGTCCAGAAACAAACAAGGCGCGTCAATCGACCAGATGTCAACTATTGACTCATGTTAACTAATAGCACACCGAGACCAAGTTCGCAAGCGAAAAACCGATATTTCACGCTATTTCACACTTAAAGACGAGAGAATCTCACGAATTCCTGTGAGACTGTCAATTGTCCAGTCAGGACGACATTCGCCGATGTCGTGAATTCGACTATTCCGCTCGACCCAGACCGTGGCAATCCCAAGGCTCGACGCCCCGCCGACGTCGCTGTGCAACGAGTCTCCCACATGGACCAGCGCATCGGTGTCCGTCCCGAGCGCCCGGACAGCCCTTCTAAAAATCTCCGCGTTTGGCTTGTAACTCCTCGCATCTTCCGAAGTGACAATGGCGTCGAACCGCAGCTTATGTCGCTCAATCGCGGTGAGCAGTGGTTTCGTGTCGGCGTTTGATACACAGCACACCGGCAAGTCCACGCTCGAAAGGAACTCGATGGCATCATCGTAGACCGGCGGGTCGCGCCAATACCGCTCAAGTCGTGCGACAAGTGGTTCTGGATCAGGCGCGACGCCAAGCTCAGCCAATGTGAGGCGTAAGCTCTCGACCTCCCACTCATAGAGCGTTCGAAAGGTGTTGTGGCTGCTCTGTTCGATCTGGGCGAAGAACCGCTCACCCCAGCGGATGGCAAGTGCAGCCGGCGATATAGTGGACGAGAGCCTGCAGGCCGCGACGACGTCGGCACAGGTTGCCTCGACGGCCTCGCGATCGCCGGCAGAGATGGTGCCATAAAAGTCGATCAGCAAGGCCTCAAATCGTCGCTTGGGCATGTCCTGACGCGCCTCCGCTTCGTAGAGGTCGTCCCCGTTTGGGGTCCCGCAATGGCAGATTCGATACCCGGTTCGAGCCGTAAAATCGCCTGCTCGCCGAATCAGTCGAACCTGAATGCTGCGTTGCAGTATAGGCCTGCGCCGAGCACATGACCACATGGGCCCGCGGAGCGAGACCGGCGCGGCCAGCCGTGATCAACTGACTTGTTGGAGACGAGCTCCGGTGAACGCTCGTAAACGCCGATTGATTTTCTGCACCGCTCGCCCTACAAGATGCCGCGAAGTACACCGATTGGCTGGAGGAGTCTTGCTTTGGCGATTTGCTACAACAAACGAACACACTATTGCGGTGATCTGAGAACTTCCCATGTTGGAGAGGTTGTCACCCTCGCGGGCTGGGTCCACGCCACCCGCGATCACGGTGGTCTGGTCTTTGTCGACCTCCGCGATCACACCGGGCTTGTCCAGCTCCAATTCAACCCCGACCGTGCAGCCGATCTGCATGTGACAGCGCGCTCGCTGCACAACGAGGACGTGATTGCCGTCGAGGGCAAGGTCATCCCTCGCGAGCGGATCAACCCCAAGCTGCCCACCGGTGAGATCGAGATCGAGATCAGCGCCATGGACCTGCTTAGCCGATGCGATCCCCTCCCCTTCCAGGTCAACGACGAGTTTGACGCGAACGAGGACATGCGGCTGCGCTATCGCTTCGTGCACCTGCGTCGGCCCGAGATGCAGGAGATCTTTCGGCTGCGCCATCGCGTCGCCCGAGCGATCCGCGAGTACTTCCACGAGAACGGTTTTGTCGAGGTGGAGACGCCCTTCCTCACCAAATCTACACCCGAAGGCGCTCGCGACTATCTGGTGCCGTCTCGTGTCAGACCGGGGTCATTTTATGCCCTTCCGCAGTCTCCGCAGATCTTCAAGCAGCTTTTCATGATCGCAGGGTTCGACCGCTATGCCCAGATCGTCCGCTGCTTTCGTGACGAGGACCTGCGAGCCGATCGCCAGCCGGAGTTCACGCAGCTCGATCTGGAGATGGCCTTCGTCCAGCGAGACGACGTGATGGCCGCCGTCGAGGGCTGCGTTCAGCGGATTTTCCAGGACGGCCTGGGCATCACCGTGACACCGCCGTTTCTGCGGATGAGTCAGCAGGAGGCCATGGAACGGTTCGGCATCGATCGGCCGGATACGCGATTCGGGATGGAGCTTCAGGACATCACCGAACTTGCCCGAGAGACCGAGTTCGAGGCCTTCCGCGAAGCCATAGATCAAGGCGGTGTCGTCAAGTGCCTGGTGGCCAAGGGCGGCGAGAAGCTGAGCCGAAAGGTCCTCGATGGTCTTTCGGAGGAGGTGCGCGGTATCGAAGGACCCGGCCTGCCAGTGGTTAAGGTGATTAAGGGTGAGGATGGGGTGGATTTCTCCGCCGGAATCGCCAAGTACGCTCGGCCTATTGCATCTGAGCTTTGCCAGAAGGTCGGGGCTGAGCCTGGTGATCTGATCGCGTTCATGGCCGGGACGTTTGGCGACGTGTGCAAGCACTTGCACTATGTGCGGACGCGACTGGCTTCGATTCTCGACGTCATTCCCAAGGACCGTTGGGATTTACTGTGGGTGGTCGACTTCCCCCTGGTCGAGTGGGATGAAGAGGAGCAGCGCTGGACGAGCACCCACCATCCGTTTACGGCTCCGTTGGATGAGGACATCCCGCTTTTAGACACCGATCCCGGTAGGGCCCGAGCGAAAGCCTACGACCTTGTCCTCAACGGTACGGAGATGGCCGGCGGCAGCATCCGAATCCATCAACGTGAGATTCAACAGAAGATCTTCTCACTTCTAGGCATCAGCGACGAGGAAGCGCACGAGAAGTTCGAGTTCTTGATGGACGCCCTTCGCTTTGGCGCCCCCCCCCACGGCGGCATCGCCTTCGGTTTCGACCGGTGGATCATGGTGCTTTCCGGCTCCGAGAGCCTCCGGGATGTCATCGCCTTCCCCAAAACTCAACGAGCCGTCTGCCCCTTGACCAATGCCCCCGGGTCAGTCTCACCCGCACAGCTAGAGGAGTTGTTCTTGTCTCTTAAGCTCCCGCCGAAGTAATCACCCAGTCTGGGTGACCCGGCTCCTCTGAAGGTGGGGTAATTCGATGATCGTCCCCGATTGTAATGCCATGAAAGGCTGAGCTACAGTAGCCGCGGGCAAGTCCCCCGGCGTGCCGGGGAACGCCGCCCACGGTAACGCCCACACCCCTTCCGTTCGACCCTGTAGGGGGCGCATAAATGTCCCGTCGTGTGCGCGGCAGAGAGTAGCCATCACGTGCGCCACAGAGAATGACCATCGCGTGTGCCCCAGAGAATACCGATGGCGTTGCCCCCATGGCACAGAATACCCGTCACGCGCGGCGCTGAGAATACCCCTCGTGTGCGCCGCGGAGAATATCGGTCACATGCGGCGCTGAGAATACGCCTCGCGTGCATGACCGACAATAGACGACCCCTTCAGGGTCGGTTCATTTCGGGGGTGGCGCCATCCGGGGGCGGTGTCCCGCTTGGCGGGACTTGCCCCCGGCTACGATAGAACAGGCCTTCAGCCTGAGACCCACTCGCCGATTCTATCACGGACCAGCCCGATACTCACGGAACCATGCGCATCGACAACCCCCGGAGATTATGCGAAAGTCCTCGCGGATTGTGAGTAGCCCCCGCGTTACGTGTGCGCGAGTGCAGAGTGCAGAAACAGGGTGATTCGACATGCCAACAAAACCGGCTGCAATAGCAGCCGAAGTAGGGCGACTTTCACCCGCCGGCGGGCAAAGCCCAATGGCCCTAAGATAAGAAAACTGAGCGCGCACCCTAACTGAGGTGTTGAATGCGAACGTTCAGATATCGGCTTGGAACCACTGTTTTCGATAACCAAACGTCGGTTTCCGGTGGTACCGGTCGTTAGCTTAGGGCCATTGGGTGAAACCCGCCCTACAGAATCTTGCGTTGACGGAGGGAATCCGAGTATGCCAACAGAATCGACTGCGATAGCAGCCGTTATGCCGGGACCGAACGCAGACGTCGAGCTTCGTGAGATTCCGCTGCCGGAACTGGAGCCCGAGTCGGCGCTGTTGAAGGTCGAACTGAGCGAGGTTTGCGGAACTGATGTCTACCTGCGTGAGGGACGGCTGGCCGGGGTCCCCTACCCCATTATTCCCGGGCACGTCTCGGTGGGAACGCTCGAGCGCATTCGCGGAACGATGCTCGACGTGTACGGTCGTCCGTTTGCCGAGGGCGATCGGGTGACGTTTCTGGATGTGCACCGCACGTGTCACAAATGTTGGCATTGTCTGGTTGTAAAAGCCTCGACGCGATGTCCTGAGCGCAAGGTATACGGAATCACCTACGGTCTGGACGACGGCCTCACCGGCGGATGGGCGGAGTATATCTATGTGAAACCCGAAACGCGGTGCATCCGACTCGATGGTGTACCAAGCGAGCTATACATGGCTGGTGGTTGCTCACTGCCGACAGCTCTACATGCTGTCGAGCGCGGCGACGTAACATTCGGCGACACCGTACTGGTGCTTGGATCGGGACCGGTCGGCCTCTCAGCCATTGCCTTTTCAACCTTGCGTGGTGCATCGCGCGTACCCTGCATCGGGGCACCCGATGAACGGCTCGAGTACGCGGCCAAAATGGGCGCCTCCGCGACGCTCAACTTCATGGAGCATAGCGACGAAGAACGTTTTGCGTGGGTCCGCGATCACACGAATGGCATTGGCGCTGACGTCACCATCGAATGCGCAGGTGCCCCGGAAGCCGTGACTCAAGCCATGCGCTTCACACGCGACGCAGGCCGTGTGGTCATCGTAGGCCAATACACCGACCACGGCGAAATCGCCTTCAACCCCCACCTCGACTTAAACAAGAAGCACCTGGACGTCCGCGGGTGTTGGGGATCGGACTATTCGCACTTTCACCGTGGTGTCGAGATGCTCCGGACACAGCGAGCGGCTGCCCTCTGGTCGACACTCAAACTCGAGCGCTACACCCTCTCACAAATCAACGAAGCCCTGAGCGCCGTCGCCACCACCAAGACCATCAAAGTCCTGATTGTGCCATAAAGATGACGGTGGCGAATCGGGATGCAACGGTCCCGGAAGGATGGACGTGGGTCAGCATTTGCATATGCTACCAACTGATTCCAGTAGGCGGTACCCACCCTACCGGAATGTCACGCACGCGCTCACGTCGTGCATTGCCCGTTGCGTTCGAAGTCAGCGATCTTTTGGATGCGGCGGTCGTGGCGGCCGCCTTCGTAATCGGTGCGGAGCCAGACGTCGACGACACGTTTGATCAACTCGTCGCCGAGGAGGTCAGCCGGTAGACACAGAACATTAGCATCGTTGTGGCGACGGGAGAATTGAGCGGTCAGTTCATCGTGACAAAGCGCGGCACGGATGCCGTGGACCTTGTTCGCGGTGATCGACATCCCGATCCCCGTACCGCAAAAGAAAATCCCCCGGTCGGTCTCGCCGGACGACACAGATTTGGCACCGGCGATCGCGGTGTCGGGATAATCGCAGCTTGCGGGGCTATCGCAGCCAAAATCGACCACGTTGTGGCCTGCCCCTTTAAGAAAGGACTTGATCTGTTCCTTGGCATGAAAGCCGCGGTGGTCACAGGACAGGGCCACGTTCATACGATCACCTCCTGCAAACGATCTTCGAGCCCCCGCTCAACCATCCTTGCACACGCTTCATAGTCAACCTCGGAGCCGCCAATCGGATCTTTGACACTCTCTCCCTCCACCAACAAAGCCACGCGCTCCGTGGATGACGGCTCCATGCTTACCACCATATCCCGGTGCCCTTCGGTCATGACAAAGATGTAGTCAGCCTGTTGCACCAAGTCCGCAGAGAGCGCTCTGGACATATGATCACCGATATCGATGCCGCGGTGCTCCATGACGCATCGAGCGTGCTCCGATGCCCCACCGCCCCCGCCGGCTGTTCCCGCAGACCAAACCTCGACGCCGCGGTCGGCGAGCTCAGTCACCTCGCAGCCGAGCCGCTCGGCCAGCATTCTCTTCGCCAAGCCCTCTGCCATCGGACTGCGACAAGTGTTACCGGTACAAACGAACAGTAGCCGCACTTTCCAAAGACGCTCCACAATCCCTGCGTCGTATACACCTTCGCGGAGCAGTTTATACGATGAACCGGCGACATGCACAATCGTCGAGGGTTTCGCGTATTTCGTCGACCCGGAATCGAGAAGTAGGCTGATTTGCCCATTCAGGTCGGTTAGAACGTCTTGACCACAAACCGGCGGGCGATGTCCGGCGAGATTGGCGCTGGCGGCCACGATCGGGGCGGGCACGTTCCGCAATATGGCTGTGGCCACCCGATCATCAGGACACCGCATACCGATCGTGTTTCCGTAATAAATCGCGGAAATCGCCGGAGGGCTCAAATCAACCACGCCGGGGGCTGACGAAGGATCTTCGACGTCGACAATCAACGTCAGCGGCCCCGGCCAACCTTTGCGGATGAATCTGCGAGCCACGCCGGGCAGCGATGGTGCGAAGCGCCTCGCGTCATCGGGTTCGGGGATATGCAGTGTGAAAGCACGGTCCTTCCCGCGCTCTTTCACGGAGCGAAGTCGGCTCACGGCCTTTTGACGATCCGCACGAGCGCCGACGCCGTAGACCGTTTCTGTCGGAAACGCGACGAGCTTACCGCGCATGAGTTCGTCGACCGCACGCTTGACGGCATCGTCAAACGTCGCTTGTTCATCGAGTCTAATAACCGCAGTGTTCACAGCTAATCCTCAGCCGATCCAACAGTACGTCGAAACGTCGAAGTGTCAAGGAACTTGGCGTCGTGTGAGCCCACGCAACATCAACACCAACGGCTACACCAACCCGCCGAGTCAGGATTGCAGCCGAGCATTCGCGCGCCCGCGTCGCCATCGTGCCCACGTGCAATGAACGTCGGTCAGCATCACACCCAAGACAACCGCGATAAGAGGCTCAATCGGCGAACGGAAACGAAGCTGTACGTGTGTCAGACAGTAGACGACGGAGAACGCGACGATAATCGCAAGCAGCCACAGGAGATCGGGTCCAGCCCTTCGGCGACCGACAAGGTAGATAAGAATCACCAGCGTCTCTAGCAGCACGAAAAGCATCGCAACCGCGCGCGACGGTCGTTTGGGCCAGCCCCCTCCCTCGGGCGGTGCGTGGCTGTACGTTGTGCCTGCGAAGAAGTCGAGTATCCGAATGGTTACGAGCTTCAAGTACCGCACCGGCTCGGCGGCAATCGCGGCCATCGCCTGTTCCCGACATTCTTCAAGATAGGCTTGTTCGCCGATCGCAGACACTCGGCGCTGAGCCTCGTCATTCATCAGCGGGAACTGACTCGCAAACACCGCCGCCCCGTGCTCCTCGGCCTCGGGGCAGACCCCAAGCCAGAGTTGAAGGGGAAACCCATTTCGGATGTACATGAACTCGCCAAGCTCAACGTAATTGCGAACCGTCCACGGGGCGATCGCCACGAGCCAACCGCAGACCGTCAAGCACGCGGGATTGACCGTTGACCTGAGCCGCCACCCGCCAAACTTCGTCGCCGGCCAAAGGACTAACAACGGATAGGCCAGCGTCAAAGCGGGGTTTAGGAGGGCCACCAGCCCCAGCCAGAATCCAAAGGCCAACCACTCCCACCATAAGGCCGACCTCTCACCCAAGCGACACGCCATCCACACGCTTACGATCACCGCCAGGGTGAATACGCTCGTGTCCCACATATAGTTGGTATACCCGACCAGCGTCGGATTGAACGCGACCAGCAGGGCTGCGATCCAACCGCCGCGTCGATCGGCGATTCGTCTGGTGACGTGAAAGGCCAACGGTACGGCTAACGACGTCGCCAGGGCATTGATCACTTGAAGCGCAAGCGTCGCCGCAAATGTCCCCACACCCAAAACCCCGTACACGCCTGCGACAAGGGCAACGTAAACGGGAGGCATCAAGGCGGACGGCTCCTCGGGTACGATGTCGCGAACCAGAGGGCTTACGAACGCGCCTTGTTCGAGCAAGTGCTGAGCCGCCACGGTGTATTCGGTGTAAGTTATAGGTCTGGCCCGACCGAGTCCCTCCGCCGTCGCACAGCGTCCCATGCGCAGGGCTACGGCGAGGAGCACCACCATAACCAGCCAAGCGCGAGAATAGTCCGATTTCACGACTGACCGTTCGACACCAATAACGGGCATGCACGACTGACCCATGCCTGACCCCCACGGACTCTCCGTCGACCCAGTGGGATTCCGCTCCCACCGCAGTGGGCGGTGAGCCCGTCCCCGCGGTGTGGGCAGCCAAAACGCGCCGCTAGACACCGGTTTCTAACCGGTCCGAGGAGTCACTTCACCCGATTCTTTTTTTTCTAAATATTCGTTGGATCGCGACGGCCACAAAAAGTACAACACCGAGCCCAATGAGGGACACGTATTTGTCACTGACGGACTCTGCCTGGGACAGCTCGACACCACCGACGGTTATCTGTTGGCCGTTGGCCCTCTTCACTACAACTTCCCCAGGGCCACGCCTTGCGGCCGGCGTCCCAATCTGCATCGAAAACTTGGCCGACTCGGGGCACCCGATCCCATCGGTCGGGGAATCCACCCACGCCTTGCAGGTGCCCGGTTTGTCCTTGACCCCCACATTCACCAGGAACGTGCACTCCGTATGCCAGCCGTCGGGCGCGAAGAACAACGCTCCGTGATAGTGGGGGAATTCCACGTAGACAATAGGCGATTCGCCGTGGTTGGCCACGATCCACTCGTACTGATGCCCCGAGGGGTCCGCACCGCCGGTGATGGTCACGGGCGCCTCAGCCCTCGCACCAGCGTTGAGCGCGACGGCAAACAGGATAATGATCACGCGCAATCTGCGAGAGTCCTTCCCGACCGGCCAGCCACGGCTGGACCAGCCCAATAGCGGACCGGCATCGCAGTCTTTACGCCGCGCGACACTCACAGCACGTAGCCTCCCGCCAGGCTGCCGTCGGTTGACCGCCACCGCGGGTCTCCTCCGAATGTCGCACCTCAAGCACTGCCAACCGCGCTTCTCGCACCGTGCGGCCAAGAGATACCGCAACTCGCCACGCGGGACACCACACCGCGCACCCTAGCGTATCAGCGTGTCCGGGTCCCGCAACGGCAGGACCTTGACTTCGCCGAGGTCGTCAAGGGTGGTATGCGGTGCCTTATCGTAGCCACCCGTCCGAATCGCAGCAGCATCGCCCACGGCCAGGATGACTAGCTGCTCCGGATACAAGTGCCGTTGAGCGACACGCAACACGTCCTCCGGCGTCACGCGCTTGATATTCTCAATGTAGGTCTGCCAATAATCCGGGTCGCGCCCCGTGTACTCATCTGAGACGTAGGTCTCCAGCAAACTCATTTTCGTCGGGAACCGTTGGGGGAAGCTCTCAACGTAAAACGAGATGAATTCAGCAATCTCCGCTTCCTTGACCTTCTCGTTTCGCAATCGGTCAATCTCGTCGAGCACGATCTCCATCGCGTAGGCGCAGGAGTTGCTCTTGCTTTGGAACCAGCACGTGAAATCGCCTGGGAAATAGACACCTTGCTCGAAGCGACTGCCGGTATTGTAGGCCAGTCCTTCATCCGAGCGTATTCTGGTGAACAACCTCGATTTGAATCCCGCACCGCCTAAGACACCATTCATCACCATCAACGGAAATTCGTCAGGAGTCCCACGCATGATCGCCTTGTGTCCCATGGTGACCCTCCCCTGATTGACGTCTTCCTTGTGAATCAGGTAGATGCCGGGTTCCAGGTAATGCGTCGGCTTAGGGAAGGACCGCGGACCGCTCTCGCCCGCCGGCCAATCTGCAAAGGCAGCCTGAAGCTTCTTGAGCATGAGCGCTCGGTCAAAATCACCACTGACGGCCACGATCATATTGCCGGGGTGGACAGACTTGGCGTGGAATGCCACGAGATCATCGCGGGTGATGGCGTTGATGGTTTTCGACGACGGATACCAATTCGTGAAGTGCTCCTCGCCGTTCATCAGAAAACCCCACTCAATGCCGGAGATCGAGTTCGTCGAGTCGTTGCGGCGCTTGATGTTTTGTAGGTAGCGCTCCTTGGCGAGGCGGAGGCGATCCGCATCAAACCGCGGATATCGCAGCATCTCGACAAACAGGCTCAGGGCTTCATCAACATCCTTGGATAAACAGGAAAGCCGGGCGCGCCCGCTTGTGTCCTCGATGCGAGAAAACAACGAAGCAGCCAGAAACTCGACACGCTCGTCCAGCTCCTCGGGAGACAGGCTCTGGGTTCCGCCATCGCGCATCTGCTCTCCTGTCAGAGAGGCGAGGCCGATCTTATCTTCAGGATCCATCGCCGCACCGGTGCGGACCGTTACCATCATGTCGAAGGTCGGGAGCATCCGATCCTCGGCGATGTAAACGACCATTCCGTTGGGGAGTACCTCGCGGAACTGGGAGGCCGGCGGGAGCTTGTACTCCAAGGGAGGATACTTCAGATCGTTCGGGTGCGCCGGCAAAGGCTGGTCGGCCCGGGCAACCGCGGCCGCACCGAGAATCATGCCGGCAAGACCAACCCAAGTATTGAATATATTACGCATATCGGTCCAACTCCTTGTCGGTGGGCTATTCTTGGTCATCCACAGCCTGCTTGGCGGCTTCGGCAGCCTTGAGGGCCTCGGCCCGCTCCCTCATGGCCCGCACCATGTACTCGATGGCAGGCTTTTGCTCTTCAGGGATCGGTCGCACCTCCATCGCCGCCACTACCAGGGCCGCCTGGGGCTCAAGCTCCTCGGCGCTCATCGTGTTGACTCGCTTGAGCCAGGCCCGAAACCGCTCCTGAATCTCCGGTCCGAGGGGGCCAATCACGGCGGCGAACTCGGGATCCTCTCCTGGGAGGCTCTCGATCTCCGGTCCCCCGACCTCTACCTCCTCGACCTTCTTGGTGCGATAAATGGCCACCGTTCGTGTCTTGGGATCGAAGTATTTGTCCAGTGCTCGGCGGACGTCATCCGCTGTCACCTCCAAGACACGCTTTGGTGCCTCATTGATGTAAGTCCAGTCGTACCACGTATCATAGATGCCAAGGCGGAACATGAGACCGATGCTGCGTTGCAGTTGTCGAACCGAAGCGGCGAGGGCCTGGTTCTTGACCTTCTGCAGCTCGCGCTCGGCAATCTGCCCGGTGCGTAACTTGTCGAGCTCTTCCAGAATGAAAGCCTCGACTTCCTCCGGTGTCCGGTCCTCTTTGACGGTCACATCGATTTCGAAATAACCAGCATACTTGCGGCCTTCGTTTCCGGCGCGAGGTTCGCCAATCGCCGCTTCCTCCTCGGTGACCAGCCGCTTGTAGAGTCGCCCGGTCTTGCCGGAGAGAAGGTCTCCGAGGACGTCCAAAGCGGGTTCGTCCTTATGCCCGATGGCCACGGTGTGATAGCGTAGCGTCACCCGCGGATTGGTCTCGGCCTCTGCATAAAACCGCCGTTCCGCAATGGGCCTTGGTTCTTCAGTAATCACAGGCTCAGGCGGCTTGGGACCGCGTGAAAGCCGTCCAAAATAGCGCTTCGCCAACTCAACGGCCTCGTCTGTGTTGAAATCTCCCACGAGCACAACACGAGCATTGTTTGGCGCGTAGTACGTCTTGTAGAAGTCACGGACGTCATCGCGGGTGATCGATTCCACCTCCGACGCCCACCCCAATACGGGAATCCCATAAGGGTGAGACTGCCAGAACAAGGCATCAAAGGCCTCCCGAAACTTGCCCGTCGGTGTGCTCTCTACGCTTAACCGGCGTTCCTCGCGCACGTTGTCGCGCTCGACATAAAACTCCCGCATGACACCGTTGGCCATGCGATCGGACTCGATCCAGAAGAAAAGCTCGAGCTTGTTCGCCGGCAGTTGCACGAAGTAGATCGTTAAGTCCTCCATGGTGCCCGCGTTGAGCCTTGCTCCACCGTTTGTCGAATACAGGTCCGCCAGCTCGTTATTCTTGACGTAGACTCGCTCGGCTGCCAGCAGCTGGTCATACTCGCGCTTCAATGTCGCGTATTCCGGCGTCCACTGCTGGGGATCGAGCACGTCGTCGATCTCGCCGCGGCGCTTCATGAGCCTCATCTTGTTCATCTCGGCGATCATCTGCTTTCGCAACGCGTCCTGCTGTTCGATGTACGCCCGCTCCGCCTGATAGTCGCTGGTCCCGATGATCTTGGTGCCCTTGAACATCATGTGCTCGAACATGTGAGCAATCCCGCTTTTGCCGCGGGGGTCGTTCACGCTCCCGACGTCGTAGAAGACACCGCATGCGACGATGGGCTCCTCATGACGTTCAACAAGCAACAGAATCAACCCGTTGTCCAGCACGACCTCACGCGGCTGGACCCCTAACTGCCCGCCTTGCGGGGTGGCGTCCTGACCATGAGCAGCGGCCTGCCAACGGGCGGTGATCGGCACGGAAACCGCCACCATCAACACGGCAGGCAGCCAGAGACGCCTCAAGTGTCGTCTCACTTCCATTCGCATTCTCCTCAGCTACGTTGGAGATTCAGTCCACATACTTGGATTACGACTGTAGAGGCTTGACGTGCAGCTGGCAACCCGCCTGCGGCCGCTCTGTCGGGTGGCCCCGTCCCGCCAAGGGTGGGCACGTTATCCCGAATTGCAACACCGGTCCACTGCCAGTGGACCCGAACCGCTTACCACGCAACCCGGCGCAAGAAAGACCCCTGCGACGGGCTATGCCCCGAAGGGTCGCAGGGGCCCACACAATCCCATGTTGCTCGTCACCCGTCGATCCGAGTGATCCGGCTGCTACCATCCGCCGCGGTCTGCCATAGCGGGTGGATTATGCATCGTCCACAGGCTGCCAGATGCGGATCTCGGAGATTTCCGCCGCCCCGGTGATTGCTCCGGCCAGTTCGGCCGGGATGCTTCGCCAACAGGACGGGAGCACGACGTGGCGGGTTTTTCCTGGCAAGAGCGTCCCACGCCATTCGTCGCAGATAGCGATCGGAGTGGCTACAACTTCGGTCCACTCCCGAATCGGCAAGCCTCGCTCGTTGAGGGCCGCGACTCGGACCGCCAGCATCGAAACAACCTCGGTGCCTTTGTTCACGATAGTAAGGACGGGACGGAGCCCCTTCCCCCGCTCATCCGCGACAAAGTTCACCGTCACGTCGATCTGGTCGGCGTAGTCCGGGGCCCGCTTGTCGTTGAGAACATCCTCGAGCGTTGTCGGCAGCGACTCCATCACCTGCGGTAATGATTCGAGAATCTGCACGACGGTGGTGTCGGCAAACCTGAGGACCTCGGACCCCTTGCTGTTGACCACGGTCATCCCGTAGAGCACGACCATTGCGGCCGAGGCGATCCCGATCCCCGTAACACCGAACAAGCCCAAGAAGAACGCGGTCAGCGGGGACATGCGCGTTGGCTGGCTCATGGCTTTGCTCCCTCGAAAACTCAACATTCCATCTCTCTGCAGCCGTGCGGACGGCTGAGTCTGTTCACCACAGTCGATGATTCGGTCAGGGCCACGGAATATTCGGCATACCCCGTCCGGCGCCCGATAGTGAAACGCCCTCGCGCCCATCTGCCCGTTCAGGAGGGATCACGCTTGAGAGCCGACCACACGGGGAAGTATAGTGACGCCCGACATAAGGCAGGATGTCGGGCTGGCTCGTTCATTCACATTTTGGCCTTGTGTCTACTGTTACACACGGCGTAGACCTCTGTGTGATTGTGCGTTTGGGCAAGGCTGTCCGCGCTGGTCGCGGGGATAGCCTCATTAGGAGAAAAGTTTCATGAGCAACGTAAGACCCATCCCTGAAGGTTTCCACACCGTAACCCCACACATGTGCGTGAAGGACGCAGCCAAGGCCATCGAGTTCTACAAGAAGGCCTTTTCGGCCGAGGAGATTTACCGAATGCCCGGCCCGGACGGCAAGTCCGTCATGCACGCCGAGCTGAAGATCGGAAACTCGATCATCATGCTCTGCGATGAGGTGCCCAACTCGGAAGGTTGGCGAGCACCCAAGAGCTTGAACGGGACTTCGGTCGGCATCTTCCTTTATGTCGAGGACTGCGACAAGGTCTATCAACAGGCGATCGACGCCGGTGCCAAAGTCTGCATGCCGGTGATGGACTGCTTCTGGGGCGACCGCTACGGAAAGGTCACCGACCCCTTCGGCCACGAGTGGGGCATCGCCACCCATAAGAAGGACCTGACCCCCGAGCAGATTTCCAAAAACGCCGAAGAGTTCTTCAAGAGCATGCAATGTAGCTGAGGCGGCGACCCCAGGTCCTGCGGGTGCTGATCCTCAGGGACTGACGCGATTCGCGAAACCGCGCCCGCTCCGCGGACCGAACTCGTCCACTCCAAGGACGGACCGCGCGCGGACTGGATGTAGGGTCAGCCCTGCGCATTAAGCGGTGTACTCTGCGGGCCTCACTGCAGCGGGGACAGACCGGCGTGACTCGTCGCATCCGGGCGGCACAACACTCGCGACACATGCAAGCACCCAAGTAAGGGTGCCCGAGGGTGCCGAATGCCAACCGTCACGCGCGCGATATCGGTCAACAAATAAGTATTTTCGGAGTATTTACGGAGGATAAATGTTGCCGTGCAATCGCGACATCCTATAATAGTAGACGTTGAATCAATCCCTTGCCTGGCCCCGGGCGGGCCGTGACGCGCGAGGACCTACGGCAGAAAGGAGGATACAACACGGCGGGAAAGCAAAGAAGGAGGTAAGCTGAAGCGGCTTTCGCCATGTGGCGATGCCGTGCAGGCGTATTTGTTTCGGCGGGAGAGGTCTCGTTTCGGAGGTTTGTAAGACATGAAGCGAAACATGGTAGCGATGGCAATGCTGACTGTTCGCGCCGGTGCGCTGAGCATTTCGGCAGCGAAGCAAAGGTGTAGGGGACCAACAATCTTGACGCGTATGGAGGGCAAATTCGATGGCAGAGATTCTGAGACGTGGAGATTCAGATGAGCGTAACTCTGAAGTCATCGGCGACCCACTACCTGAGGCGGAGGTCTACCGAGAAAAGACACGTCTTAGGAAGGCGGACTCAGAGAATATACGGGAACGGACAAGGAACCTGGTGACACGATGGATGCTCCCCATGGGCCTAGTTTCCGTCTTTGGGGCGACTGGCATAACCATCGTCATGCGTGACTGGACACCGTTGTTAGCCACGTTCGCAATCGTCATCCCGGTTTATGTGGGCATCAACCGACATTATTTTCCCAATGAACGACCAAGCACAGAACGAAAAGAAGGCCGACCGCCATAGGCTGCAATTCGATGTGACAAGTGAGATGTGCGCTCTCCTCGATCGCCTTGCCAAGGAAACCGGATTGGCCACACGGGCCAGTGTCATGCGGCGGGCAATCAGTATCTACAAATACCTTTGGGAGGCCGAAAAGAAAGGCAATCGCGTTGCTATCATTGACAAGGAAGACGACGTGCGCGGTTACTTCTCGATCATCTAGCCGCCCACCCTCATCGGGATCGCATCATTCGCAAGTGAGCACGTCGAATCGCCACTCTGCGTAGATCAGCGCATAAGATAGCAGGTGCAAATGAATCCCCGTCCCGAAGGGCCGGAGGGATTATTCCGATCGGCGACGCGGGTCAATCGAACACGTAACGCCCGTCGAACTGCACGCCATGAACGTTACGGTG
>CAYOQG010000071.1:0-20024 GCA_964405925.1 uncultured Phycisphaeraceae bacterium | reverse complement strand
CACCCGGGACCAGGGTCAAAGTCGACGGTGTCGCGGAACGTCCCACTCGCGTAGACGTTCCCGTTGCAGTCCACGGCAATATCTCCTCCGTTGTCGTACCTGGACGACCCGACGGTATTCGTCCAGAGGTGAGACCCGTCGGCCGCGAGTTTGGTGACGAAGATGTCGGCCGATCCGTCCCGCAACACCTCTCCTGGCCCGGGATCAAAATCGATCTGCTCATCATAGTACCCGACCACAAGAATGTTGTCGTCGGTGTCCAGAGCGACGTCGTTGATCCCGACCCACCCCGTCCCGCCAAAGCTAAGGGTCCAGAGATACGCGCCATCTGGCCCCAGCTTCGTTACGAACGCCGCGTAGTCACCCGGATAGCTGTGCTGGTCGAGCGCCTCTGTCGGGTCGAAATCGATCAGTCCCTGGAAGGTCCCAGCGACGATGATCTGACCATCGGGTTCGATGGCGACCCCGTATGCGCTGTCGGTAACATCCAGCGCCCCGACGGTATAGCTCCAGGCGTACGACCCGTCGGCGTAGACCTTCGTCACGTAGATGTCCCGGTGATGCCCGTTCGTGAAGCGCTGGTCGATTCCGGTTGTCGGGTCCAGGTCCGCACCCGTCGCAAAATACCCACAAAGCACGATGTTCCCGTCCGGATCGATAGCGAGCCCGAAGGTGCTCATACCTGGGCCGGTGCTCCCCGTCCACGCGGAGACAGGGTTGGGACATGGCAAGGCCTTGATGCCAGGTTCAACCCCTGCGGTCAACACGGCCATCACAATGAGGATCGATGCAAGCGTCACCTGCCGCCTCCGCAGTAGAGTGCGTGAACGATGTCACACGGGATCGGAAGAGGACGTCTATATTATAGTCTCGGGAGAGGTCGAGAATCTTACATGAAATCTCGGTTTTTTCGTGGAATTGTGAAGGGAGTGTATCGCCCCCGTCGGAACTGGATGAACAGGAGACGACCTTTTCCCACGGCTCACGCCAGGGGGGACACACTTACGCCCCGGACGGGGCTTGAGGCAGACGAATCGGTGCGTCCAGGACGCACCCTACACCCTATCGGGGCTTTGCCGGTTTCAGTGTCAGCCCGCGTCATTGGGCCCAACATCCATGCGCGGTGGGCGATCCTTTGTCGGGTCTGTGGACTCGACCTAGATCTACGTCAGGTTCACCCAACCGACGGGGCCAGCGGTGCCGGACCCGTGCCACCCACGCCATCCATGTCACGCACTCCGCTTGCCCTCTCAGAAGGGAACGGTGTCTTCAACAAGGTGGGGCACAAACGGTTCGGGCTCATGCGTAAAGTCCGCGAATCGGGTGAGCTTTTTGTGGAAATGGAGGGTCACCGATCCGACAGGGCCGTTGCGCTGCTTGGCGATGATGAGCTCTGCCTGGTTCTTGACGCTCTCATCTTCGGGCTTGTAGTACTCTTCCCGATGGATCAGCAGGACGACATCGGCATCCTGCTCGATCGCACCGGACTCACGAAGGTCGCTCATGAAGGGCCTCTTGTCCGTACGCCCCTCCGGCATCCGGTTGAGCTGGGCCATGGCGATCACGGGGATGTTCAACTCACGGGCCAGGGCTTTGAGGCTGCGACTGATCGTAGCAATCTCCACCTGTCGATTCTCGGTTCTGGGCACAAACATGAGCTGTAAATAGTCGACAAAGACAGCCCGAATATCCTCTTTCTGCTTGAACCTTCGGGCGGTCGAGCGCACCTCCATGGCCGTCAATCCCGGGCTGTCGTCCAAAAACAGCGGTGCCTGCTCGAAGTCCGCGCAAGCGTCGAGCAACCGACGGTGATCCTCCTCCGACAACACCGCGCGGCGGATCAGTTTCGAGTCAATTCCAGTGTGGGCGCTCATCAGCCGCTGGGCGATCTGGGCAGCGCTCATCTCGAGTGAGAAGAACAGCGTGGGGGCGTGCTCATGGAGAGCCATGTGCTGGGCGATGCAAAGCCCCAGCGAGGTCTTGCCCATGGAAGGACGACCAGCCACGACAATGAAATCACCGGGTTGGAAACCTCCGGTCAGCTCGTTGAGTTGGGTGAATCCGGTCGACACACCGGTGCACAATCCCCGGTCACCCTCTTCGAGCTGTCTGGCCAGGCGAGCGATAGCCTCGCGCAGCTCGATGGTGTGACCGCCGACACGACGCTCGGTCACCTCGAAGATCTTCTGCTCGGCGGCATCGAGGATCTCCCGGGCTTCGTCAAGATTGCTGTACGCTTCGTCGCTGATCTGACCGGCAGCACGAATCAACTCGCGGAGCATGCCTTTGTCGCGAACGATCTTTGCATAGTGTTCGGCATTGGTCCAATCGCCGAAGCTCTCCACCAGACGGATCATATATTCCTGTCCGCCCACGAAATCGAGCGCCTCGCGCCGTCGCAGTTCGTCGGTCACGACGATCAGGTCGATCGCCTTCGACGGATCATCGTACAGATCGAGGAGTACTTCAAAGAGCCTCTGATGCGCGGGGACGTAGAACCAGGCGCTATCGCTCCGGCCGATGATCGGGATGACTTCGCCGATAGCCTCTCGACTCATCATCATCGAGCCAAGCAGAGCCATCTCCGCATCCAGGTCCTGAGGCGGGACCCGTTCTTTGCCCGTCGCGACCGAAACGCTACTCGCCGTCGCCGTCGTCATCCTCGCTAGCCTCCCTGCCAGCCGCTTCCTCCCTCAGGGCCTCCTCGTCCTCGGCACCCTCGTCAGTCTTCTCCCGCACGACCCACACTTTGACGGTGGCCTGCACGTCGTCGGTAAGCCTCACGTCGACGGCTACATTATCGAGATGCCGGATAGGCGTTGCTAAAGCGATCTGATCGGGAAGAATCGGGTGTCCTTCTTCCACGAGAGCCGCCGAGATCTCCCGAGGCCCCACGGAACCGTACAGCACACCCTCTTCGTTGGCCCGCGCCCGGACGGTCACCTCGACGTTTTCAAGCCGCTTGGCCAGGGCTTGCAGTTGTTCGCGGTGGCGCACCCGCTCCAGTTCGGCAGCCCGACGCGCTTTAGCCAGGGCTCGGATATTCGCCTGCGTCGGTTCGGTGGCCAGTCCCTGGGGCACCAGATAGTTCCGCCCGTACCCCGCCGAGACATCAACGATGTCACCCACAATGCCGAGTCTGTCAACATTCCTGCACAGAAGCAACTTCATAACAGCGTCTCTACTTCCCGGTTGTATTCTCCCCCGAAGGGGGACCTTATCATACCCATTTCAGGCTGCGATGTCATCGGTGTCGCGATCGCTGCCCACCGGTGAGCCGGGCCGCCCCGTTCATGCACCAGTTCACACCTCGTTCCGTGGCCGTAACTACAGGTGTCGCGGAAGGTTGAGACATATGCTCAGCCTGTTGTTGCCGCTGTCAGTTTCGCGTGCGACGTTGAGCTTAAGGTTTCTTCGACCCTGAGCATACGCAGGCCGCAGCCTCACACCCCACCCGGCTCAGAAAGGGATGTCGTCATCCGGAGGCGGCGGGGCATCGTAACCACCGGGTGGGGCCGCAGCATCCGCCGGCCCGCCCGCCCCAGTGGTGCCAGCAGGACGACCCCCGCCCTCACCTCGTCCACCTAGAAACTTAAAGTTGTCGACAACGACCTCGTGCTTGCTCCGCTTTTCACCTTCGGGTGTCGTCCACTGGCTGAATTGCAGGCGCCCTTCCACCAGAACCGGTTGTCCCTTAGACATATACCGGTTAAACGTCTCGCCAGCTTGGGCGAAGACAGTGCAATCGACGAAGCACACGTCTTCGCGCGTGTTTCCGTCGCGATCGCGCCATTTTCGGTTCGTCGCCAAACCAAACTTGCAAACCGCCGTGTTCTGCGGTGTGTAACTCAACTGCGGGTCACGGGTCAGGTTCCCCACCAGGATGATGCGGTTGTAGCTTGCCATGTCTTGGTCCCCATATCTGCATGAACGTCCGGAGCGATCACGCCGCCAGCCGCCTACACATCGTCCGCCGCTGCTTCCCCTGTGGGCGAGTCCACAACGACTGACTCCTTTGCGACAGCCTCTGACTCCTCGTCCATCGCGGCATTGCCCCCGACTTTGTCACCTGACTCGGTGATGCCCTCTGGTTTCGGCGCAGGTGCGTCGTCAGTCGCGGTCTTCGGTGCCTCAGCCCCGCGTAGGGGAACCATCTGCTCCATGTACTCGGGTGTCACGTCGTCAGCACGTAGCACTAGTAGGCGGAGGATGTTCTCGGCCAGCCTCGCATCCCGCTCGAGCGGTTTGATCTTATCGGGCTTGGCCTTGAAATAGGTCAGTACGTACACACCGCGTTTTCGGCCGCGAATCCTGTAGGCCAGACGCCGCTCCTCCCACTTCCGGCAAAACAAGAGTTCCGCCTCGGCCCGGTTCATGAGACGACGAATTTCCGTTTCGCACTTCTCAAACGAGCTCCCAAACGTGGGGTCGAACAGGAACATCGCTTCATATTGATTCAACGTTGTTCTCCCGTAAGTCACATCAGGCTGCTCAACCGCTGGGGGCAGCCTCTCCGTCCTCGTCAGGTGGGTCCGTCTCCGGCGGACCGTTAAAGCGGGTCATGGCCAGGTCGGCGCCGTGCTGCATCCAGCACTCGACGGCATCGGCTGCTCGCTGTTCGGCCCGCTTCACGATCGTCTCCTCATCTTCTGTAAACCGGTTGAGCACATACGCCGTCGGATCACCGACCGGTTCGCCGATTCCGACTCGAAGTCGAGACCAGTCGTCGGTCCCGAGCTGGTCCACAATATCCTGCAGGCCTTTATGGCCGCCCGCCGAACCTCGGACCCGCATCCGCAGACATCCAAGCGGCAGTGCCATGTCATCACTGATAACCAATAGGTCACCAAGCTCGAGCTTGTAGAACCGTCCGGCGCCGGCGACGGCTCGGCCGCTTCGGTTCATATAGGTCATGGGTTTCAGCAGCACGACCCGCTCACCATAAACCCGATGCAAGCCAAACCAACCGTGGAACTTCTCCGCCGTAAGACTGATCCCCCATCGCGAGGCGAGGACGTCTACCACTTCGAAGCCAACGTTATGCCTGGTGCCCGCATATTTGGGTCCAGGGTTGCCTAAACCGACGATCAGTTTCACCTTGCCACAAACTCACCGGACTGATAACGCGCCCTACTTGGCTTCCTCCTCCTTCTTTGCCCGCCCGATGATCTCGGGTTCAGCTTCTTTTTCCGCAGCTTCCTCGACCTCCTCGGGCTCAGGCTCAGCTGCCAAGGCCCGGACCGTCGCCACCCGCTCCTCGGGGTCGACCTGTGCCACCACGTCTGGCGGCAAGGGCAGATCCCCCACCAAGAGTGACTCACCGACGCCCAACTCTGTCACAATCGGGTGCAGCGTCTCGGGAATCTCCGTGACCAAACACTCCACCTCGATATCCGCCAGATGCTGGTCAAGAACTCCGCCTTCTGACACACCCTTGGGTGTGCCGCGAAGCTCGATCCCGACGCGCACCGTGACACGCTCGTCCAGATACACGCGCGCCAAATCGAGATGGGTGGGTTGGTCCACAAGGTGGTCATACTGGACATCCTTGATCAGATACTGCCTCTTCTTGCCTTTCAGTTCGAGCTCTACCGTTCGGACGCCGTGGGCCAGGGCGACCACGACCTCGTGAGCCGGCAGCGAGACAGGCTCCGGGGCTTCACCGTGACCGTAGATGATCGCTGGCAGCAAGCCGGTTTGCCGAAGAGCCCTCACTGCTCGCGTACCCAACTCCCGACGCGGTTCTGCTTTGAAGGTCATCGTCTCCATTGCGAAATCAATCTCCTCTCATTGCTTACACGAACAGGGCGCTTACCGATCGGTGTTCGTGGATACGTCGGATAGCCTCCCCGATCAGGTCGGCCACGGAGAGCACGGTCAGATTGGGCAAGCGCTCCGTAACCGCTGGATCGACGGGAACCGTGTCGGTCACGACGATCTCGGATAGTTCGGTCGCCGCCAGCCGTTGGACAGCGGGGCCAGCAAAAACGCCGTGCGTCGCTCCGACGTAGACGCCGGCGGCGCCATGCTCACGGACCAATCTCGCCGCTTCGCAAACGGTACCGGCCGTCGTGATCATGTCGTCAAACATCATCACGTTCTTGCCGGCGACATTTCCGATGATGTTTACGGCCACTGCTGAATCACCCGTGAGGCGGCGCTTGTCGATCACCGCGAGTTCGCTGCCAAACCGAGAGGCGAAGTCGCTGCCGAACTTGATGTTCCCCACGTCCGGAGAGACAAGCACGCGGTCCTTCATCTTACGATCCAGGAAATGCTTGGCCAGTACAGGTGCAGCCGTGAGGTGATCCACGGGGATGTCGAAGAATCCCTGGATCTGGTCGGCGTGCAGGTTCATGGTCAACACACGGTTTGTACCGGCGGTGGTCAACATGTTGGCCACCAGCTTCGCGGTGATCGGTGTGCGTCCCACGGCCTTGCGGTCCTGCCGGGCGTACCCGTAGTAGGGGATCACCGCGGTGATGCGTTTCGCGCTCGCCCTCCGCAGACAGTCGATGAAGATGAGCAGCTCCATGAGGTTGTCGTTGACCGGCGGGCACGTGGATTGGACGACAAAGCAATCCTTGCCTCTGACGTCATCGTCCACTTTGACAAGGGTCTCACCGTCCGGAAACAGACTCACCATCGCCTGTCCCGGCGTCAACTTGAGATACCGGCAGATCCGCGCCGTAAGCTCCGTGCTTGCGGTTCCGCCAAACACGACGATTCCGTTGGAATCCCACTCCGGAGATTGTCTCTTCTCGACGTTCATGAGGCCGCCACTCCGTCAAACGCCGCAGCTCCAAGCACTACTCCATCTTCTATCATCTCCCCGATGCCCACACGGGCAAAGGGGCCTATTCGGCAACCCTCTCCAATGGTCGCCCCCGTTCCGATAACCGTAAACGGGTAAATGACACTTTCCCGCCCAATCGAGACCTCCGCCTCGATCCACGTGTTGTCGGGGTCCACGATGGTCACCCCTTCGTTCATCAGGGCGAGCTGGATGCGATCCTGCATCACACGATTGACCACCGCAAGATCGAGGCGGGAGTTGATCCCCATCGCGTCTTCGCCGGGCACCGTAACCTCGGCGGACACGGCGTGCCCCTTGGTCCGCAGAATCCGGACGACATCCGTCACGTAATACTCGCCCTTCGCTCCGGTTGGTTTCATCTCATCCAGCGCCTCGAGAAGACGCTTAGGGTCAAAGCAATAGTAACTAGGATTCACCTCGCAGATTTGACGCTGCTCAGGTGTGCAGTCAGCCTCCTCGACAATTGCCTCCAGACCACCTTGCGCATCGCGGACGATCCGCCCGTAACCGGTCGGTTCGTCAAGCAGGGTCGTAGCCAGGGTTACGGCGTGGCCCGACCGCGTACGTGACTCGACGAGGTTCGCGAGCGTCTCCCGCCGGATGAGCGGCATATCCCCGGCAATGACCAGTATGCTCCCCTCTTCCTGACAACCTTCGATTGCTTCCCGGCAGCAAAGAACGGCATGCCCCGTGCCCTTCTGTTCGGTCTGGTCCACCCAGATCAGGTCCGTTTCCGCGGCGAAGCGGCGCATCACCTCATCCTTGCCATACCCGATGACCACGATCGGACGATCGACGCCAGCCAGCCGACACGCATTGAGCACGTAGGCAAGCATCGGCTGCCCGCACACTTCGTGAAGCACCTTCGGCAGCTCGCTCTTCATGCGGGTGCTCTTTCCCGCAGCCAACACGATGGCAGCCAACTCGCTCACGTGCTCATTTCCAACCATTCACAGACCCAAGCCAAGTGCCATCATTACGACGGTGCCCAGACCCAAAGAGGCCATCGTACGTAGCCCTTCACACGGGGCCGCGACATCACGCCTGACGCAAAGGCGACGAACCCGCCATCGCTGGGCCGGGCGAGAAGCGAAGATACGCGATTACCCGGCCAGGACTCGAACCTGGAACGCCAGGACCAAAACCTGGTGTGTTACCGCTTACACCACCGGGCAGTCGTGGACCGCACACCCCGATCCCCAGCCTTCAGGTAAGGACTTCCGCAGCGTAAACCGCCACACAAGGAAGAGTCGCGGCTGCGGTCTTGCAACCGAGGCCTGAACGCTTCGCCGCGAAGAGAAACGCCCATTAGCCCTAAGCACGCCCGAATTCGGACGCAGGCTCGCCCCGGGGGCCACAAGCTCACTCCCGGCTATCTCTAGCCGATCGAGGGCCGACAGCGTACCGGCCGCCGTATCACAAGTCAAGGGAACCGACCAACCACAACCTCAACATTGAGAATAACCCACTCTTCCTACGAATACTGCAACCGAGGAAACTTAGGCAAAAATGAGTCGCGGTTTCGATGGAGAAGGATTGGATTCATGCCCGATAACGTGTGCACGGATTCGGAAGGGGGTATTCACGGAAACTCCGGAAAGGACCCGGCAATGCTATTCAAACGATTGGCTACACGGGCACTCGTCTCCGCAGCAGGATTATCCCTCGCGGGAACAGTTCTGGCAGGCGGGTGCGGTTCGGACGCCCTGGACGCTGTGGCTGCGGGCCTCAACGCCGCCGCCCAAGCGCTGAACGAGGACGATCAGCCCACATTTGGCGAGTGGCTGCTCAGCGAACTCGACGACTTGTGACTCCTCGCCGCTGCTCGGCTTCCTCGGCCGGTCGCGTGTGTCTTGAGACCGATACGAGATACACCTGGACGCCGACAGAAATCGGGGTCCAGCGCTCGCAAGGCCCAACGGTGAGCGCAAGCAAGGAGGCAAACGCCACCGTGGCCTAGCGAGCGATTGACAAACGAACATGCCGCTTGTCTGCGCACACCAGACCGCAGCCACGCGCTGCTCGCATCGGCAAACCGCGATCACATCCGAAATCAGACAATCTGGTGTCACTCAGGTGCTGGGGAAGAGAATCGAACGGATCTCGGCTATCGATTCGGCGTCGCTCGACGCTCCTTTGGACGAAGCCCTGCCCTCACGCTCCTTCAACCAAGTCGCAGAATGGCGATCGAAGAGTGCCCGACTGAGCAGGATCACCGATGGATGTGTCAGGCACCCGTCCTTCGCCATGGCGAGCAGGTTCTTGCGCTGTGGCGGCGTCAACTCCAGCCTGGTCAGCAGGTTCCTCAACACCTGCTGAGGATTCGGACTGCCGGCGGCCTTGCTCGTCGGGCGACTCGGTCGTGTCAACAAATAGACAACAAGCACCACCGCTGAAAGCGTTAAGACCACGAGGACGACGGGTCCGATATCCCCGCCGCGGGCAAAATGACGCTGTACGCCCCGCAGAACCTCCGTCAGTGGACTCTCTTTCGACAGCAACCACGCCATCAAGCAGAACCTCCGTCCGACTCAGATGATCGACCTGCCAAGGCAGGTGACTCCAGCCGCGCCCCATCCTCTTGTTTCTGGTTTAGCCGGTCCAACACGCATTTCGCACGCCGCTTGACCCTGTCATCCGGGTCGACGCGGCTCATGTCGTGGATTCTGGCACTGATGGTCCGCAACCTCAACCGCTCTGCTACCCAAAGAGCGCTCAGGCGATGCGCCGGTCTTGGGTCCTCAAGCATGTCCAAGAGCGTTTCCCCCGCTTTTCGATGGTCGGTCCTCAGCAAGGATTTGACGGCGTTGGCTCGGACCCGGCTATTGGGCGACTCGAGCTTCGGCTCCGTCCACGAGACCCGCTCAGCGACATCGAGCGTATCCAGTGCCTCGATCGCGTCAGCCTGCACGCGCTCATCGGGATCGTTGACCGCTGCCCGCAGCAGACGCGGCGTCACGGTGCCCGGCAACTCCACGAGGACGTTGATGACCAGACTTCGCACGACCGGCTCCGGGTCCGAGGCTAGGTGACACAGCGATTCTCCCATCTCCTGCACGAGGCCAAGACTTAGAATCATTCGAACAGCCCGGGCTCGGTCCAGGGCATCGGATGCCATTATCTTGGCATAGAGCAGGGAATCGAGATTGGCCACTCTTGCCCTGACTGTTCGCCCCTCTTCGAGTCGCTCATTGGTCCCAAGCCGATCATACCGGTTCCAATAGTGCTCAAACATGGCTCGACTTTGGCTCTCGACACCGGATGGTGCCCGCGACGCGGCACGTGGTGCCGGAACGATGGCAGCCGCTCTTCGACGCTGCAACTCGCGCCGGGCAAGCCGTGCGAGGGGGTCTCCCTCTCGGGACGCCATCGCGTGAAGCAGCTCGTTTGCAGTGTTGCCTTCCTGTCGCAAAAGCTGCCAGAACGCAGCGTTGCGGACCTCCTCACGGTCGTGGGCAAGCAGCGCCCTGAAAAGTCCGCGCCGCTTATCCGCCGGACCACCCGTCGCAGCCAGGAAGCGGATAGCTCCGTTCAGGCTTGAATCACTTAGGGAGGATAGCGCCTGTATCGCGACCTTGACCCAAGGCCCGTGGCGGACCCATCGACAGCCTCGTTCGATTTGCCCATCGGCAAGGAGCCAAGCTTGCGAGAAGACAGCCTGCATTTGGGCAAGGTCACTTCGCGTGATCGCCTCGGCTGCCGCGGCTCGGAGGTCGGGGAGGGCTAACGCTCTCAGAACCGCGCCCGCGAGGCGAGGGTCGGCGGCGTTGCGAAGAATCTCGCCGAGCATATGGCCGATTCTCGTACGCCGCTGGGCCAACTCCTGGAGAATGGCAGGCTCGGTACGATCTCCCCAAAACAGAGCCGCCCGGAGAACTTCGGGGCGAAAGTGAGACTCCCAGGTATTCACGCCGGCAGCCAGGGCCTCGGCAAGACGCTCCGCCTGTCCCTCGACTGCACTCACCTCTTCCGGTGTAGAAGCGTCCTCGAATCGATGCAGTAAACGCTCGGCCAGACTGCTCAGACCGATCGCCGCCCGTTCGCGGGTGCGGGCACAGCGTCCCCGAAGAGCGTCGACCAGAAGATAGGCTGACTTGGTATCGTCACCGCGAACGATGACCTCGATGGCGTTTGTCCGTTCCTCGAATGTCGACGTCGCGATCGCCGAGCGTATACCGGCTGTCAGCTCTCCGGCACGGGCTGCGATCAGCCGCTGCAATAGCTTGTCGCACCTTTCGAACTTGCCGACGACCGCTGCCAGACTCGGTTCGTGACCACGTCTTATGAGGATCTCCAATGCCACCGATTGAAGGGTCGGGTCCAGATGCGGCAGGGCTTCGACCAGCGCAGCATCAGCCGCTGGATTCGACTCATCCAGAAGAAGCTTGAACGCCGGCGGCAACTTCCAAAAAGCCACAACATCGGTGATATCGGCTGGTCAGCCCGAATGGCTTGCGGCTTCAAGGTCGGGAGCGGCGGATACCAAGCTCGCGAGTTCGAGCGCAGCAGCAGCAAATAGCAGGATTGGTGCGTCAGGGACGCAACCAACTCCCCTCCTTGCTAAGGAGGGGTTCGGGGAGGTTTCTGGATCCCGCATTGACCAAGTCGGAGATGCCGACGAAAGTCGGGGGGTGAGCTTGATCGACTACGATCTGACTCCCCTCAGTCCCCCTTTATCAAGGGGGGAAGCTGAATATCGGGTCTGCATCGACATTCCGATCGCGGTTGTGCGGGCACGGTCAGCACGCGTGGGCCAAATCACGTAGGACTGGAGCATTCGTCGTTTTCGCGTACCGGACGTTGCTGAAGGCGAGCGTCCCCGTGCACTGCGAATCCGCGCGGGCTAAAAGCCCGCGGCTCCGGACGCGATTGGGAGAATTGCCCTAACTGCCCTTCCCGCGACCCCGCTTGCGTTTCGTGCCGTCAAGCGGTGTGAGGCGGGTGATGTGGACGAGATCACAAATCGCCACGTCCTGGGCGGTCAGCCCGTCGTCACTGGTGTCGAGTCCGACGTAGGCTGCCCTCGGGGTGAGAATGATCTGGTCGGGATGCCTGACGGGATACATCGCACCGTCCGACAAGTGGATGCCAAACGGTTCAAAAGGCCGCCGCCGAAGCAACTTCTGAAACTCCTCGATACGCATGGATTCATTATAGCATCGACACCCCAGGCTACAAACCAGGCCCCGCCGGCCAACCCGTAGGTCCGCCGTGCGGACCGCATTCCTGTGATGGGGCGCTGCCCCAACGAAGTCACGTGGATGCGTCCATTGACCTGCCACCTTCATTCAGTAACTTGGCGTTGATGAACGGGCGTGCCCAATGACCGGCTGGGGTAGAGGGATCACCCCCCCAGCAACTAGCAAGGGGCAGCGCATCGAGGCGAGGATTGTGCGGCAATGCCAAGGACCTACCGGAAACGAAAAGAAAGGGAAGCGTTTTTTATCAAGGAGGTGCTCGGTGTATTGGGGTATCGCATCTCTTCCCCCAAGTGGACGGAGAGTCCGGACGCTATACTCACCTTAACAAAGGGACGAATGAGAAAACGAGTCGCGATCGAGCACACGGAATACTTCAATGACACGGTGGCGGGGAAACCCTCGCCACGCACGACCCTCGACACATTCTGGAACGCGGTACACTCCAGTCTAGTTCGTCGAGTGAGCCACATACCAAGCCTAAGTGCGGTTACCGTGGATATTCGCCTCAACACCCGTGTTTTGAACCCAAAAGACGACATCGCCTCGGCCCGACAACTTGCAAAAGAGATCGTTGATTTTGTAAGGACTTGTGCCCTACGGAAATCGGAGCGCCGTCGCTTCAGGTCGCACGATTTCCGCGAGTTCGGTGTTCTGGGGCGCCTCGTCGCCTCGTTGTCAGTATTCGGCGGGAAGGATGACGTCGTCTTTTCTCCTCACAGCGACTGGACCTGCGCGGATGTGACCACAGGTGGGGTTGTTGTCGATCTTGAGTACATAAAGAGTGCAATCCGCGCCAAGAATCAAAAGGCCGACAAATACAACTGGCGGGGTGCAGCCGAGAAATGGTTGTTGATCGCGGCCAGCGCTCACAACCCGAGCAATGATGCTGGCCCACTTAAGCCAAGTGTTGACCTGCGGGATGACGAGCTGTCGCGACTATGTGGATCCTCCCCGTTCGACAAGATTCTCTTTTGGGAAAGACGGCTCGACTGGTACAAGTGGCTGAAGCCAGAGAAGCAAGCGCGGCAGTATAGAAACCCGTACATCAACTAACCTGGAACACTGCCAAATCGGTGCGTCGGGGACGCACCCTACCGCTTGCTCACCTCTGCCGAGCTCGACGAGCAGATCGCCAGCAATCGTAAGGACGACCGCCAGGCATGACGGCCCCTTGGCACACTCGCCGCTGTACCCGCTGGCGTTGGGCGGGCCGGGAAAGATCCCATGGAAGCGTGCTCGCCAGGATAGACTGGCGCGTGTGGGCTCGGGCTACCTCTCTTTGCGCACACCCTTGAACGGTTTGCTGTCGGACTTCTGGTCGATGAACTGCCCGGTGTCAGCATCGCGCTTCACCCACCTCTTGGTCTTGGGGTTCAAGGTCTGCGACCGGTGCCGGACAGCTCCCCGGCGTCGGTCGTCGCCTTTTGGCGGATTCGTTGCCACGGCGTTTACTCCAAGTGATAGTGTTCGACTCCACGCGACCCACTGTTTACGGTGGGTCAACTGATTCACAGCGTACCCGATAACTGTCTGAGTGTCAAGGAAAACTTCTGAATTTCAGAAATAGAGCTTCCATTTCGGCCAATTTTGCGATATAATCTTCTGACGGCTCAATGGAAGAGTCGGGTAAGGGAGGCTACCGTGTCGTTGACGCAGAGGCTAAGGCACGCACGTCGGAAGGCTGGTATCACGCTCCGTGAAGTCGAGGAGCGTGCCGGAATCGGACAGTCTTCATTATCCGAGTTCGAGGCTGGGAAGCGAGCGCCGAGGCTTGCTCAGCTTCAGGCACTGGCTGAAGTCTACCGCCGATCGATTGCATTCTTCCTCGTCGAAGGTGAACCGGCGTCTGAGGTCGTCCTATGGCGACAACGCCCGGACGGCGACGCGGCCGCCGAGATCGAGGGCAGGTTCCTTCGTCTGTGCGAACAGTACCACAATCTTGAAGTTTGGTGTGCTGAACGAAGGCCGGTGGGCTTACCCGTCGCGGAGGGCAACGCGGCCAAGTTTGACTACCGGGATGCCGAGCGACTGGCGTATGAGGTTCGAGGAGCGCTCAAACTTGGGGATCGCCCCGGGCAGAGCTTGTTACCCGTGCTAGAAGAGGTGTGTGGTGTCAAGCTGTTTCACCTCAAGTTCGATCCGAGCGGAACGGCCGCAAGCACGGTAAGCGAATCGTTCGGGTCAGCCGTGCTGCTGAACGCGAACAACGTGCGATGGCGGCGGAACTTCGACCTCGCACACGAACTGTTCCACTTGCTCACGTGGGGCGTCTTCCGAACGGCATCCGACGAGGACAGGATCGTCGCGCCGGAACGGGAGGAGAGGCTCGCCACGTGCTTCGCAAGCAATCTTCTTATGCCAGCAGACGTGACCCGCCTTGCCGTGAATGATGCCATCAAAGATGACAAGATCGGGTTCGATGGTCTATTCGCTGTTGCAAGGCAGTTTGACGTCTCGGTCGAGGCTTTGCTGTGGCGGATTCACTTTCTGTATAGACGCGATGAGGCCGACACCCAGAAGGACATTGAGCGGTACAAGTTATTCGCGGCCGCTTGGGAGGACCGTGAGCACGACAACCCGCACGAGCGGCCGGCTCGTTTCGTTGCTCTGGCGATCAAAGCGTTCCGGCAGGGGCAGGTCTCGCAGGGAAGGTTCGCTGAGTACATGGGAATCACTCGGCGACAGGCGATGAAATTCGCAGGGCAGGAGGCTCTGGACAATGAAGAAGTTGCGATTCCTCCTGCTTGATGCCAACGTTGTGATTCAACTCTTTGAACTCCGGTTGTGGCAGCAAATCGTCGAAAGGTGTGAAATCCTGTTGGCCGAAACCGTCGTGAACGAGGCTCAATATTGCGGCGCCGGTGAAGAACAAAAGCTAATCGACCTGACGAAGGACATTACCGAGAGGTGCATCACGGTCGTTCAGGTCGAGGTGTCAGCGATCGACGCGTTTGGCGGACAGTTCGACCCCAGCTATTTGGAGCAAATCGATCCGGGTGAGGCAGAGTCGTTGGCGTTCCTGTTATCGTCAAGTGATCCGTATTTGCTATGCTCGTCCGATGCGATTGTGTTTCGGATTCTCGGTCGGCTGAATCGCGGAGAACAAGGCATCTCACTCGAGGAAATCCTTGAGCAGACCGGACTGCGCAAGACACTGCCAAAGCAGTATCTTTGCACGTTCCGCGAGCATTGGACCAGAATCGGTCAGCAGGACATGATCCGCGGCACCGGATTGGAGCGACCTTGAAGGGGTGAGGGACCCGGTTCGGCCGTGTGCGCAGAGTGATTGGTGTGTCGTGGACGCACCCTACGCTTGGCACTGTTCGAGAGCAGTGGCACGAGGCAAGTTAGCGCCTGCTGCCGCCAGTTCCGTTGCCCCCCCTCAATCCCCCCTTATCAAGGGGGGAAGATGGGTAGCCCACATGTCGGGCGGGCAAGTACTACCGCAAGTCTTTTTCGAAGATGGCGACGTTGGCGGAGATGGCTGTGTCCCAGCGCATGCCGACAAGGTCATAGCCTTCGGTGATGGCCATGTGCAGCATGGGACGGTGCTGGTTTTGGCACTCGAACCGGATGATGCCATAGCCATGATCCAGGGCGAAAGCCTCTTGAGCCTGCATGAGCTGCGTGGCCACGCCCATCCGCCTCGCATCGGGCAAAACGCCACAAAGCCAGCAGTAATAAACCGTCGGCGTCAACTCGTAGGAGATGGTGAAACCCACATGCTGGTTATCCAGCATGGCGACGAATAGGCTGACGTTATAGCGACCGTGGAAGCGACGACTGAAATACTCAGCCGTCTCCGGTGGACTGAAGACTTGGCTGTACATGTCGGCAATCAGCTCAAGCTCGCCCGGCCCCACGGCTATGATTTTGGCATTGGCCATTAAGGATCTTCTCTCGACTCAGCCACGGGGCAAAACCGCTCGGGACCATCTGCACAAGCGGCTTTGCCGCGACTCGAAAACGGTCGACCCCTTGCAGTCCATTTTAGCACGCTCCGCACCAGTCAGGAAAGAATGTCGCAATTGCCGGACAACGTAGAGGTTTAACGACCGGAAACCCACCCGTTAGGCCGAGAAAACGCGCTCATAGCGGGCGGATCTGCATCCCGGCTGCACTGAGCGGAAAAGCAAGGCCCAGCATCTCTTCACACGCCCACGGAGCGACTGCCGGGGCTCTGTGGCACCCATCACCCTCAGAGACAAGCGTAAGGGAACACCAAAGGAATCACATCGGTGTTTTGAGGCCGCAAGCCCGGGCTACGCACCAGCCGTGCTTCGCTTCATACAACTGAAACGCCCCGGCTGCGATCGCCACAAGGAAGATAATCAAGCGATAGGTGAGCGTCTCGGGCCAGTGAATAAGCCATAATGCCAGGCCGAACACAATGCACAACGCACCGGTCGTCGCCCGTGCAATCCGACCCTTCCGATCTATGTTTGGCTTCATGTCACGTCCTCGGTCGTGGAGCAGTCCCTGTGTCACATGCCGCGATAAACGTCCCGCCTGTGACCAACGGCGATGACCTCGACGACACGCTTATCGTCGTCGACGCAATACAGCACGCGGTGCTCCCCTACGCGGACGCGATAGTCCTGCACGCCGCGCAGCTTCTTGGCCCCCTTCGGTCTCGGGTTGCGCTCCAACTTCAATACTGCCGCGGCGATTCGTTCGAACGTGCGGCGCGCCAACCGGTCCATTTCCTTCTCGGCCGAGCGCTTGATAAGGACTGTGTACCCGCGCTCCTTGCTCATCGCGCATTCTTCTGGGACAGGTATTCGCGAAACGGCCTCGAGCGCTCGCCGCGGCGATCGGCGATCAACGCCAGATCGAGGATGTCTCGCGCGAACGCCTTGTCGCGGGCGATGCCCACGACGACGGCGTCACGTTCACGCTTGGGCAGCGCCTTGAGCGCCGTCAGGAACACATGCGCCGTGGCTCGTTCTGCTTTTGTCATATCACCGTTCCTCCGCGACCGATGTTCCCTTGGCAAGAACATAGTCACGCCAGCGTGAACCATGCCACGCGCCCGAAAGGCACCATGAGGTACCTTGGCGTTCAGCGCACGCCCCAGGCCTAAGAATCCTATCACGCGACCGCCTACTTTCGCAAGGCGAGCAGCTCCTTCAGTTCGACCGTTGAAAGCTCGGCTCGCGACCCCTCTCCGGTGCTTGATCACACGGTGTGGTCCGCCAGACCTATCCGTGACTTGGGCAGTTGCATCGGGTCGTTGAGTCGGCTAGCCTTCTGGGCCATCATGAACGGACACATGCTGTTCCACGGAATCTACCGGGTTTCCATCGCACTCGTCACGACCACATTGATACCCTGCGCTGGCTGTCGAACTTGGGGATCGCGCCGCGACGCACCGCCAACTCATCTTGACCAGCTCATGTACACCTATCCGGAGCTGGGCGCGGGTCGTTTCGTGGTGATCGCAGACTTCGAAGATCCGAAACATATGGAGCTGTTTCGGACCGTCGACGCGTCAGGCCGCGCCGGCTCCAAGCTGGACCGCAAGAAGGGTCGAGCGGAGACCGGCGGAGGATGTCTGCTCGTCACCCTCGGTTCCGGCGACGACGCCGTCGTCATCAGCAACGCCGCAGCGGATCAATGGTACCTGAAGCGCGATTGGCGACCGTATGACATTTTGCTGATAAGCATCTACGCACCCGCACGGGATCTGACTGCGCAGATCGCCATCGCCGGCGGACCGGCTGAACGTCGCCTCGCAGCCCAAACGTCACTTAGACTTCATCGTGGTTGGAACATCCTTCGCTTGGATCTGGCGGAGGCTGGTGAACGTATCCCCCTTGACGACGTGCAAGAAATCCGTCTGGCGGTGGAGGAGGTACGTAAGCCCATACAGCTTCGGGTGGACGATATTCTGCTCACCGCCTCGCGTGAGGATCTACTGGGCGACTCTGAGCATCGTGATCAGGGGCTCTACGTGCGGCGGGTGGGCCGGCGGTGGAGCGTTGGGGCAGCCGAGCTGGGTACGGACTTTGAGCTCACTTTCGCCAATGGCCAGATCGTCGAATGGTACAACCTTGCAGCGGATCCATACCAATTGCACAACCTTGTTCAAGGGACCGCTCTGGGACCGAGCATCGTGGGGATCGGATCCGGCGGAAAGCCGGAGCAGGGGTTTGACGCCCTCGGTAAGGCTGTCGTCGTCCGATCGAAGATCGTGGAGATGAGTCCGGTTCGTGTCGTGGTAACGTCCGAATGGCGTTTTGTGGATGAGCCGGGTACGGCCGACCGGGGACTTGAGGACTGCCCCTTCCAGCGCTGGGTATTTACGATCTATCCAACGGGTGAGTTGTACGTCGGCGTGGATGCTACGACGGCCACGGAAACGTGGTCGGCACCGCCGTTGGGCCTGGCTGTCTCGGTCTTTTCAGAGTCCGGAGATCGCCCGGAACTCAACGTGGTCTCACAACACCCCAGCGGTTCGGTTAGCGAGGATCTCGTACCGTATGCGACGTTACGCAGCCGGGACCACAATGCGTTCCTTCTCTTCACGCCGGACGCTGGGGAGCGCCCGTTTGAGATCAGCGTGGTCACGCCTGAGACGGATCCTTTGATGGCATCGGTAAGTAGAACGACATTGATCGCCACCGGGCAACGAGAGGAAGGCAACGTCGAGCAGTGGGCATGTCATCTTCTGTTGGGTGCAGCCGGTGAGATTCCGGAGCAAGAGGCCCTAAGGAGGGCCGTCGCGTACGTGGAACCGCCCGCCCCCGAGCTGCAGATAGGCGTACTCCCGCCCGCCGACGTGGGTTATCGAGCAGAGAGCGGGTTCGACCCCGTCTCTGGCTGCTATAATCTCGTACCTGAGTACGCGGGAGTCCGATTCATCATCGATGGAACACAGCAGCCGTGGTTCTCACCGGTGTTCCGGATACTCGCCACCGATAATCAGGTGGCGTGGGTGTACGTTGACCACTTGATTCACGAGCGCATGGACCGAGATGCTCACGGAAACCTGGTATTCCAGATTCCCGGACAGATCACGCGCCGATCCTTGGTTGAGGTTGTGTTCTCACACCCAGAGGGGTCCGAAGGCGGTTGACAGCGCGCCAGCCGGGATCTATACTCATCCGCTTGGCCCTACGGGCCCCGTTGTTGAAGACAGGCTTTACAACGGAGACGGTATTCTGTTTACAGCAGGTGGGTTGAGTGGCAAGAAGGACACGTGCCAGCTCCAGCACGAAAGGCTCGCTAATCAACAAGCGGACGCCTAAAACGGCGTCTGCGGCGAGTAACAAGGCGAAGTCTGCCAAGACGGCGCCCGCACGGAAACCGAGCGCAAACACCAGCGTCAAGGGCGGACCAAACACAGGCAAGCCCAAGGCAGCTAAGAGCCCCCGGGCAGTTAGTCTAAAGATCGAGACAACGAAGCCGGCAGCAGCCAAGAAGGGGACCTCACGAAGTAGAGCCAAAAAAGCCCCGGCTCACGAGAAGGGCCCGCGTCGGGTCGCCGCTCCCGTGACGACTGAGTCCACCAATGTCGAGCCCGCAGAGGCCCCTGCTCCACTACCTAAGACGTCTCTGACCGATAAGGACCTGGTCCGATTCAGAGAGCTGCTGCTTGCCAAACGAGCTGAGCTTGCCGGGGACGTAAGCCGGCTCACGACGGAGGCAGTGAACAGCAGGGGGTCCGGCCACGGTGAACATTCGGCCATGCCCATCCACATGGCGGATTTGGGCAGCGACAATTGGGAACAGGAGTTCACGCTCGGGTTGCTCGAAAGTGAAAAGGCTATTGTGCGTGAAATCGATGAGGCGCTCGCCCGCATCGAGGACCGAACGTACGGCATGTGTCTAGGCACGCACAAGAGAATCAGCAAGGCAAGACTACGCGCCAGACCCTGGGCCAAGTACTGCATCGAGTATGCCCGGGCACGCGAAGAGGGACGCGTGACCTAGCTCGCTTGATCGACCACCATGGATGCTTCCGCGGCACACGAAAGCGAGCGGCCAGCCAACCCCACCAAGGC
>CAYOQG010000070.1:0-20026 GCA_964405925.1 uncultured Phycisphaeraceae bacterium | reverse complement strand
CCGATGTCCTTGTCTTTTACCGACCACATCACCAACTTTTTGGGAGGAGAACCAAAAAATGCACGAACGCGACGCACGAACCGGTCCCGATAAATCCGGAATGCGGAATGGTGAATGGAGAATGCGGAAGGCGGAATGCGGTAAGGATGAAGGATGAACGGCGAGCACTGAGGACTGATAACTGAACGGGGAACGGGGAGGCGCGACTGGGGAACAGGGAACGGGAGCGGTGGGTTTGTTTGGGTTCGCCCGTGGGTTGCATGGGTTCGTTTTGGCCTAGAAGTGGGTTCGAATTGGGTTTGTTTTTCAGGCGAAACCGCGTTCTTGATAGCGCCGTTGCTGTTTTTTGGCTTTGTTTGGCAACTTTTTTTGTGTGTTTGCCGTTCTTATTTTGCCCTGGCCGGTGAAACCCGCGCCTTTTTCCCCGGCGGATGAAACGTGCCCCACGTTTTTGCTCCTGCGGCTGCAAACCGTGAACCTTTCTGCGCACAACGTGTGCGCGATGGGTCGAGAGTCGGCCCGGGACTAGAACTTCATGGGTGATCGGTGCGATTGCCTCGCGCATAGCGCGCGCCGGGAACGGGGAACGGGGAACGGGGAACCGGAAAGGGGAATGGCGAATGTCGAATAGCGAATGGGGGACGGGGAACAGGGAGCTGGGAACGGGGATCGGGGAAAGGGGATTGGCGATTGGGGATTTAATCGGCAATCCGAAATCGACAATCGGCAACGGCGGGCGTGCCGCCCGCCTACCCGCCCCCGCGTTCGGCAATGGCTTGTTCGATCTGGGCAAGCAACTGTTGTGCTTTGTGGATCTCCTCTGCCGCGGCGCCGCCGAAGGTCTCGAAGTTCCGCAGGGCGGCCAGGGCATACTCCCGCGCGTCTACCAGGCGCCGAGCGCCTGATAGCGCGACGGCGACGTTGAAGCGGGTCTGGCCCGCGCCGTGGAGGTTCCCAGAGGCTTCGTAGTATCGGATGCACTCGCGGTAGTGCGGTAGCGCGCGGTCAACGTCGCCGGCGTTGTTGTATATCAGCCCGAGCTGGTTGTGGGTCACGGCCAGGTCATCCACCGCATCGGGGGGGAGGAGATGGAGTGCTTGCAGATAGGACTGCAACGAGGCGTTCAGGTAGTCGAGAACCTCGGCGTCCGGGTGGTTGTTCGCTCGCGCTTCTTTGAAGCGCTCAAACGCTACGAGCCCCAGTTGTCCCAAGGATTGAGCCCGACCCACGCGGTCCCGCTCATCAGTAAGTTCCAGACTACGCTGATACCATTCCTCAGCCCTGCCAAAGTCGCGAACGGAGGGAATCTCCATGTAGGCGTGGCCAAGGTTGAACGCCGTAATTGCGGCTGTGGGGCGGTCATCGATGTGCTCGTACAACGGGAGTGCCTCTTCATACGTCGCGACACATTCCGCCCGCTGGCGTTTGCGTTGCAGATCTGCCAGTAGGTTGAGCGCGACCGCGAGGGTCCGGATTGCGTTGCGCTGGGTGTCGTCCAAACCGTTCGCATCGAGCTTGAGCGCGGGTATGGCCCGACGCCGGGTCCATTCGACACAGAGGCGCTGAAGACGCTCACCTTCCGCCCACTCCCTTGCTTCCTCGGCGAGCCAGACGCGGTATTGGGTGACCAGGGCCCAGTCGTCTTCTCGCCCCGGAAAAGGGCCGCAGGTTTGTGGATCGACGAAGTCGGGGATGATCTCCTCCACCAGCCGCCGCCACTCCGCGCGGCGACCCGTATGACTGTGGAGAGAGCGCAGCCCCTGCATCGTGCTGATTACCCGCGTCCACCACCCGTGCGTGCGGGCAAGGTGGCGGGCGTGCACCAGATTCGGTTCTTCGGGCTTGAGCACAGCGATCACGGCGCGGTTGCCCTCGTTGTACTGCCTGTGGTAGTAGTTGCCCAGCATTCCCATCGCTTCGACGAAGGCGCGGCAGACAGCCAATTGCCGATTGGAGATTGACGATTGACGATTGTCAGGGGTCGGAGGCACGTCGTCACATTGTTTTTGGTCGAACAGGGATTTGAAGAACCAGGGCAGGGCGGGGTGGATGGTGTAGTAACCGTCGCCGTGGGCGGTTAGCAGGCCGATCTCGGCTGCTCGATCGAGTAACGCGATACCCGTTTCACGGGTCAGGCCGCGCAGTTCGGGCACACACCAGTCAAATTCGGGAGCGCCCATCATGCGCAGGACACCCACGTCCACGAAACCTTGGAAGAAGTGGAGGCAGGCGAGTTGTTTTCGTTCGGGTTCGGTGAAAGCGTTTTCGAAGCCGTAGGCGAGGGAGGCACCGAGGCTCCGGGTGCGGCCCTGGTCGGCTTCGTCCGTAAAGGCAGCTTCGCCACGGCGGAGCTTGTCGACGAAGGCTTCGATTTCCTTGCCGGTTTTGAGGCCGTCGCGGAGGGCCTGGCCCACGAGGACCGTGATCGTCAACGGGTTACCGTCGGTGAATCGCAGTAGGGGGCGCCAATCGTCGACCTCGCCGAGCTTGCGGCCTTGCCGTTCGGCCAGGGCTTTCGCCAACTGCACCCGTTCCTGCATGGGCATCGGCGGGACCTGGATTCGCCTGGGTAACTCGTCGCCCAGCCAGTCCTTTTCGTCTCTACG
Source organism: uncultured Phycisphaeraceae bacterium (assembly GCA_964405925.1). Lineage (GTDB taxonomy): Bacteria > Planctomycetota > Phycisphaerae > UBA1845 > UBA1845. Next base: position 17,420 of record CAYOQG010000070.1, on the reverse strand, counting down.
AGAGGTGAGCAGGAACTTGGCTTTCGTGTCCCGTGCATCGCGTAGGAAGTCGACCAGCTCGCGCTGTTCGTCTTTGGTCCACGCGGATTCGGTCCCTTTCGGGAACCCGGCTACGGGTTCGACGTTGTCCCAGATCCACAGGACTGGAATCTGCTTGAGCACCTGAAGTGCAACCTCACGCCTTCGAGCTTCCTCCAACGCCAGCCAGTTTACGCCCGATTGTTCGAGCGCTTTTCCGAACACCTCTTCGATCCGGTCCAGGACTCGCGGGAGGGGTGTGTACTGCTCGAAGGAGGTGAACAGAACGGCGTAGGCTTGATTGCCGAAACCGCCGGTCAGGGCGTACCAGCGGGCGAACTCCGCGGCTGTCGCTGTCTTGCCGCTCCCGGCGTAGGCATGGAGCAGGACGACGGACTGGGTATCAAACGCCCGATCCAGAGCCAGCAACGTCTCATCCCGGCCAAAGAACCCGGCATCGGGCGGTTTGGGCAGCTTGGTGTCCAAGGTCCCGGCTTCGGTGGATGCGCCGGGTGCGTCGACGGTGATCTTCAGCGGTTGGTCGTCCTCGCGTATGGGGAAGAGTGTGGTCGGCAGGGCTTCGTAGACTACGGGGACGCACCAGTCCTGCAAGGGCCGAGGAGCGTAAGCTATGGTACGCTCGGGCTTGAGGATAAGTTGCTTTCGGCCCAGGGTGACGGCTTCACCCAGCGAAGCCCCCTTGAGCAGGGCTGTGTACAGGTCACCCACGAACTGGGCGGCGGTGACCACGTAGACGTTGTAGCGCATGGCTACGACGCCGGTGACGCCTTTGTTGATCACCTCCTGAGCTAAAGAACCGAAGGCCTGGACTTGGGCTTGCACCTCGGTGGATGACTCAGCCGTCTGCGGTTGTTGGGGTGGCTCGGCGTGCGCACTGCGGCAGGCGTTGAGGACGAGGATGGGGACGTCGGTCTCTTTGAGCAGCTTGCCCACGGTCTCGCCGTCGACCAATTGGAGGTTTTCGTCGGCTACGGGATTCTCGAACAGCAGATAACCGTGTGGTCCCTCGCGGGGGCCGGAGAGCATCAGGGGGATCAGCTTCTTGAGCCACTCGGTCGCTCCGGTTCCCTTAGCCACTTCATCCGCGGACAGTTCGGCGTACATGCCGTGGCCATCGAAATGGACGACGTGGTACGGGTTGCCTGCTCGCTTTGCATCGCGCAACGTGCTTGCCAGATGCTCGAAGGTGGGTGGCCGAAGCACGTCCAACTGATAGACAGCCCGCGTGTCGGTGGTGAGAGCCTTGACGAGTCGGCTGGCGACGGAGCGGAAGGGGACGTCGTCGGCTTGCTTGGGCCGGCAAATCACGAGCAGGATGCGGATGGGACCGGACTCGACGTGGACGACTTGTGGTGTCTCCACGGGTTGCTCGTAAGTCCGCACGAAGGCTTGGGCTCGTTGTGTCAGAACGGTGTCGGTGTGCGGGTCGCGCAGCAGCTCCCAGGGGATGGCTGCGGCTTCCCGGACGCCAGTGACGACTTCGACGCGGATGTTGCTGAGGTTTTCGTAGACCTTGGCCCAGAGGCGGCGACTCTGCTCGTCGCTCTGGAATACTTTCTCGAAGAGTTCCCTTCCTATCGCCGCCATCCGGTCTTCGATGCGGGCGGCGATGGTGGGTGCGGGGTCGAAGGGGTATTGCAGGTAGTCTTCGAGGTACCAGCGCAGGTCTTCGTGGTCCTGGGCGGTCATTTCGAAGGGGAAGGTGGCCGTGGCGGTCTGTCGGGGCAGACCGTCTCCCTCCAGGGCGATTTCTACGCGATATTTGCCTTCGGGCTCAGTCCTCTGTGTGATGCGTAATGTGGGCATCAGGCTGCTCTCCTGGGCGATCGGCTAACAAGTTTCCCCGCCTGCTGTCTTCGCGGGCTCGATTCCTCTCGCCGGGCGGTGTCACCTTGGTCCGGGTTGGCCGCGTGTTGCGATGGGAGGTCGCGATTTCACCCGCGCTATGACCGCCTGCAGGCATGATAACCTGACTGCCGCGTTTGTGGCAAGTCACGTATGCACGTGCCCGGGGTAGGCACCTTGAGGGGTGCGGCATGACCGCCGTGAGGTCGACCCTCCCCCTGCCCCTGCTTGGTAAGGAAGCCAGTGTACGCGGCGTGGTGCCGCATATGTGGCAAACCGCCCACCGGCGATCTTTCGCTATTCTGAATTGGTCATTCGCCATTCTTCTTCGGCTTGCCCTGAAGCGATGAAGAACCTCCCCCCGCCCCTCCTTATCAAGGAGGGGAGTAGCGCGTCACGGCGGAAATAACGATGCCGAGCATGTGCAAAGCCCCATCCTACGGCTGTCGCCTGCCTGACGGTGTCTTCACTGGTCGTGGGCGGAAGGAGACCTGGCCGTCTGGGCGGTCGACGCCGATGCTGAAGTTTCGTTCCTTGACGTTGTCGGAGTCGGGCTCGTCGAGCCAGATGGCAGGGCCATGCTGGACGCTGCCGTTTACGCCGCCGAAGGGTTTGGGCTTTTCAGAGGGCTGGTCCTTTTCTTGCTCGTTCGAGTTGTCCTTCTTGTCCGGGTCATCCTCAGGCCAGTGTGTTTCGTACTTGTCGAAGCCGCCGACGTCGAGAAATAACCCGAGCGAGGTCGTATCGGCGAAGTAGTCGCTCACCCCGCCGCGGGCGCGGAAGCGAGCATCGAACTCGGCTTTACCGGGGTAGTTTCCGGCTTTCCCGACGTAGCGATCGTCACCGCCGACGTCGACCAAGATGCTGACACTGCGGTTGATCGAGCCGCTGATCCCGTTGCCCTGCACGTCGTAGACGTCGTTGCCACCGATGTTGACCAGCAGTGCGATGGTGAAATCGTGGCCCCAGGCCATGCACATGTTCGAATTGGCTTCTGCCATATGCAGGTCATTACCGCCTTCGTCGATGAGTGCACCGATGCAGAAGTGAGCGCCGGATCCCTGTCCCCAAACGGTGCTGCGATACTCGTCGTCGCCGGCTCCGTCGTGAAGAAGACCAATGCCAAACCAATAGCCGGTGCCCATGCTCCAATTGCCGGAGACATACTTGTCGTTTCCCTCGCTATCGAGCAGGGCTCCGAGTCCGCCGGCCCAGGAGTGGCCGTCGGCTCCGTCGCCTCGCCGGCCCATTGCACAACCCTGGGCGTTGCTTACGGTGACATTGTCTTCCGGCGAGTGATACGACGGTCTACCGGTGATCGTGGAGTCGCGGACAGCCTCGTACGTATCGTCGCCTTTGCGATCGGCGAGGACGCCGACACCGCCGATGCCCCCCAGACCCTGGCCATCGGCGTAGAGCTTGTATTGATCTCGCCCGTCGCTATCGAACAGGAGTCCGACCCCGAAGTAGCCACATCCCTGGCCGCTGAACTTGGTGAAATAGGTGTCGTTGCCGGCGAGATCGGCGCAGAGCCCGAATCCGAATTGGCCGACGCCCTGGGCGTAGCGGGAGGCTTCGTAGTTGTCGTTGCCGGCGGCGTCGAGAAGGATGCCGATCCCGCACATTCCTGCGCCTTGTGCCGGGCCGGTGGCATGATATCGATCGTTGCCGGACATATCTAGGGCGAGTCCGACGGGGCGGTGGGCGTTCGATGAAGCGATCTCTCCGGTGTAGTGGTCATCACCACCAAGATCGACGACGAGTAACGCGTCGGTTCCATCGATGACGTCGTTACCGCTGCCGCGGATGCGGATCCATCCCCAGGGCGTTTCCCAATCAAAGGCGAACGGTCCGACGTCCTTACACTCCATTAGTGCCACACGTGCGTCATCCAGGGCCTGCACGCATTTTTCGGAGGCGTACCACAGGCTGGCTTCGTCCCAGGTTTGAGCCACATCGTCAACTTCGGGCGCATAATCGAAGGCGTCGACTTCCTCCTCGCCGACATCGAGCCGCCGTGACACGGCGAGGCGTTTTTCGGTTGGAACGTTTCTAAAGGCCAGCTTTGCCCAGTCATGAGCATCGATGATGTTTACAATCAGCCGGCCGAGCACGAGTCGGGCGCTTTCCGGGATGACCTCGATTCGCTCCGCCAGTTCCTCCCCCGGTTTGGGATAAGGTAATTCCATCGCGAAGGTGTAGGCATGGGTCGTCCTGCCGGCGGCCTGGTGCAGCGCGAGAATGGCTTCGTCCAGCGGCGTATCCTTGGCTGTCAGGTTCGTAGCATATCCGCGCAGACCGCCAAACTTGGGATTGATGCCCAGCAGATGGACAGCGTGATAAAGGTGCGTCGTGCCCCGTTCGAGCTGATCGTTGACCACCGACGGATCAAGATGTCTGTTGGCCGCCTCCGCCAGCGATCGCGTGAAGGTGATCGTGTCAAGCGGCTCGTCAAACAAAGGATCAAAGGCACGCAGCTTGTACGGAATGTCTGCGGGGAACCGAGGCCACCAACCCTTCGGTTTCCAGCCTAGATCCGCTCTGCGAAGCCCTGCCAGTGCAAGTGCCTCGTCCAAGGCATCAGGCGTCTGAGCTGTCGCGGGCGCGATTGTACAGGCGAAGATCCATACGATAGCTGACAGTGGGGTCCTCATCTTACTGGCCCTCCCATGAGTGGAGCTCCTGAATCACCGACAACAACCCAAATGACCGTGCGCGAATACGCGCCAGTGTCAGCGCCGGATGTCCGCTCCCTCACGGTCGCGGCTCGGAACGGTCGCGTGTTCGAGCGGTGGCGCCGAATCGCGCACCGTGATTTAGATGGACAAGTTTGACCTCACCGTTGTCTGGACGCAACAGCCAGCCGTAATTCGCAACCTGCGTTCACCTTTTCCGCCGCCTGGATCACAGCAATGGGTACCGTACGGCCCGTCGATGGCGGACAGCCTTGTGCTCCAGTCAGACGACGGGTACGATGCTTACCGAAATGGAGCACTCTGGCGTGCTCTCTGTGTGTTTGGAAGGAGTTGATCATGTCACGGATTGCGTCCATCCTATGTGGAATCGGGTTGGTTCTGACATCCGTTGCGTCGCTCGAGGCGGCTCGGCGCTACGATTTTCAGAAAAAAGTATTGGACAATGGCTTGACCGTCATCGCCCTCGAGGACCATTCCTGCCCGATCGTGGCGGTTCAAGTGTGGTACCACGTGGGTTCGAAGAACGAGGACCCCGAGCGACAGGGCTTCGCTCACATGTTCGAGCACATGATGTTTCGCGGTACGGATCGCCTCGGGCCGGAAGAACACTTCGAGTTCATCCGTGGAACGGGCGGTAGCTGCAACGCCTATACGTCGTTCGACAACACGACCTACGTCAATGAGCTGCCATCCAATCAGCTCGAGCTCGCCCTGTGGCTTGAAGCCGAGCGAATGGCCTTTCTGAGAATCGACGACGAGGGGTTCTACACGGAACGGAACGTCGTGGAGGAAGAGCGTAGAATGAGCTCGCTGAACAGGCCTTATGGTACGGTCATGGAGAAGGTCCTGCCCGTGCTGTTCAAGGAGCACCCGTACCGCTGGTCGACCATCGGGCAGATTCCGCATTTGCGGGCGGCGACGATCGACGAGCTTCAATCCTTCTGGGACAAGTACTACGTTCCCGCGAACGCCACGCTGGTGATCGTTGGCGACGTCGAGCATGACAAAGCCCACGAACTGGCGGCGAAGTACTTTGGCTGGCTTCCCGACTGCCCCAAGCCCGCTCAGCTCGGTATCACAGAACCGCCTCAGACCGAGCCGCGGTCCGTGACCATCCCGGAAAAGAAGGGGCCGGCACCGCTCGTCGGATTGATTTACCGCGGTGTCCCGCTGGGACACCCAGACGAAGTCGCCGCTGACATGCTGATGTCCATCTTGGGTGGTGGAGAGAGCAGTCGCATCTACCTGGACATCGTCAAGGAGCAAAAGATCGCTCAGGCGGCGGTTGCTGCGGAGATCACCCTGGAAGATGACGGTCTGCTCGCTGCCGGGGCGGTCCTTATGCCCTGGGGCGACAAGCAGAAAGTCCTTCAGGTCATGCGCGAGCACATCGAGCGAGTCAAAGCCGAGGGGGTAACGGAGAAAGAACTCGAAAAGGCGAAGAACCAGTATCTCCGCGATGAAGTGACCCGAACGCTGACCGTCGCCAGCAAAGCGAGCCTGCTCGGCCAGTACGAGACCCTCGAGGGTGGTGCGGACAAGGCGAATAGGCGTCTCGAAGAGATTCGTGCCGTTACCGTGGACGATGTCAAGCGGGTGGCCAATCTTTACCTTGTCAAGGAGCGGGAGACCGAGGGGATCGTCCAACCACAAATCGGGTCGATGTTCAAGAAGCTGCTGGGTTTCGGCAAGGAAGCGGACGTCGACGAGGGGGCTGCTCCCGTCCAAAAACCTGAGGTGAACCGTGTGGCGACCCGCGGTGGATGCCGCGAGGACCTGCAGCACCCGAGCTGGTATCCGGACAAGCCGCCGGTTGCACCATTGACGACGAAAGTCCCGGAGGTCGAACACCACAAGATGGCGCTGGACAACGGGCTTAACGTTGTCGTCGTCCCGAACCACGAGGTGCCTTTCGTGACCTTGAAGCTCGGTGTTCTTCACGGGTCGTGGACAGAGGCCAATCCAGGTGTCGCATCCATGGCAGCCTCGATGATCACCAAGGGTTCCGCCGAGCATACCGCGGCGGAGATGGCCGAGGAGCTCGAGTTCAACGCGATCTCGCTTTACGGTGACGCGTCGTTGGACGTGGCTACGATCGGTGCTTCGTGCGTCGCGGATAAAGCGGATCTGGCAGCCAAGTTGCTGGCTGAGGTCGTACGGACTCCCAAGTTTCCCGCAGACGAGTTCGAGGTCATGCGGCAGCAGGTGCTGCTCGGTCTGATGGTTCAGGCCAAGACCCCGGAATACGTAGCCGAGCAGGAGCTGCGCAAGCGCATGTTCGGACCACACCCCTACGCCCGAACGTCGACCGGAGAGCCGGAGGATGTGAAAGCCCTTACGACGTCTGATCTCGAGAAATGGTGGAGCACGTTTGTGCGCCCCCAAGCGGCGACGCTGTACGTTGCAGGTGACATCAAGCCGGCGGCGGCCTTTACCCTGGCGAAGGCATACTTCGGCGGGTGGACGAATGAAACACCAGCACCGACGGTATCGCTGCCGGATATCCCCAAACCGCAGGATACGCACATCTATGTTGTGGACCGGCCAGGTTCCGTGCAGAGTCAGATCCGCGTGGGACACCTCGGCATCACGCGACGCGACGAGGGCTATTACAGCAGCCGAGTTCTGTCCCAGATCTTCGGCGGCAGCTTCGCCAGTCGGTTGAACAAGGCCATCCGTGTCGAGAAGGGGCTTACCTATGGTGCTCGTGGTAGTCTGCGTCCCGACCGCTTCGCCGGGCGCTTTACGGTCAGCACGTTCACTAAGACGCCGAGCACTGCGGAGGCCGTACGAGTCATTCTCGACGAGATTGACCGCATCCGCACGACCCTGCCGGACACGGAGGAAGTGGACACCGCCAAGGCTTATCTTATGGGCAGCTTCGCCGGCGATCGGGAAACGCCCCAGGCGACGGTCTCGGACCTGTGGCTCATCGAGCACGATGGTCTTCCGGCGGATTACCTGAACCGCTATCTTGACGGCATCAAGAAGACCACACGGGAGGATGTCCTTCGAGACGCGAAGCGTTTCATGTCCAGAGACAGGCTTATTATCGTTGTGGTTGGCGAGGCGGAGAAAATCAAGGAGGATCTCGAAAAGATCGCCCCGGTGACCGTCGTCGCTGCCGCGACCGACGAGGCTGGCAAGGAGCCACCTGCAGGGGACTAAACAACAACAGGTCCCTTTATGATCCTGCAGAGGGCCCCCATTGGGGTTGAGTTTCGACGGCTAAATGACCGTGCACGAATACGCGCCAGTGTCAGCGCCGAATGTCCGCTCTCTCATGGTCGCGGCTCGGAACGGTGGCGCCGAATCGCGCACTGCGATTTAGATTAGTGTGGGGTTCTAGGGTGGGGTGTCGGGTGCGAAACGAAAAGCCCGGGCAACGCCGTGCACCCGGGCTTATCATGGGAATGGGCTCTTGGTCATAATCGAGTGCTCTTTGCGTGCCATCGTTGTGACTCAGACGAGGTAGCTAATGTGTCCAGCAATGACCACTACCAGATAGTCGAGCAGCTCCACAAGTTCGTTGAAGATGTCAACGCCACTGTATGTCATCGTTTTTCTCCTTGTTTTGTTGCCAGATCCTTGACGATCCCGTCGATCGTCGTTCACCAGTAATTACGACAGACAGCTCCGGGTCTGGCACGAGGTCTGACCGTTCCAGCGAAGTTGAGGTCGATACGCGTAACGGTTTCTTTGTTGACGGAAAGGGCCGTGCATGGCGGCACGGGCGCCTGGCGGCGAGCGCCGAGCATACAACACTGGGGTCAGACCATCGAAATCCAGGTAGTGGAACGCTACCGGCGAAGTTTGGGCGTGGGGACCTGGACGAAGGGTTCAAATGTCGGCTTGTTTTCGACCGACCACGGCGATGTAGTGCAGGGGCCGACCGTCCGTGGCCAGGCGGTGGCGGTAACGCTTCTTCCTTCGGATGTCGAGCACGTGGCTGCGTACCATCGTCTGAAGAAGGGTGGCAAACCCCGTATGATCTCCGTTTTCGACGAAATCTTGCTTGATATTGAAGGCGACCCAACTGTTCGGACGGATGAGGTTGTACGCTGTCACAAACGCTTGCGGTGGAATGTCATCGAACCCGAGGGCAGCGACACAGACGAGGCAGTTGAGATCGTAGGCCGACAATTGGCGTTTGTCAACCTCGTTCAGATGAGTGAAATCGGCGATGACGTAGTCCTCGTAGATCCCGGGGCGGTCGCGTTCGGCCGCTTGGGCTGCCTCTTCGATGATGTCAGCTCCGATGATGAAGTCCACACCGCGCTCAGCGAGCTCCTGCCCAACAACGCCGTTCCCGGCTCCAAGATCGAGCACGTGAAGTCCGTGCACGGCTTCATCAGCGACGTCTAGCTCGTCCATAAGCAGTCCGCAGACCGTCGTGGGCGACGAGCATTCAAGGGCCTCGTAAATGACCTTCTCATACAGGCCCGGGATCTCGTACAATCGGTCGTAATCGTGAAATCGAATTCGACGCCAATCGTCGCCCACACGCACCACGCACCATTCGGTATCCTGCGCGAGTGACTTGGACACCGCAGGGAACGCGACCTCCAACGCTTCCTGTTTCTCGCTGTCGCACCCAGGCCTGTCGGCAACGGTCGGGGGGGCGCACGTCATTTCTTGAGACTCCTTTGCTTGGTGAAGTTGGGACGACCTGCCGCGACTTGCTTTGCAGGCGATCGAGCGGTAACGGGTAGGATTGGGACCTGCTGCGTCTCGACGGGTTCTTCAGCGGCGTCGACCGGGCCAGTGATCAGAACGGGCGATGCCTCAAGCCCCTCGGCGTCCATCATCTCAGCGATACGCTGAAGAGCGGCCAAGGTCATCGTTCGCTCCCATTCCAGCAACTTGCCCAGCTCCCGGCGGAAACGGTCCTGCAAAAGTGAGGGTGCGCGATTCAGCAGTTGGTGCCCGGCGTCGGTCACGACCACGTTTACCACTCTCCGATCTGCACAATCCCGCGTTCGGTCCACAAGCTTACGCCGCTCAAGTCGATCGAGAATGCCCGTAACCGTGGGTTGACTCAGGTGCACTGCACGCGCTAACGTCCCGATGGTCGTACGACCGAGGCGAGCCGCTTGCCGCAGGGTCGCAAGTTGAGGACCGGTCAAACCGTGCTCCTCGACGAGACGCCTGGAGTGCAGGTCGATTGCCCGCATGATCCGCCGGATCGATGCTACGATTTGATCTTCAATGGCGAGTTCGGTGTCCAAAGCACACCCTCCGGATCCAGGAGCATTGAACGCAAAATGATAGAATACAATGGAAATGACGTCAACAGACGACGGGTAACTGCGTTTTTCAGGTCGTAACGTTATTTTATAAAATAGATTACGGTTTAAACGCAACAGGGCGCCAACTGCCGATTGCATACGTTGCACATCGATGATATTAGTCTGGAGGCTTATCGGGCGTGCCTCGATCGAGGTCAACGGGTTGCACGGGTGGTAGGCGAGTTGCTCGGACACCCGGGCTCTCATGGTAAAGGCCGGCACGATCCGTGATTGAACTGGATCATCTCTGCAAGTCGTTTGACGATGGTAAGACGTTTGCGGTGGCGGAGCTGACGCTCGCCGTCCACGACGGGGAGACTCTCGTTCTTCTGGGGTCCTCGGGGTGCGGCAAGACCACAACGCTAAAGATGATCAACCGCTTGATCGAGCCGACCTGCGGTACAGTGCACGTAGATGGGCGTGATGTGCGCGAGCACGATGTCCTCGCGCTTCGCCGCTCGATCGGCTACGTATTCCAGGGGATCGGGCTCTTTCCCCACATGAGGATCGACGAAAACGTCGGCATTGTGGCGAGGCTTTTGGGGTGGTCTCGTAGTCAACGGATGGCACGAGCACGCGAGGTGCTCTCTCTGGTCGAGTTGGATCCGGGCACTTATGCTCGCCGGTATCCGCATGACCTGTCCGGTGGGGAGCAACAGCGCGTTGGTGTGGCACGGGCGTTGGCTGTTGATCCGAAGTACCTGCTGATGGATGAACCGTTCGGTGCGCTCGATGCGATCACACGAGGCCTGCTCCAAAGGGAGCTTCTGCGCATCAAGTCGGAGCTTGGCAAAACCGTTCTCTTCGTTACTCATGACATCGTGGAGGCGTTGATTCTGGCGGATCGCATTGCTGTGATGCACCAAGGCAGGCTCGAGCAGATTGGCAGCAAGGATGAGATTCTAAGGGATCCAGCATCGCAGTTTGTTGAAGACTTGTTTGCAAAGCCGCGGGCGCAGCTGACCATACGGGACGCGCAATGAGGTATTGGCGGAGAATCTGGAAGAAGGGGCGAACCGGGTGGGGAACGGTCGCGATTGCCGTATCGCTTTGTTTGTCCGGGGCGTCGCCTGGGCAGGCGCGTTCCAGCGTTGTGGTTGGATCGAAGAACTTTACAGAGCAGGAGATTCTGGGCGAGCTCGTGGCACAGCTCTTGGAGCGACACACGAGTTTGCAGATTGAGCGTCGCTTCGGCCTCGGGGGAACAGGGGTGTGTCACGCCGCGTTGGTGGCGGGCGAGCTGGACATCTACGTCGAGTACACGGGAACCGCCCTGCTGAATGTGCTGAAGGAGGGCGTGCGAACTGATCGGGACGAAGTGTTCCGCGTCGTTGCAAAGGCCTATCGCGAGCAGTTGGGGCTGGTGTGGCTTCCGCCGATCGGTTTCAATAACACCTATACGATCGCCGTTCGAGCGCAAGACGCCGCCCGTTATGATTGGGCGAGAATCAGCGACTTGCGCACCATGGCTTCCCAACTTTCCGTAGGGTTCACGGCGGAGTTCATGGAGCGGCCCGATGGATATCCAGGTCTTCAGCAAGTCTACGGTTTTCGCTTCGCTCGGGCGGCTGATCTCGACCCGGGGCTGATGTACCAGGCTTTGGCTGAGGCCCAAGTGGACGCGATCTGTGCGTTCGCCACGGACGGTCGGCTCGATGCCTATCGTTTGCACACCTTGGATGACGATCGCTCATTCTTTCCACCTTACGATGCCGCTCCGGTCGTGCGGAATGAGCTGCTCATGGATCATCCGGAGGTTCGGGACGCGCTGGTTGGTCTCGCCGGTACGATCGACGATCGGACCATGAGGGGGCTGAACTTCGCAGTCGACGAACTGAAGAAGACGCCTCCCACCGTCGCGCGCGAATGGGTCTTACAACGTGAAACGATCGTGCCGCCAACCGAGACCCTGCGCCCAAGACAAAGTGTCGGTCGCGACGAGGGCTTTGTGACGATGCTGTCCGACCGCCGTGTCGAACTGGCAAGAAAGGTCTTGGAGCATCTCGCGCTGACCGGTAGTGCCATGGTTATCGCGATCCTCATCGGTGTTCCGACCGGGATCGCGATCCACCGGTATCGCGTAGCCCAGGCGGTGGTGTTGGGTGGAACGGAAGTCGTTCAGACCATCCCAAGCCTCGCGATGCTGGCGTTTCTTTTTGCGTTTTACCGCGTTTTGGGAATGTGGCCTGCGGTTACCGCGTTGATTCTGTACGCACTACTTCCGATTGTGCTAAACACGTTGATTGGCCTCAAGGAGATTTCCCCGGACACCATTGAGGCGGCGGAGGCGATGGGCATGTCGTCGCGACAGCGCCTATGGATGGTGGAGCTTCCCTTGGCTATGCCGATCATCGTCGGGGGGATCCGAACCGCGACGGTCTGGACAGTGGGGATCGCGACGCTGTCCACATACGTTGGCGCCGGCGGCCTGGGCGACTTCATTAGTCGGGGGTTAGCCCGCAACGACGCCCGATTGACACTGCTCGGCGCGCTCCCGGCGGCACTGATGGCGTTGGTCCTCAGCTTCACGATACGCGCGGCGGAACGGCGCCGCCATAGGTAGGCACGCCTCATGCTCTGCCTGTTAGAAAGTGGGCTGCGGGATTCGAAGGGTTACGCTCGTGCCTACACCAAGTTCGCTGCTCAACGCGACGGTGCCGCCCATCGCGGCGAGAGCGTGACGAACAATGGCTAAACCGAGCCCGGTGCCGCGTGCGTCAGCCGGGCCGATGCGGTCACCGCCACGTGCTTGGGCAACCTGGTAGAACCGCTCAAAAACGCGCTGTTGATCCTGTGGTGGGATTCCACAGCCATTGTCGGCAACCTCCAGCACAAAATCGCCTCCCTCCTTCTTACAGGTGATGACCATACGCCCAGCCGCCGGCGTGAACTTGATGGCGTTATCGACAAGGTTGTCGACGGCTAAGCCAAGCAGTTGCGCGTCAGCAGCGATTTCGTGCAGTTCGGGGGCAACAGTGCTCACCCACTCAAGTTGCCTCTCACGGACGGTATGGGCCCACCGGTCCCGCAAGTCAACACAGAAGCGGTGCACATCAATTGTCGTGGGTTCGAACTCACCCGCTGGGGTTTCCAGCCGCGAAAGAGCCAGCAAGTCAGACACGAGCGCCTGAAGGCGATGCGTGTGCCTATCGATAACACCAAGAAACCGCTTTACTGCCACGGCGTCCTTCTCGAAATCCATATTCAGAACCGTCTCGACCGCCCCGCGGATCGCCGAGAGCGGTGTTCGCAGCTCATGCGAGGCATTCGCCACAAAGTCGGTTTTCATCTGGATCGTCCGAGCGATTTGAGTAATGTCGGTGAGGGTGAGGATTCTGCCAGAGGACTGTCGGTCGACCGGACCGGGCCCCTTCCCATCCGCCGCCAGGCTGGGCAGCGTAATCGTCGAAGCTCGGGCGAGCAAGACAGCCGGGCCGTCGGCACGCGGTACTTCAACCCGAATCTCGTTGTCTGAGTGCGTCGCTCGCCGCCTCCGTGATTCGTCTGCCGTCGAGTCATGGGGTGATGAACTCGTGACCTCGCCCGCCAGAAGAAGCCGCTGAAGATCGTGCTGGGGAACACACTGTTCAATGGGCCGCCCCGACCAGGAAACGCTTTGCCAATGGTCAGCGTCCTCTGGATGCAGCAATCTGACTGCCGCTGGATTCGCGTGGATGATCTTGCCGTCAGGACCTGCCACGATGACGCCTTCCTGAACCTGCTCGAGCAAGGCTTTGAGTGTCTGCCGCTGGTGGTCGATCGTGGTCAACTGACGGCTTAGATGATCACGCATGTCGTTCAGAGACTCGGCGAGCCGGGCGAGCTCATCCGACCCGCGTATTCGTGCCCGGGCGGTCAGGTCGCCGCGTGAGATGCGTCCTGCGATCACGGTGATTCGACGAATCGGACTGGTCCAGACCCGGGCAAGTCCAAGGGCAAACGCCACCGTCGCTAGCATGGCAATGATGGCAATCGTCCAGATGATCCTGCGGACGGCGTGTGTCTTGGCGCCGATGGTCCTGACGCCCAGAGCGACGCGCACGACTCCCTCGGGGTTGTCCTTTGGCCCGACGCGAACAGCCACGTACTTGAGGGGCCGCTTGACGGTATCCGACCATCGCGTACTCGTGCCCCAACCGTCACTCAGAGCCGCCTTAATCTCCGCGCGATCGTGATGGGAATCCATCGTGGCGGGCTCCGCCTGGGAATCGCCCAGCACGGTCCCATCCACCGCGACAAACGTGACGCGGAGCCCCTCCACCTTGACATCACCAGCCTCCTTGGCGATTCGGTCCAGTTGCCCGGCATGCGCCGCGTCAAGCCGTCCCTGGACCACGCTCCGAAACGCGGCCGCCTGGGCCCGCAAGTACCCGGTAAGCTCCTCGTTGTAGAACTGCTCATATTCGCGGAGGATCAGCAGCACGCAGGTTCCAAGGGCCAGCGTCGTCAAAACGGCGTAGCCCAGGAACAGCTTCCAAAATAGCTTGCTTTGTCGCCTGAACACCCGACTCAAGTGTCGGCTCCAGTTTGCTGCCGCAGGGTGTACCCCACACCTCGAATGGTCTGAATAAGCGAGGACGCGTTTCCGAGCTTCTTACGCAGCGCTGCCACGTGCACGTCTATGGTGCGGTCGGTAACAACTGCCCCGGATCCGAGGACGGCGTCGATAAGCTGTTCCCGGGTCAGAACCCGCTCGCGAGCCGCTGCCAGCTCCCAGAGGATTCCGAATTCTGTGGCGGTGAGCGTGACACCCTGGCCCTCGATGGTCAGCTCCCGGCGGTTGCGATCGAGTGTCATGGATCCGATCGTAAGCACGTCTGACGGCGAAGAAGCCGCAGCCGTCCGGCGCAGCAATGCCCCGACACGGGCAAGCAGAAGCTTCATCGAGAACGGTTTGGAAACGTAGTCGTCCGCGCCGAGGGCAAAGCCGACGAGCTCGTCAGACTCCTCCGCCTTGGCCGTCAGCATGAGGACCGGGATGTTCGCTGTTTTCGGGTCGCGCCGCAACCTCGAAATAGCATCGTCACCGGAGAGCCTGGGGAGCATCCGGTCCAGGATGATGACATCGGGAGGGTCGCGCCGCGCTTCCGACAAAGCCTGTTCGCCGTCGATCGCACAGCGACAACGGTACCCCTCCCGCTCGAGGTTGTAACGGAGCAGCTCGACGAGATCCGTTTCGTCCTCGGCAATGAGCACGGTTTTGTCTGACGCCATGCGTGGGACTCGCAACGGTCAACAGCCAGATACCGCTGTGCGCCCGTGAGGGATGCATCCTTCCGGCAACGCACCACCTCGTTTACTAGTATGACACAAATGTCCATGTTCGCAAATCGTGTCCTTCCTGCGCGATCCGGAGGCGCCGTTTGCCCGGCTTTGGATGGTCGTGGTATTCTGAACGAAGACCTGAAGTGGCCCGCTCGATGTCGGCACCGCAGGCCCTTTGAAGCAAACGCAGGCACATGAGCGAGAAACGCATGACATGCCGCAAAACTCCAGATTCACGTTGCATGCGGCTGATTTGGATATTCCTTCTGACGGTCACCACAGCTCTGGCAAGTGACGGCACGCAGTCGGAGCCGATCCATCCTGGCGATGCTTCAACGCTGGTCCAACTGGTCGAGTCCTTCTTCCGCACAGAGACACCGGAGGATCGACGAACGCTGATCGGCAAGATCGACGCTGCGGCTGACGGTTCCATCGCGGCGGTCGTAGACGCCCTTGGGCACCCGCGGTTGTGGGAAGCACCCGAAGACAACGGGGGCACGTTTCCTTTTGTCTCAGCGTCCGGTGAGAAGATCGAGATCGGGTATCTCCTTCCATCAGACTACGATCCGACCGCTCGCTATCCCAGCGTCATCTGTATGCCCGGTCGTGGGTGGGACCACAAAGACTGCATCTACTTCACGGGAGGCTTGGTGGGCGAGTCGACGGATGACGAGTTCATCATTCTGTGCCCGTCCCGTCCCATTGACGCAGCGTTCGCCAGGGAAGTGCCCCAGAGCGATGTGTTTCGGCGCTTTCTGCGTGAGGTTCGTCGTCGGCTTCACCTCGACACGGATCGAACATTTCTTTGGGGGAAAGATACTGGCGGGGACGCAGCCTGGATCGCGGCTGTCGCACATCCGCATGAATTCGCCGGGGCGATCTTCGTGTCCTCGTACTTGCGTGTCCCCTATCCGGAGCAGTTGTACCCCTTGCTGCTCGGCAACCTGCGGTCGCTTCCAGTGCTCACCGTCTGGCATGAGGCTTACGAATCGGCCGACTCGCTTCGAACGAGGGCCGTTCCGGTCCACAATCGCGCTGCCGTGGCTCTGGTGTCTCGCGCCGGACTACCAATTCGGGCGCTCGAGCTGTCACAAGACCAGCCGGAACACGAGGAAGCTCTCTTGAAGGAGATCGGGACGATCCTCGCACATCGACGGGATAGGTCTGCTCGCCATATCTCTCACTGGTTCCGATACCCCGACCAGGGCGACACCGGGTGGGTGCGACTAGCCAAATTCAAGGGGGATGCGTGGGAGGAAGAGCAGCTCTCGATCCTTCCGTCGCCTTTGACCGACCGCGATGAGTACATCACGGCGGTTCTCGAGGAAAAGCTCGGGTACATCGGAGCTACAGTCCAAGGGCAGACGATCAACATCGAGACCCGCAAGTGCGGGAAGATCGACATTCTCTTCCCGCTCGGGCTTGTGGATTTGGAAAAACCGGTGACCATCTACTGCAATGGGCGGCGGCGTCATCAGGGCCCAGTGCGTTCCAGCATCCGTACACTGCTCGAAACAACCTACGACACCTGGGACTTCCAAAGACTGACACCGGCGCGACTCTCGCTCTCCATCAAGAGCGACCGTGACGATTGACAACCCGACGACGCAAGGGCACAACGACAAGAGCCCGCGGCAAGTACGCCGCGGGCTCCTTTAAGCAGCAGGTAGAGGTAAACCGCTACTACGTTTCGTCATCCGTGGTCGGCTTTGTCGTCTTAATGCTCTTCGGCAGACCGGGAATGTGCTGTGCACCCTCGGGAATGATGATGGTCGATCCGGTCATGTCCTCGCTCATCGGCTCGAACCGTCCCCCCAAATGCTTCGAGAGAAAAGCCTCGGTTACCGCGTTAAACGACGTGCGGTTCTCGGGCCGGGCAAACCCGTGACCTTCATCAGGGAACAGAACATAGGTCACGGGCAGGTTCTTCTTCTTCATGGCTTCCACGATCTGATCAGACTCCGCCTGCTTGACCCGGGGGTCGTTGGCACCCTGGCCGATCAGAAGCGGTTTGCGAATCCGGTCGACGTGGTTGAGCGGCGAGCGCTGGGCCAACAGGGCTCGACCTTCCTCCGTTCTATGATCGCCGACGCGTTTGGTGAACACGTCGATCATCGGCGTCCAGTATGGCGGAATCGTATTCAACAGCGTGATCAGGTTGGACGGTCCCACGATGTCGACGCCGCAGGCGAATGTAGCGGGTGTGAAGGTCAGGCCGACGAGGGTCGCGTAGCCGCCGTAGCTTCCGCCCATGATGGCGACCTGCTCCTCATGGGCGATGCCCTTC
>CAYOQG010000069.1:0-20030 GCA_964405925.1 uncultured Phycisphaeraceae bacterium | reverse complement strand
ACGCCATCTGGTTGCCCAGTGACGTCCGGTTTCCCGATTCGGAGATCCCCGGATCAAAGCTTGCTTGACAGCTACCCGAGGCTTATCGCAGCCTACCACGTCCTTCATCGCCTCTCGACGCCTAGGCATCCACCATGCACTCTTAGTAACTTGACCACCCTCATGAGAAACTGTCACACAACTGTCAGAGGCCTGTGCCCTTGCCAGTCGTGGCCAGAATCCATGCCTGGTCAAGCGACCTTCCAGCGCTTGAGATTCTCTGCGGACAACGCAATGACACATCGATCCCCACAAGGAACCTCTGTCCTTCGCGCGATCCGCAAAGACCCGTGGTTGATTCCACAACACCAAGGTCTGCCGGATGGCTTCCATCGTAACTCCCCGGCGGGGAGACCGAAGGCTCCGGCAAACCTGCGTCCGCTTCTTCAATTGTCAAAGAGCACGCTTTCGGTTGTACGTACACCGACCGCAGCGAAGCCACGACGGCGAACTAAACAAGGTAACATAACGGTTCTCCACGTCAACCTCTTCGAGTACATTTTCCGGCTTCGGACTCCCAGGCGCCTTTGACTGGGCCGCTTGTCCCGTGCGGCTTCGCGTGTGACTGGATGAATGTCAGCAACAATAAGAAATCTTCGCAGAAGGCTGCCAGCAAGCGGCCGATCCTCGGAGCCCATCGATCGATCGCGGGCGGGTTTGAGAACGCGTTCGTCACCGGGGTCGCGGTGGAGTGCGACTGCCTGCAGGTTTTCGTGAAGAATCAGCGGCAATGGAGGGCGCCGCAGCTATCCGAGGCTCAGGTGGCTGCGTTCAAGGCTGCCTGGCGCGGGACCGGGCTTGATCCCGTTGTCGGTCATGCGAGCTACCTGGTGAATCTGGCTTCCCCGGATCGGACCCTCCGCAGAAGAAGCATCGACGCGATGGTAGACGAGCTCGAGCGATGCGAAGCTTTGGGCGTGGCAGCCCTGATCTTCCATCCGGGCTCGTACATCACGGGCACGCTTGAGGGGGGCATCAAGCGGGTGGCGAAGTCAATGGATGAGGTCCACCGTCGGCGCGCGGGTTACGACACGATGATCCTGCTTGAAACCACAGCCGGGCAGGGCACCAGCATCGGTTACCGATTTGAACACCTCGCGGCCATCATCGCCAGCGTCAGCAAACCTGAGCGTCTGGGCATTTGCCTGGACACATGCCACCTCTTCGCTGCTGGCTACGACTTCCGCAAAGCCAGCGACTATGTGGCGATGATCGAGGAGCTAGATCATGTCATAGGAATGGCACAAGTTGGATGCATCCATCTGAACGACTCGAAGCGCAGGCTCGGGAGCCGGATTGATCGCCACGAGCACATCGGCAAGGGCAAGATTGGCAAACAGGGTTTCGCGCACTTCGTCAACGATTCTCGTTGGACCGGGATTCCGATGATCATCGAGACTCCCAAGGGCAAGGATGGCCGCGGAGCGGACCTGGATAAGGTCAACCTTAAGCGATTGCGGTCCCTCGTTCGCTAACGGATTTTTTCGGGCGCGGGACAGACGGACGACAAACGGGGGTGGGGTGTCGGCTTCTAGAACATCTGGCGGTAGGAGGCAGCGTAAGCTGCAACCGTCCGTACAGCTTCTTCTGTGGCTCGTGTGCAGTTCATGAACGAAAGACGCAAAAGGCTACCTTGGATGTGCAGTGCTTGGTAGATCAACGCATGGACGAAGGATTGGGTAGCAAATCGTACGCCTTCAAAGTCCAAAACGACCCAGCGCCCCTCATTAACCGCCGGCAGCATTCTCGAGCGACGGACGTCGGCGGCCTGCTCGACATCCTCGAGGAAGCTGGCAATCGGGATGCGTTCGCCGTCAAAGTCCTCCGGCAAGTCGTCGATGAAATCCAAACCGGCTTCACCGGACGAGCTTCGGGCGGCCCGCGACAAGTTCTGACATATGCGCAGCAGGTCGGTGAAGTCCACGACACCATCCACCGGGAAGTGCATAGTGACCGAGGTCCCTTCCCATGTATTGATCCGCCTGTAGACTCGTTGTTGGGCGGCTGGGTCCGCGCCCGTTACGCCCAGTAGCGCAGAGTGGGAGGCGAGCCAGAAGGCGCCGCGCGCACGCCAAGCGATCTCTTTACAGAAGAACAGTCCGAGGCCCGCGTTCTCGGGCGACGAATCGGGTCGCAGCTCGTCTCTGAACTGTGCCCTCAAGGGAAGCTCTGGGGATCCCGAGGCGTGCGGCAGAACCGCCAGCTTCGCCGCCTCCAGATCGGTACGGACTTCTGGGTAGTTGTGCCCCAACGAACTGCGGAGACCGCAACCTCGGTCACTAATCGAAATCTGAACCGTCTTTGCGTCGGGAAAAAACTGTGCCATGGCGACGCCGCCGCAGGGGGAGGCGGCGTGCTGAACGACGTTGCGTCCAAGCTCGGCCATTCCGTAGATCAGGGCATCCATCGATTCGGCCGTCAAATCCGCACCGAGTCGAGTAGCGCTTTCGACGAACCGCTTGACGTCGGAATGGGTCCGCAGTACGTGCAAACCGGTGTTCTGCGTCGACTCATCCCAGGCGTTCGTTGAGTCCCCAGTCTCGAGGACGCGATCGATGTCCATTGATGTGACGTACCGATTCGCCGGGTTCGTCGGATCGCACTCTGCGCGAACGTGGAGCCGTAAGACATCCCGGGCCCAAAGCGCGTAAGCGACGAATTGGACCAGCGCCCATGGCTCGATGAATCGGTTTTGTCTGAAGTCCAGCACAAGTTCGTCGGTGCCACGCTTGAATTTCGATTTCCACTCCCAAGTCATTAACCGGCTGCGCATGTCGGCACCGCCAGCGTCAAGATTCGTGTGAGGTACTTCAATCAGAAAGCGCGCCACGACACCCACCCTTCGGCCTGTCACGACGTTGCGGCGGAACGCGCACATACGCCTACGTACGGCGGATCGCGCGCATCCGTCAGCCTGTTCGATACCTGATCCTACCCGAGGACGGACATTATGCCAACCTGACTGGATGTAGGCTGGGTAGATCTGTCGCCCAGCACGACCCCATCGATGGCAACTTGAGGACCGGGAAGCAGGGTCTCGCGCACCTCGTCCAGGATCCTGAGGCGATTGTGTTCAGAGACATCCGCCGCCGTCAGCGCGAGTGCCGCCATAATCAGACGCTCAATCAGAGCCAACGCCCCCGCTGTAGATCGCAGAATGCGACCGAAGGGCGGGTTATCCGACGTTGCCAAGGGCTCGACTATCCGTCACAATCGTGAGGTTACGACGAAGGTCTGACCGAGAGTTAATAAGTGTGACAACTGCTGCGGTTGAACAAGCAAGAGAAAAGCACGAACGCGAAGGGATCAAAGAGACGATCGAGTCGATCGTGATCGCGTTGATCCTGGCGTTCGTTTTCCGGGCGTTCGTCGTCGAGGCCTTCGTGATTCCGACGGGCTCGATGGCGCCAACGCTTTATGGCGCCCATGGGACGATCGTTTGTGAAAATTGCGGCGTCGAGTTTGCGTACGGGTTGCGCGATCTGGGTGACAACCGAAAGGTCATGCCGGTCCGGTCATCTGCCAAAGCGATCTGTCCAAATTGCAATTACGCCAACACAAACCTGAGAATCAACGACGACAGCCGAAACGCGGAGAAGGGCGATCGAATCCTGGTGCTGAAATGGCCCTTTGATATCGGTGGGCGGTGGCTCGCACCGGCGCGTTGGGATGTCACGGTTTTCAAGGATCCCTCGGACGGGGTAACGAACTTCATCAAAAGGTTGGCCGGTCTTCCAAACGAAGTGCTGATGATCGTCGACGGCGACGTGTACACGGTCCCGGTCGAAAAGCTCTCAGAAGACACGGTTGCGACACTGGATGAGATTCGTCAAGAAAAGTACGAGCTGCGGGCCGGGATCCAGACTCGCTCGCGTTTATCCGAAGTGCCCACAAGCGTGTTGGACGAACTGGCTGCAAAGATGACCATCGCTCGCAAGACGCCGGAGGCTCAAAAGGCACTATGGTTTCGCGTGTACGATCACGACTTTTTGCCGCAGAAACTTGAAGCTCATCAACCGCGATGGCTTCCCAACCGCGGGTCTTCGTCGGGGTTGACGGTGTCGAGTCGCCGCCTGAAGTTCGAGGATCGGGCGCTTTCCGAGGACTACATCGAACTTGCCGGGAAGGACATTCGGGCGAGCAACGCATACAACATTCACCAACAAGGTCATCGCCCTCCTCCTGTATCCGATCTTCGCGTGCGTCTCGTTCTCACACCGACTAGCCATGAAGGCACACTGCGAATCAGACTGGAGAAACCTGAACAGGCGTTTTGGGCGTCGATCCATATGGATGGGCTCATCACCTTGGCGGAGTCCGATGGCATTCCTGTGGCATCAACGCCGTTGATGGCTTCGAAGCAGCTTGCCCCTTTCGCGCCCGGCAGATCGGTCGAGATCAACTTCGAGAATGTCGATTATCGGCTTGCCATTGAGGTTGGCGGGAGGGAGGTGCTGGCCTCTTCAGATGATCCGAACTCACCGGCTTACTACGGTCCCGACCTGAAAGCCCTGTGCCGACTGTCTCCGCGAGCGGGCGTGCCGCCACAAATCCACGGAGAAAAGGGCGCATTTGAGCTAGCGCACCTGTCTGTGGAGCGGGACATCTACTATTACCACAACCCAACGTTTAGAGCTCTGTCACTACCTTGGGCACCGCGCTCGGGTTGGGCAAGCCCGGAGAGTCCCCTGTTGCTGCGGGAACACGAATACTTCATGCTGGGTGACAACACAGCCGCAAGCAAGGACTCACGTTTGTGGGATGTTCCCGGTGAGCACCTGCTTGCGCGAGGCGAGGCGTTTCAGCTCGGAACCGTGCCGGAAGATCAGCTTATCGGAAAGGCGTTTTTTGTGTATTGGCCCAGCGGGTATCGCCTGAGCTGGCTCCCTGTTCCGGGTCTGAACCGGTTGGGGATCATCCCCGACGTTGGGCGAATGCGTTGGATACGGTGAGGGCAGCAGGAGTGACAAGGCCAGGCGCCGGTCCCGGGTTTATCCACAAGGTATTAACGATCTACTCGGGCCGCAGGTGGATCAGCCCAGGTGGACTTGCTGCGCTGGCAGAGAAGGCGAGGTGAGGGCCACTAGGGTGCCCCACGGTCGGCGTTGTTGTCATAACCCATTGCAGAATATGGTGTTGCGCGCACGGCGACGACACTGTGGTTACACAATTTTCAGGGTTCTCGACGGCGTGAACCGGCGTCTAGCCGAGTAATGATGACATAGTTATCAACAGCCTGACCGGTGAAATTCGGATGTCTTCCATACGCGCCTTTTGTTGTGACGGCGGACCTGGTAGTTAAGGCTCCGAGGGCCAGAGCGAACGAGGCCGTTCCAAAGGCCGCCAGAAGAGAGAATGCATATTAACGAAGAGCCGTTGCTTGAGGCGCACAGCCTCGTCAAGCGATACAGCGGACGGGCCGTTGTTGACCGTCTTAGCTTCCGCGTCGATCCCGGCGAGATCGTGGGTCTGTTGGGACGAAACGGTGCAGGCAAGACCACAACCTTCCGCATGACCGTGGGGATGATTGATGCCGACGAAGGGCACGTCACCTTCGATGGTCGTGACGTCACCGAATTGCCCATGTACAAGCGGGCTCAACTCGGCATGGGCTATCTCTCCCAGGAACCGAGCGTGTTTCAGCGGCTATCCGTCGAAGACAACATCCTGGCCATTCTCGAGACCATGCGCGATCTTACGCGGCAACAGCGACGCGAGAAGGCCGGCCAACTCGTCGAACAATTTGGGCTCATCGAGCAACGCAAACAGCTGGCTCGAACGCTATCCGGTGGAGAGCGCCGCAAACTCGAGATCGCCCGCGCGTTAGTGACCGAACCCAAGCTGATCATGCTTGACGAACCGTTTAGCGGCGTGGATCCGAAAGCGGTCGAGGATTTGCAGCGCGAAATCCTGCACCTGAAGCGCGACCGCGGTATTGCGATTCTGCTGACCGATCATAATGTGCGGGAAACGCTGCGGGTGACGAATCGCAGCTACATTATTCACGAGGGAAAAAAGCTTGCCGAGGGAGCACCTCGCGAGATCGTCGGCGACCCCATCGTTCGCAAGGCGTATCTGGGCAGCGGCTTCCGCAGCGACGAGTTCGATCAGCCGCCTTGAGCTTTTGAGCCTGTAGCTCTTTGATCGCGGTGGGGCATAGCAGCGTCCCCGTGCATTGTTTGCAATAGGGCAGATTGGTTGGAACTGACCCGGGATACAGCGACGCGAAGGGAACAGGGCGTATGCCCACAGCCGTCGACGAAGCCGACAATAAAATGACGCCCTCTCTCGTGTGGGTCGACGTGAACCGGCGGGTGTGGCATGTCGACTTATCGCCGCAGCGGATCGTGCTGCGCGGTGAAAATGATATCGTCGATTTGCCGGCTGACGCCTGGGTCCGGGATTTGTACGTCTCACCGCACGGCGCCGGCCACATCGTCCGGATCGAAACGTTCGAACTCGCGATCCAATTCATCCTCAAGCCCGATCAGGCTGCACCCTTGCTCGCCTTGATAACCGGGCAACTCGCTCCGCCGGTTGCACCGAGAACCCTGGCTGTGTCGGACGCCGAGCCCGAGCAGAAGACACCCCTTCTCTGGCCGCGCGTCTCACCATTGGCGGTATGGGCGTTGATCTGTTCGTCGCTTGTGTTTGTTCCAGTCATCGGGCTGGCACCAGCCGTTATAACCGTGATTTTGCTCATTTTGCACCGTGTCAGAGTCCGCAGGACCCGGGCTAACAGCCATTCACGGGCTATGTGCACGGCAGCGTTTGTCTTTCTCGTGGGCGGGCTATGTGTCTCGGTTCTCGCGACGATCGGTATAGTCGTTCATAGCTCGTCCGTCCTTGACCGGATCGATGTGGAATCATCCTCGCAAGGTACTGGACCCGTCCGTGATCACAGCGCGGTTCAACCGGCGGCGGGCCTGGCACGACAACCGCCGATTCTAGGGGAGAGTTTCTGGGAGAAGGATCACAACTGGGGCATGATTGCCGCTGGACTGGTGGTCATTATTCTGTCACTCTCCGTCCACGAGTGCGGCCACGCGATCACAGCATGGTGGCTCGGTGACGACTTCGCACGGCGTGCCGGGAGGGTAACACTCAAGCCAACGGCCCACATTGACCCGGTGGGGACGATTCTTTTGCCCTTGATCTTGTTCATGCTCGATGTGGGTGTTTTCGGCTGGGCAAAACCGGTGCCAGTTCGCACCGAGAACCTTCGTCGACCGCGGCGCGATGATATCCTGATCTCACTTGCGGGTCCGGGTTCGAACCTCCTTCTGGCGTCGGCCTCGTTGGCGCTGATGCTCGGTTTGGGCTGCATTGTCAGCCTGGTGGTACCGGGCGCCCAAGTGGTCAATTTCGCTGTTCCGGCGTTCACGGAGCCGGTTCGGGCGTCGGGGTTTCCGTTGGCCTTTGTCTTTGGCCCGATTTGCACGTTGCTTCAGCTCAGCTTTCTGCTGAACGTTTTTCTAGCCTGCTTCAACCTCATTCCCGTCCCGCCACTTGACGGATCGTGGGTCCTCGAGCATCTGTTCCCGCGGACCGTTGGCCCCTTTCTTGCGAAGATCAGGCCCTTCGGATTCCTGCTCTTCCTCGGCCTGCTCTACACCGGCGTGCTGCAATATCTGCTGATTCCTGCGTTTTTGATGGTTCTGCCGGGCATTGGGTTGTTGGCGTTTGCAACCGGGTTCGCCTGACGCGTCCGTAATGGATGGGATCATCAATGTTTTTTGCCCTGTTTGGGAGTTGAGCCTGCGTGCTCCGGGACTCGCCGGGTGAAGAGCGGGGCCGACGCGCGGCTTTGACATCCTCAGCGTCCTCTGTTGCCGACGGCTTTCGGAATGAAGGACCTTTTCCAGTCTTTCCCCCGACGCTCGCGGAGAGAGGAAACCTACAACGTGTTCCGGGATCACGCCAAACGCCTAACGCGGCGCCAGTAATTCGTGTTAGATTGCTTGACTATTCTCGGACCCGGTGTCTACACTGTGATGTCGAAGCGTTGGTCCCCACCAGCCACCCTATCAGGAGACATGTGATGTTGCAGAGAATTAGCCTGCTCGTTGTGTCTGTCACCGTCTTGCTGGCCATCCCGGCAAACGCAGCCAAGATGGAACTCGTTCCGGTCACCGCCAGCGGTCCGCACGTGATTCATGGGAACGAAATTGTGCTTGTCGGAGGTGGGCAGAAGGTCACGCTGGAAATCCGTGTGTCAAACTGGAATCCTGACGTTCTTCGCATATTCCAGGTTCACATCGATATGAAGGGGTTCGTGAGCGGGGATGCAGGGACCGCGTTCCCACTTGGCTGGGATCGAGATTTCGAGGTGCAGCCCTGCCAGGAAGATTCGGACTGCGCGGAGGGGCAAGTGTGTCATCTCATGTGGGCGATGTGTGGGGGGCCTGACCATTACCCGCAGGCTGGATGGTTCATGGATATCTCACGGCCGGACTACGTGTTTCACGGCGTCCCGAGTTTCGTCGAAGGCCCGGAGGGCGTTGACTATCTGGAGTATCGGCTCGGAGACCTCGTGATGACCCCAGGGCTTGAGCCTGCGTACGCGCCACCCCCCAAGTATGGTGGTACGCTGATCCTGGCGGTCTCCGAGGACGCCCGCGGCACGTTCACCATCGACTTCGTAAAGGAAGGCCTGGCGAGTGCTCTGTTTGCCCCTGGTTATGTTTCGATTGAACCCCTACAGCTTCGCCCCGTCCTCGTGACGGTCACTGAACCGGGCTGTGGGAACCGTGTCTGCGAACTCGGCGAGACCTGCGTCACCTGTCCCGATGACTGTAATCGCTTGCCGCGCTTGCGGCCCATTCGACTCGAGCAGAAGTCCATGGCTGCCGACAGCGATAGCGGGCGAGAGCAGACCGCACGGGATCCCGTCAAGGACCCGCGCGGTTCGGATGACGAATGACGTACTGGAGTCACCGGGTTTCGGCTGTACCCTTTGATGCCAACGATGATACGCCAGAAGGCTACGAGCTGGCAGGCTCGGTGGCCGCCGCCTGACGCCTTCGTCGCACGCGGGTTATCAGCCAGGCAGGGATGAATACCAGGGCAAGCCAGGGAGCGATCACGATAAGTCCATAGGCAATCAGACCGAGCGACGAGTACACACCTGCTAGAGCGTCACGCAAGTGCTTGCGTATTGATCCGCCCGCTCGTTCAGGGGCCGGGCTGATGGTGGGCTTCTCTGCGAGTGTCAATGCGATAGCACCGATCGCGTTGGGGTCAGCCTGCGACAAGTCACCCAAACCGAGCCCGGCAATCTCTCGCGATGTCACGCGGCCCAGCGATTCGAGGCACCGAACGACGGTCTCCATCTCGCTGGTCTTGATGCCGAGGCGGAACACGCCTTCCCAGCTGCTGTCGTTTCGCTGCTTGCTGTTGGAGGTGAGGACCTGAGCCCCCTTCTCAGCTACTAGTGCACTCAGTTGATCGCGGGCGGTGTCGAACTTGGCCACTTCAACGGTCATGTACCCCTTGGGCACCTGGCGAGCCCGCTCACCCATGGCGACTGACAACGTGCAGACCGAACTGGCGGCGCCACCCACGATTGGGCCAGCCTCGCCCGAAATCTCTTTACCGGTTGCCCGTCCCACCGGAGCGATCGCATCGACAAGGGTAGTAAACTCGCCGCAGGGCACGCGAATCTGAAGCTGGGCCACGCTCGAACCGTCACTCTGGCGCGTCGTCTGGTTCGAGACGATGGAGCCTTGATGCTCTGTGGCTCTCGTTGTCAGTGTGGTCAGCGCACTCGGTAATTGGTCGACCTCGAATCGCAGCGATCCGGATGGAAGCTGGCGCGAACGCTCGAAGAGTGTCAGTGCCAGGTTGCACTTTGCGTCGGTTGCCCAGGCGGCAGAGGCAATGTCGAACTGTAGGTCGTTGACCTGTCGCTGCTCAACCCGGCCAAACGCCTCGATCGCCGCGAGCAGCTCGTCAAAGCGGGAAACACTGATCTGGAGTTGATACTCACCGAGCAGAGTCCCATCGTCTCGCTTGGACGTCTCGCCGGAGATAAGCCGCCCGCCCAGGTCGGCGAGCGTCGCCCCCAATGACTTGGCAGCCTCGGCCACCGTTGGCACCTCGACGGAGAGTGAACCGGAAGGCACGGTCCGATCCGGTTCTCGGAGTGTCAAGGTGATGGTCGAGAGGGCGACCCGGTCGGCCATCACACGCAACTGACCGGTGAGCTGCTCAATCTGCGAGCGAACCCGGTTCATCTCGCGCTCGACCTCCAAGAGTGACGACACCTTGTCGACGAACGATTTATTGGCGATCAGCTCCGCCAGTCGCTTTTCGGTGATCTCGAGGCCTTTGATTCGAGCTTCGAGGTCGACGTACTCGGCGGTGACGTCCGCAGCCTTGACGTTCTCCGTTTCGACACGACCGAGTGTCTTGAGGGCGTCGAACAGTTTCTCGAAACGCTCCGGTGACACGCGGATGACGATGTGGCCTGCCAGTGCACCTCCCGTTTGCTCGCGCGTCGATACATCAGCCACAAACGCACCGTGCTGGTCGGCGATTGCTTTAGCCCGGTCCATCGCCTGTTCGTACGAATCGACTTCGACAGTGACGTTGCCGGTTTTGATGATCTTGGCTTGCGGGCGGGATGCGGACTCCACAACGTTCCGAGGCTCCGGTATCTCTCTGCCCAGCGCCGTCGGAGTTGCCCGCTGGCCCGCAACCACCAACTCCGGAGGGACCGACTGGACCTCCAGAGGCGATTTTTGCGGTGCCGACCCTGCGGGAGGCGAGAGGATCCCCGGGAGAAATACACTATCTTCACTCGGTTCGGACAACATCCCGATCGCTGGCACATCAGCGGCATGCAGAGACCTTCCGTCGGAATATTGCCGTGGATTTTCGGGCAGTGCGCTCATGTCGCCCACACCGTCGCCGTCGATATCAACACCGGATAGGTCGTAGCCTTTGGCTTTCCTGCCACCCACGGGAGAAGCGTTACCCAACAGGAGCCCGTTGCCGACGAAGGTGCTCGGGGAGTCGGCCATGGATCTGCTGGCCCCCATGTCAAGGTCGTGCTCGATTTGCTCATCATCGGACGAGCTTGGACAGATGTAGCCGCGTGCGTTTACCTCCCTAGAGCTGACCAGGTTCCGGAACTCCTCAACCTCCGATCCAGTGGGCATTGGGGACATTTCCGCCATACGCGACGAAACTGCATCCGCCCCAACGTAGTTGGGGACGTCCTCACTTTCTGGAAGGCGTAACTCAAGGCGTGTATTGCCAACCGGACGCCACTCCGACCCCGCTCGGGCCTTGACGGTGTCGAAGATGGTCTCGTTCGAGCGCAATGACATGTGCGGGAGTTGAGCGATCGCCGTCTGCCAGAAGGGTTTGCCGCCGAAGCGAGCGTGGCCGACCTGGAGGGCGATCATCAGGACAGCCGCAATGCCTACGCTGGCGGCGGCGAACTCCAAAATAGCCCGGCGACCGCCAAGTCGCGTGACCACACCTCGGCCGCCCGGGGCTGCTACTGCAATGGCATTCCACATGGTTTCTTTCTCCTCGGTTGTGGGTTT
The DNA here is from genome assembly GCA_964405925.1 of uncultured Phycisphaeraceae bacterium. Taxonomy (GTDB): domain Bacteria; phylum Planctomycetota; class Phycisphaerae; order UBA1845; family UBA1845. The sequence goes on along the minus strand of CAYOQG010000069.1, from coordinate 8,436 downwards.
GTCGGTGGCAACCGATTGAAGGAGGGCCCGCGTGCGCTGCAGCTCCTCCCATTCCGTTGCACACTCTTTGCAAGCAGCCAGGTGGGCGTCCAAGTCGGTCCAATCGCGTTTGCCGGATGACTCGGACTCCTGATGGGCGTTGCCCATTCTACCGCGCTCGGCACCTGGGCTCTCGTCGAGCCGCTGCTGGATCAGTTGTCTGGCTTTCTGACAGTTCATGGCACTATTCTACTGGGTGGGTTGATGGCCCACCCTACGTCTTCGTTTGGCGATCACGTGTCGCCGTTGTCGCACCGTTGGTAATGCACTCGCGGAGCAGGTCACGAAGTCGGCGGCGGGCGCGATGGAGCGTCACCTTCACGCGCGACTCGCTCCAGCCGAGCATTTCGCCGACTTCTTGGATGCCAAGCCCCGAAAGCTCGTACAGCACGATGGCATCCCGTTGGGCACCGGGGAGATTCGCAACAGCACTGCGAACTGCTTCCAACGATGCGTCATCCTGCGAGGGCTTCTCGACGGTTTCTTCTGCTGGGACGAACCGCAGCACGCCGTCACTGACAATCTGAGTCCGCGTTCGCTGCTCGCGGCGAGCCTGCTCGATGGCTACCGAGCGGGTGACCGCAAAGAGCCAGGTCGCAAACGCGCTTCGTCCCTTAAACTGGCGGATCGAGCGGGTGACGCGCAGAAAGACCTCCTGAACGATCTCGGCAGCGTCGTGCCGTGAATGGGTCCGCAGCCACGCATACCGCCAGACCGTGTCGACGTGCCGGTGGTAGAGCACTTCGAGTGCGGCTTTGTCACCCCGGGCGGCTCGGGCTGCCAACTGCCCATCGTCGTCGGCCATCGCGATCTCCTGGCCCGTTAGACGGCACACCGAAGCCGCGGTTACACCTGAATGTGGAAAAAACTGGCTGGGGCCACATCGGGTCTCCAGGCCCGGTGGGTTGGAGATTATCACCCCAACACCACACGGTCACGATCCCCTCGATCCCTTCCGTTGAATGAGCGCTGGCGATGAACCGGTCAGGTCCCACCTCCGCCGCTAAGTCCGCCGCCTCCTGAAACAGCTTCTTCCACGTGGTAACCGTCGCTTCCTGACACAGGTTCCTCTACGTCACCAACGGAGTTCAATAATGTTCCTCGTCCCGGAGGGACGTCTGGTGGTAGCCCAGCGATTCATCGCTGGGACGCAGTGTTGGCACAGCACGCGAGTCCCGTAGGGACGGATGAGGGCTGTCTTATGGTTCAATCGTCCCTACGGGACTCGGGTCTTCTCTGCCTATATCATCCCAGCGATGAATCGCTGGGCTATTTTCGGTTGCCCCTACGGGGCATCGTCGTCGAAGGGCTCGAATTCGAGCCCGGAGTTCTTGAGGAGAACGGCAACGACTTGGGAAAGGAGATTGGCCGTGGTACCCAGTGTCCGGCTGATGTCCTTTACCAGTTCGCGCATCGCGACAAGGTCGGATGGGTCATCAACGAGATCATGAAAAAAGGCCGCCTGGGCCCACCGATACCGTGTCTCGAGGAATCTGCCTTTGTCATCGGTTTCGAACAGCGGTTCGACGTGTTCACCGCGCGCCTGGAGTTTTATGAAGTTGCGTGCGACTTCGACGTCCCAATGCCCGAAGTATTTGTCCCGCACGCGATGAAACTTCCTGATGAGCGCAGGAGGTGAGCGCATGGACAAGTCTTTCCAGAGCGCTTGCACGTCTGCGCTGCTACCGACGGCACTTTCGACTATGAGACCCCGCTTACGCCCTTCCCCCAACACCCGAAACGCCTCCGCGCACCACCCCATTGCACTGCCCAACGCCACGGCACGATCAGCGTGGTCTCGTACGCCGTGCGCCTTGAGAACCCGCTCAAGCCATCGCAATGACGCACGTACGGCGTCAAGGGCCATCATAAGCTGGAGCAGGTACGGGAGTTCGGGAATCTCGCCGAGCTTAGTATGGTCCCTGATTTGGAAGCTCTCGGCCACGATTCAACCCTTAATGACCCCGAGGGGTCTGAGTTTGGCGACGCGGTGGCTTATGTGGGCGTTGTGGAGGACGTCGACGACGTTGACGACGTCCTTGTAGGCGTCGGGTTGCTCCTCGTCGAGGCCGGTTCGGCCTCGGGCCTTGGCGATGACACCGCGGGCTAAAAGCTCCTTGGCGATGGATCGACCCCTGGCAGCCTTGATGGCTGCTCCGCGGGACATCACTCTGCCGGCACCGTGGCAGCAGCTTCCGAAGGTCTCGTTCATGGCGGCTTCCTGACCGGTCAGGACGTAGCTCGATCGGCCCATGTCGCCGGGGACCAAGACAGGCTGGCCGATCGACTTATAGCGATCGGGCAGTTCCGGGTGACCAGCCGGAAAGGCCCGCGTCGCACCCTTGCGGTGCACGCAGACCTCGACCTTTTTGCCGCCGATCTCATAGGTCTCCATCTTGGCGATGTTGTGGGCGACGTCGTAGATTTGCATCAGACCGAGTCGCTCCGCCGGCTGGCCAAAGACCTCAGCCAGTGCCTTCCGCGCCAAGTACGTCAGAATCTGCCGATTGGCCCAGGCGAAGTTGGCGGCTGCCTTCATCGCACCGAAGTACTGCTGCCCCTCTTTGGATTCGACGGGGGCACATACGAGCTGCTTGTCCGGCAAATCGATGCCGTACTTGCGAGGCACGTTTCGCAGGTCCTTGATCGACTCGTCGCATACTTGATAGCCGAGCCCCCGCGACCCGGAGTGGATCATGACGGCGATATTGCCCTTGACCAGACCCATGACGCTGGCGGCTTCTTCGTCGTAGATTTCCTCGACGAGCTGAATCTCAAGGAAATGATTCCCGCTGCCGAGTGTGCCGCACTGATCAAAGCCGCGTTCCAGTGCGGTGTTGGAGACCGCATCCGGCATGGCATCTTCCATGCAGCCGCGGGCCTCGGTCATCTCGATGTCACTGTCCCATCCGTAGCCCTCGTTGACGACGTAGCGGGACCCCTCCGCCATCAGTCGTCGAAGCTGCTTCTTGTCGAACTTGATGACACCACCGCGACCCACGCCGCAAGGGACTGTTCTAAAGAGCGTCTCGACGATGGTTTGCATTCGAGACCTGGCGTCCTCGGCATCGATGTTGGTTGACAGCAGTCGCACACCGCAGTTGATGTCGTACCCCACGCCGCCGGGACTGATCACACCACCCTGCTTCGGGTCGGTCGCAGCGACCCCGCCGATGCAAAAACCATAACCCCAATGGATGTCCGGCATGGCCAGCGACGCACCGACGATACCCGGCAAGCACGCGACGTTGGCGACCTGCTCGGGCGATTTGTCCTTCTTGACCTGCTCCATGAGCACGTCGTCGGCGTAGATGATCCCGTCAACGCGCATCTCCTTTTTATATGACTTGGGGATGCGCCATCGGGTGTCGTCGATACGCTCCAGCGGTCCTTCGTAGGGTCCAGACATCGTCTATATATCCACTATGATGGCGGCTTCGTAGCCACCGGGAATCGAACGAATATCCAACTCGTGATACGTTACGGCTTTGACCTCGCGAATCAGAACGCTTCGGTCCTGATCGACATCCGCGGTACGGGCGGTTACCTTCAACCGCTGTTCGTCGAACGTTGGATCATCTAGCAGGATGACGCGTCGGTCGTCTCGATCGAACAGGACGAGCAGCTCGCCCAGGTAATCGCGGAGCAGCGAGGGAGGTTCGGCGCCGGTCAGATCGAGGGAGATAGGGTCTGCCTCCGCTCCAGCCATAACCTCGCCGATGACCGCGTAGAGACCCTCAGCCGCCGGTGCGAGCAGCTCGGGCAGCGTGGCTGCCCGAACGCGAATCCCGATGTCGGCGGTGTGGTCGAAAAGCTCGAAAGAAGGCTCCATGTCAGGTATTTAATGCCTAGACCTGTGCCTGGGCAAGCGGAGTCGTACGATAGCGCTTTAGGAACTCGTGCAGCGACGTCCCCTTCGCGTCCCCCGTTCGCAAGGGGGGAAAGAGGGGGGGGCAGCGTGGCACAAGGATGAAACACGCTTCTGTGAGCACGAATCATAGGAAAGGGCGCGTCAAATGCATAAACGTAAACCGGTCGTCGGTGTGATGGGTGGGTCAAAGGCCAAGTCGGAGGTCGCCGAGATGGCGGAGCGGCTTGGGGAGCTGATTGCCAAGAGCGGATGGATTCTGCTCAACGGTGGGCGCAACAAGGGCGTGATGGCTGCGTCGGCCCGCGGGGCGAAGAAGGCGGGCGGAATCGTGATCGGCATCGTACCGGACAAGAACGCCAAGAAGGCTTCGCCCGATCTCGATGTCGTAGTGTGCACGGGCATGGGTGATGCACGTAACGTGATCAACGTGCTATCGAGTGACGTGGTGATCGCATGTCCGGGATCGCTGGGCACGTTGTCCGAGATCGTCCTCGCCCTAAAGAGCGAAAAGCGCGTGATCCTGCTTGGATCTGACGAGCCCCCATCAGGAGAGCTCGAGAAGTTCCACAAAAGCGGCCAGCTCACCCTGGCCGACGACTCGGAGGATGCTGTCGCGCAAGCGGCAGCCGTGCTGGACGAAATGGACATAGCGTAACGCCGATCGGTGGGCACGCTGGAAAATGGAAAGCCCAGGGCGAGGCGACCCTGGGCTTTCGTGCTATCGTTGGTGGACAGATTCTGTTGTTTATACGCTAGAGCGAGAGTGAGGTTCGCACGGCAGCCTCGACAATCGCCCGGATTTTCGCCTCCGCGAGGTTCATCTTCGCGGTTATCTCGCAGCTCGTCTCAGTGTCGCCGACGACGAAGGTCATTTCCTTGCCGGCCTCCTTCGCCTTGGCGGCGGCGGTCTTGCTGCAACAATAAGTGTTGTCGCCGACCTTGTAGCTGAGCTTCACGTTGGAGACGACCTTCTCGATCGAGCTCAAGGCATCCTCGGCCTCCTCCTGCGTGGCAAAGTCGACACCACCGACGCGGTAGGTCATGCCCTTGACAGACCGCTCTGCCGCCCCGGTTGCGGACTTGGCACAATGATAGGCTTTCCCATCCACAACATACTGGATCGTCTGGAATTCCTCGGCTTCGTTTTCTAAGAGGGACGTCAGCTTTGCAACAGCGTCACTCTTCTGGGAGAAGTTGCTCTCGCCGACAACGTACTGGACCGGCTTACCCGACTGCTCAGACAATGCCTGGGCGCTCTTGGAGCAGCAAGCAACCTCATCACCGACCCGGTATTTCATCGTGGGTATCGAGGCCAAGACACTGTCGGTCTTCTGGCGGATGGGGCACTTCGACTCGGTGATGGACTCACCGGCATGCGGACACGGGTGGCTCTTTCCACTGGTCAGCGCGGCACCCTTGTTCTTGCAGCAATCCTTGCTGCAACCGGATGGGCAGCCTTCGCAACCGACTGTAAGCGACTCGCCGCCCTTGGCACCACAGGGCTTGTCGCAAGGCTTGTTGCATCCACCCTTTGCCGTCTTGGCTACTGCGGGCTGGTCTGCGACGGTGACAGCCGACTTACCACACGGCTTGCTGCACCCGCCCTTTGCGGTTTTGAGTTCGGTCTCGGATCGACCGTCATCAACAGGTTTGTCTGCCACGGTGATGGCTGACTTGGCACCGCAAGGCTTGTCACACCCGCTCTTTGCCTTCCCCTTGCCGGGGCAGGCAACAGCGGTTGAGACCCCAAGTCCCAGCAATGCGACCAGAACGGTGTTTGCGATTTTCATTCTCATTCGGTTCTCTCCTTCCAGTTGTGGAGTCGTCTTATTCACAGACTGACTCCTTCCCTTTTCTCCGCGCAAATCGCGAACGCGCCGGCAATTAGCCGGCAGTCCGCGCCCATACAACTCAGAGCCGACGTTGCACGGAGACGTTCACCCTGCAAGCAGACGCGCCTAGCCGTCGTATTCACAATGCGAGGTGCACGTTTCCGCCACGTTCACCTGGCTCAGTAGCGGCAGGACGGGTTTAACGCGCATCCAGATCCAGCGTGCAATGCTCTCAGCAGTCGGATTCTCCAGCCCGTCGATCTCGTTTAGGTATCGGTGATCGAGTCGCTCCAAGAACGGAGCGAACGCTCGCTTAATTTCTGCAAAATCGATCAGCCAGCCTGTCCTCGGGTCTGCTTCGCCCTCACAAACCAACTCGACGCGGAAACTATGGCCGTGAAGCCGCTCACACTTATGACCCCGTGGCAACTCGGGCAACCGGTGGGCGGCCTCGAAGGTAAAGCTTCGTGCAATCCGAACACGGCGGCTCGCGGCTGACTGGCCCGCATCCTCGGATTCTACTTGCGTCGCTCTGCCAATGTTTTGGGGCATAGGTAACTTTTTGTGGATTCTCGCAATGCGTGGCCACCTGGCGTTCCCGGCCTTGGTCCCTCCGACCTAGCCCCTATCCTAGCACATCGAGTGAAACCGACGCCATCCACCTGAACGCCGGCACGTCAAGATTACCATGACGTTACAGTGGGCCAGCGGGTTTGCGCGGCAGAGGCATCCCGTCAGTGGCGGCAATCCGGCGCCGTCGTCGCTAGCCTCCAACCGCTTACCTGACGGTGAGCAACTCGATTTCGAAGATCAGTATGGACTCGGGAGGTATGCGGCCTGGAATGCCATTCTCCCCAAAGGCAAGCCCCGGAGGGAGGATCAGCTTCCGCTGACCGTGCTCCTTCATGGACATAATGCCCTCGGTGAGGCCAGGGATGAGTGCGCCCAATTCCCGGACGGCTGGTTCGGTCTCGAACGTGCTCTCAAAGACAGTCCCATCAATGAGCGTCCCCCGATAGTTGAACTCGATCGTATCAGTTTCGAGCGGGGACATCCCGGTTCCCTCGACGATGTCCACGTATCGCAGGCCCGAGTCAGTCGTCACAAGGGTTCGTCCAGACTCACTCGCGACCTTTGCGGCGACGTCGTCGATGCTCATCTGTTCAACCGCAGCCAACGCTTCGCCCGCTGCTTCGCGCAGTTTCGCTTCGTCCAACGCGTCCAGTAACAGCACCGATTTAATGACAATGGGCTCGGTTGGGACCACGGCGCTTTTGCCACCAGCGTACTTGGGATGCCCGTCGACCGGAGTGTTGGCGATGGCGTCGACCGTATCCATACCCTCGATGACCCAGCCAAACACGGCGAAGGTTCCACGATATTCGGGGCCGTCCAACTGAAGATTGTCGGACACATTGATGAAAAACTGGGCCGTCGGGACACCTGCTCCTTGGGCCGAACGAATCAGGGCGATGGTGCCGCGTTTGTTGCTCAGCTCATTCTGCCATCGATCGGGGATATCGGAATGCGTGGAAGCCTGTTTGGGCTCGAACTCAGCAGTATAGCCACCTCCTTGGATCATCGAGTCCTTCAAAACGCGATGGAATATGGTTCCGTCGTATACGCCATCCTCGGCATTTCGCAAGAAGCGAAGGGCCGCGGATGGGGCGTCGTCAATGGCGAGTCGAATGACGATGTCTCCCAGCGTCGTTTCCAGTTTTACGCGTCCAACATCCGAATGTGTTGGCGCTTCTGCTGGCACCGGCTCTCGGGCGCGCTCGCTCGGCGCGACTTTGGTGGTCGCGTCGTGGCACCCGACCGTGATAACACTGAGCAAAACCGATAGAACCAATCGATGCTGCGTCATGGTCTTTCAATCCGTATCAAGCAAGAAAACAGCCTCACTGATCCTCCCTGGCGCTTGAGTCGAGACACCCGGGACGATCAGGTCGACGGGTGGTCCTACTCGACGATCTCGAGCAATTCGACGTCGTAGATGAGGGTTGAGTTCGGGGGAACCTTTGGCATTTCCACGTCACCAAACCCCAGTTCAGGCGGAACGATCAGGATTCGCCTGCCACCCACCTTCATGGATAGGACACCCTCCGCCCAGCCTTTGACCATCCGGTCCACCCAGTGCTCCACGGAATCCCCGTCCTCGCGTGTGTCCTCGATCACGGTGCCGTCGCTGAGCCAGACTGCATCGTGGACCCTGACTTTGTTGGTGGGCTCGGGCGAGACGCCATCTCCGGCGGCCTGGTCGTAATACATCAATCCTGATTCTGTTGTGACGGCCTTCGTCTTGATCTCCGCCAGCCACTTGACGAACGCTTCCTTCCTTGCCGCTTCCTCCGCCTGTGCTCTGGCACGGATCTCCCGGAACATCTTGATCGCGGCTTCGGATTTCGAGCGGTCGAACTCGGTGATCAGTTGAACTGACTTAATAACAACCGGTTCGACGGGGACAACAGCCTCTTGCCCCCGCTTGTACTTGGGATGGGGCCCAACGGGGGTGTTGCGAATTCTCTCGACGGTCTCCATCCCCTCCACCACCTTGCCGAATACGCAGTAGGCTGCACCCGCCACCATTCTGTCCAGGGATGGGTTGTCCACCACGTTGATAAAGAACTGCGACGTGGCGGAGTGCGGCTGTCGCAACTTGCGAGCCATCGCTATCGTGCCAACTTCATTCTT
>CAYOQG010000068.1:0-20171 GCA_964405925.1 uncultured Phycisphaeraceae bacterium | reverse complement strand
GTGCTGCGCTGGCCGAGCCCCTCCATGGCCCAGGCGTCGCAGATGTCCACGGAGGCTTTCGAGGATTTCTTCTTCGAGGTCTGCACGATGGACTACGCCAAGATGGCCAAAGCCATGAAGCCGCTCGTCCAGCGATTAACCCGTGCAGACGGCGTACGCGTGCTGGGACCACGTGACACCGACTTGACCTTCTCGCTGGCCGGGATGGGCGCGATAGCCGACGACGGCAAACACAACATTCCTGGCGGTGAAGTCTGCACGGCGCCGGTCCGGAACTCAGCCAACGGCGTCATCCATTACAATACGCCGACTGCCTATCGCGGAGAGGTGTTTGACAACGTCCGCCTTGTGCTCAATCACGGCAGGATCGTCGAGGCAACCGGTAGCAACACGCCTAAGCTTAACGAGGTGCTCGATGCAGACGACGGCGCACGTTACATCGGCGAGTTCGCGATCGGCCTGAATCCCTACTGCACGAAGGCAATCAGGGATGGACTGTTCGATGAGAAGATGGCAGGCTCGATTCACTTTACCCCCGGAGACGCAGTGGTGCATGACGGCGCCGTGGATAACGGCAACCGGTCCGACATCCATTGGGACCTCGTGTTGCGGCAGACACCCGAGGCCGGCGGCGGGGAGGTTTACCTTGGCGGCGAGCTAATCCGGAAAGACGGACGGTTCGTGGTCGACGACCTCAAGCCGCTCAACCCGGAAAACCTGCGATGATCCAACGATTGACGATTACTGAGCTGAAGTAGCCCTGCAGTGAAGTCCAACAGGACTGGATCGAGATGTTGACTTCAGCAAGGAACCCCTGGTCCGGGACTAGCGCATGATTCGCGTCGGACAACGCCTTGGGAAATACCGGATCATCAGGCGTGTCGCCGAAGGCGGATACGCAAGCGTCTACGGTGCACACGATACTGTGGCCGGAGTCCACGTGGCCATTAAGATCCCGGACACCGCCCTGCTCACGAAAGAGGCGTTGGACGACTTCCGGCGTGAGGTCCGCATCAGCGCGAAACTCGATCACCCCAACATACTCCCCGTGAAAGATGCCGGTCACATCGACGGCGTCTTTGTTGTCATTTACCCGTTGGGCGAAGAGTCGCTCGCCGATCGGATGACCCGTCGGATGTCTATCCGCACCGTTGTTACCCTGTCCGAGCAGATGCTCGAGGCGGTCGCCTTTGCGCATCGACAACGGATCATGCATTGCGACATCAAGCCCGAAAACTTCATCCTGTTTCCCGGTAATCGCGTTCGACTGGCGGACTTTGGGATCGCCAAGGTCGCCGTGCGGACCCTGGTTGCATCGGGCAGTGGGACCGTCGGCTATATCGCGCCGGAACAGGCTATGGGGAAGCCTTCCCTGCGATCCGACGTCTTTTCGCTTGGGTTGATTCTCTACCGAATGCTCTCGGGTTCCCTGCCGGAATGGCCGTTTACGTGGCCTCCTCCCGGTTATAAGCGGATGAGGAAGGCGATGCACCGGGACGTTGTCGCATTTGTCCAGCGTGCCCTCCAGGTTGATAGTTCCAAGCGTTACGCGGATGCCGAACGCATGTTGGCAGCCTTCAAGCGAGTGAGGGCCAAGGCATTGCGGTCAAGCATGGTCAAGCGCGGGCGAGCGGATCAGCGCATGGCAACTGCGGACTGGCGCACGATTCGACACCGTCAGTTCTTGCGAAGATTCCGACGCCAGTTGGAGGCCCGATACGAATGTGTGCGGTGCAAGGCACCCGTATCTGAAACGATGCAGTGCTGCCCGTGGTGTGGTTCGAAAGTCGCAAAATGGCGCAGCGACTCGCGTTTTAGCAAGCGCTGTCCGCGATGCAAACGCGGCGTGAAATCAGACTGGCGATTCTGTCCTTGGTGCTACGGCGGCGCTATCAGTGACTCATCATCGATGCAATATGATGACGCGCGTTATGAAAGACGGTGTAAGAACCCTCGATGCACGGGCGGGTGGCTTATGCCCTTCATGAAGTATTGCCCGTGGTGCCGGCGCAAGATCGAACGACCATGGAGCTTTGTGGGAGGCACCGGGAAGTGCCCACGATGCCGCTCTAGCGTGCTTCCAGATTTTTGGGACTACTGCCCATGGTGTGCAAGGAACCTTCGGCGATCGTAGCTCATGTCCCTACAACAACTCGATGAACCGTTGGTGGTCTTGAACGGCCGCAATGCCGGACCGTCGATCCATGCCCTCGGTTGTGGATCGGTTGCGATCCTCTCGTGGGTGTGCCCAGCAAAGGACGGAGCCAATGAGGACGCGCTGGCCGTGATATCATGCGATGCACATCGTGCGGTTTTCGCGGTCGCTGATGGCTTCGGCGGACAGCCGGCCGGCGACCAGGCGGCACGGCTTGCGATCGAGTCCGTGCTCCACGCCGTCTCAGCGTGCCTGGAAACGCAAGGTGATCTCAGAGATGGAATACTCAACGGCTTTGAAGAAGCCAATCGGGCCGTGATGGCACTCGGTGTCGGCGCGGCAACGACGCTGGCGGTGACCCAAGTTGATAATGCGATCGTCCGACCCTTTCACGTCGGTGATTCTGAAATCATGATTGTCGGACAGCGCGGAAAGCTCAAACTCCAGACCGTTTCGCACTCACCCGTGGGATACGGCGTGGAGGCAGGGCTGATTGACCGCGAAGACGCTATACGCCACGCGGAGCGGAACATCGTCTCCAACATGGTCGGGTCGCCGGAGATGCGCATAGAGATCGGCCCACACCTCCGGCTGCAGCCGCGTGATACACTGCTCCTTGGCACGGACGGCGTCTTCGACAACCTTGGCGTCTCTGAAGTGGTGCGGCTGATCCGAAAGGGGCCGCTCGAGGCTGCATGCGCCGAACTCGGGCAGGCCTGTGCAAGACGAATGTTGGAGCCGGAACCCGATCAGCCCAGTAAACCCGATGACACCGCTCTGATCCTGTTCAGACGAAGGGGCACACCATGACGCACCGCCGTACGGAGGCTTTGACGTGGCCCGTTTCTCAGTATGTTGGTCCACCGATCCCACTAACGGTTCTCCGGGCAGCCATGATCATCAGTTCCGGATCCGCGTCCTTTAAATTCTGCGCTACCTGGAGGAGCGGCTCCCCGTCACGGTGACCTCGTGCCGGGTCAGTTCGGAAAGCCAGCCTATTGCCGTTGACAACGTGCTGCACTACCTCGTCGCATGCCTGGGTCAACCGCGTGGTTTGTCGAAACAACGAGGCTGCCCGCCTGATGCCCCAGACCCTGCTGACGATACGCGAGGCTATCGACGCCGCCCTCGGTCACGCACAAAGCAACCAAGTCGAAACCACATGGTCCGATGCTGGTCCCATCCCCGGGGATCCGGATTGGTCCGGTGGGAAGGCCTTTGTTGATCGGCGCTCTGTGAGAATTGACGCCCCCGAAGGCGTCGTGTACCGGGCGGTCTGCCGGATCGGTGGCGGCCAGGGCTACTACGCGGCAGACTGGCTGTGGCGCGCGCGAGGCTGGATCGATCGGTTGGCGGGAGGGCCGGGTCTACGGCGAGGCCGCCGAGATCCCAAGACCGTGGCCTTTGGAGAGGCGCTGGATTTCTGGCGTGTGGTGGGTATCGAGGAGAACCGTAGGCTTGAGCTGCGTGCCGAAATGAAGCTGCCCGGAGAGGCACTGCTGGAGTTTGAGATCCAGCCGATCCGGGGCAAGAACGACTCGTGCAACTTGGTCAAGATGGGTCCGTGACGGTATCCGCGGGGTTGTTTGGGGGTCATCATGCAGGTGGGGTCGGCCAGGGAGGGCGGACCCGGAGGTTTCGGGGATGGCTTCAAGGAGGAAATGAGTCATGCAAGCACGGCGCGCACGTCAGGAGGCGCGGGCGCGAATACTTGCGGCATTCACGGCGCAGTTGGATCGGCTGATCCCAGATGACGAGAGCGTTCCCCTGAAAGGTGCAACGTTCGCCGATTTCGAGGACCAGGTGGGTACATCGGCACAAACGGCGTTGCCGGTGGCCTTGGAGGGACGTGCGGCGCTGGAGTGCAATGCGGAGGTAGAGACGGCGGGCTGATGCCCGCCCTGCGGTTCAGAGGGAGTGTACCTAGAGAAGGGGATGAGCGAGCCGGAGGTGCGGTCGCGTTACGGCCCGGTGGTTTTGCACAAGCAGCACGCGCGGTGCCGGATCGTTATCGGGCTTTGCCGTGCCCGGGCAGGTACGCGCCCTGCCTGGCAGCCGTCACGCGAACGCGGGTCGCCCTTGGCCCAGCAACCGAGGCCCCAGCGGACCGTCCGATATTTCACGCCACAAAAAGTCGTCCGATATTCGTGTGCGGCCGGGGTTTTTTTTGTCCGGCTCGGCTTGCAGCGAGTCCTATATGTCGCTAGTATTCGGGCCTCGTCGTGGCAATTTGCTGGCCTTAGCTAGGTTTTGCCTATGTTATCGGAGACGCATTCTGTTTGTTTATCGGGTCTCACCGCTCGTTGCGCACTATTAGAAGTTGGCATGAAACAGACGAGTACGTGGCAGCAGCCGGAGAGGCAAGGAGGCAACGTACTCATGCGAAAGATCGCACGTGGTAACCCTAGTGTCCCATTGTGTGCTTGCTGTAATGCCAAAGTCGGTAGTGTGCTCTCGTCACCGGCGACGTGGTTGTGGTTGGCCGTTCGCTGTCGGGTCGGGCAGTCGCATGCAGCGGCGGGGCATTCGGACGGATCGGTTGGGGCGTTGTCTCAGACTGGATGAGGCAGCGAACGTGAGGCTGGGAAAAATAGATGGGAAGGACCAAGAACAGGACCTGATTGTCCCTGGCTAGAGTGTTAGTGAGCCCACGGGGCTCGGGAAGGAGTAGAGAAGATGAAGGGGAAACAGAATCGTCGTCGCCACGGGCTCAGTGCTCTGGCGGCCGCAGGCGCCATGCTGTTGCTGGCGGGCACCGCCTTGGCACAAAGATCGTTGTATGTCATTGCGGACCACAGCAGCCCGTTCCCGGTTAACGCCTACGACATCAAACCTGACGGCAGCCTGGAGTTCCAGGCCACATACAGCCTGCCAGGCTCGGGGGATGCCGGTGATCTCGTGGTCTTCTGGGACCCAAACGGTGATGGAGACTGTCGTGATTCGCGCGTGCTGGTGACGGCCGAATCTTCTGGGAAGATCCACATGTTTAGCGCGGTTGATTTCAGCCCAATTAGCACGGTCGATGCTCCGGGGGCAAGCAACTTGGCTGGCATAGTCGTGGATCAGGGCAACGGCCTCATCTACACCGTGGACAGGAGGACCAACAGACTGTTCGTGTACGATGCGAACCTAACGGCGCAGGGTGCCCTGCCGATACTGCTCGCCGGCGGCCTCCAGACCACCGGCGCCTGGGGTTTGGCTCTCGATGAAACGACGGGGCTTCTTTATGTGGCGGATACCACGAGCTCGGTGCGCTACTACAGTACCAGCGATTGGAGTTACCAAGGTGCGCTCACCGTAGCTAATGGGGCGGTGGGCGTAGCCGTCGACTCGGCCAACCAATTACTCTACTCGGGTGGCGCTTCTACGGGGGGTTGCTGCGGGGTGACCCCTGGCGACAACCTCTTGGCCGTCTACGACTTGGCCAGCGGCACGACGAATTCCATAGACATCGCAGCTCAAACCGGCGTGCCCAATAGAGGTGTCATGGGATTGGTTGTCGATCCAGACACGAGCTACGTCTATATCACGACCGGTTGTTCAGGGGATGACGTTCGCGCCTATGACTCGGGTCTCAACGAGATTTACGTTTATCCTGATCCGGACGGGACTTTGGGCGACAGCCTCGCCGGCGTAGATATCTCGGCTTACGGCTGTGGGTATGAGGAGTGCGAGGACTGTGACCACCCCGGCTGCAACTGGGTTGACAATCAGATCGAGCTGACGGCCAACGAGCCGACCTACTGGTCTGCGCTGACCGGGCGTCCAAAGGGTGTCTCACCGTTCACGGTTCTAGATCCCTGTGAGTGTCCGGGCCGTCCGGATCCGGACGGGTCGGACGAGCGTGTTCTGCGAGGCTATGTGTTGGCATGGGCAGTCAACGCCGACGGTGATCAGATCCGCTGGAACCACCTGAAGGGCGATGCGGTGCTGGTCAACTACCAGAACGGCTCTGCGTGGGAGTACAACGCCAATGCGTTCCAGGTCCACGGTGTTGAGCACAATGAAGTGGTCGGGACCGCCGGGGCGCTGAACCTCGACGGGGTAGACTACGACATCCCCTTCGACAGACTCTTGCTTGACTTCTACGCAGTAGGCTCGCTGGGTCTCTCCGGCGCCGGTTGGGACATCGTCGCGGACACGGACCTGACGCTGCTGCCGCTTGATATTGACCTCACGCAAGACCGCGAATACACGACAGTGACGAAGGCCAAATTCGACATATGGAACATGAACGAATGGAAGTTCTCGGGGACCGAGCGGTGCATCGAGTGCTGGGACCAGAGGCTGCTGAGCAACTACGATCCACCGAATCACTTCCTCTTGCAGAATCTCGGGACCGCCAAGGGCAAGGCTCGGATCGACGGCGTTGCCAGCTCTGTCTGCCCGGACAGCGTCGATACTCCCCTGGTGGGCGTGTCGATGAAGATGCTTACCTTTGTCGGTGCCGCCGATACTTTCGCGCAGGCCGGCTTCAGCCTTGTGGGCATGGGCAGGGAATCGGCTGTAATCACCTATGATCCGATCGGCGGTCCGCCTCCGGAGAAGCGCTTCCTGGGCAGTTCCAGATGGACGAAGGGATCCCTGGACAAGGGGGCAGGTGCCACCGTGTCGTGCGATCTTCCGAGAACCTCCACGATCATCAAAGGCAGTCTTCTGATCTACCCGAAGGTAGAGCTGCGATGGAATGCCAGCGGTGACGTGATACAAGACACGTACCTGGATCTGACTAACGACTATCCGGGCGATGTTCTGGTGCAAATGTACTTCGTCAACGGCGATCCGGCCGTGGCTGCGGAGTAGCCGTAGCAGACGGTAGCACCGTAAGCGGGCTGGCTGTTGCAAACGCATTTGGTCGGGTATCAGCGTCAAAATGACACTGGCGCGGGCTTGAGGTTGTTGGCAGGTGCAGCGTACCCGTAGACTATGAACGCGAACCAGGATCGGCTCAGACATCGGATTCGGGTAGCATCCGGCCCGTGATGATTCCGGCGAGGCCAAGCCCAACGCGCGGCGCTGGGTCGGATTGGGCTTGCCGCCGGTGCTTGCAGTGAGCACGTACGCAATGCTTCGTGCCGCGAGGCTTGACGACACGGGAACAGTCGTCAACGGCCTGGCACAGTCGGGTCGGGCGGCGGTCGTTGACCTGCGTCGATCCACGACGACAGCGAAGTCGCGTGCCCGGCGCAGTCGATGACGACGACTCTCCCGCCGGACCTCACGACGCGGTTACATTCACGGGCGACGGCCGCCGGTTCACCAGCATGGTGAAACAGGTTCACGGTCAGCACGGCGTCGAACGCCCCATCAGCGAATGACGTGTGACAGGCGTTCTCCTTGCGCGTCTCAACGTTGTCGTACGCGCTGAACCTCTGCCTCGCGCGCTCGAGCATCTCCGGACTGAAATCCGTCGCCGTAAGGTGCCTGACCCGCCTGGCAATCATCTCAGAGAAGATACCGGTCCCGCAGCCAAGCTCGAGCACACCGTCGTCGGGCGTGAACCGCCGAGCGAGCCATAAACGGATCTTGTTCTCGAAGGCCGCGTTCAGCCACTCGCGGTGCTCGGCATCATACGTGCTCGCGGCGCGGTCCCAGTGTGTGCAGTCCTCATGGCTTGCGGTCATTTTGGGTCCCTGAGAAACGGGATCCGCCGTTTTTCAGACCTCAAGCCGCGATCGTAGACAGGCCAACCGCTCGATTCAACCGAACACGGCCCTTTACGCGATAATTCGTGCCCGTCAAGGTTCCTGTCGGCTCGCCGCCTCGAGCGCCGGGCTGACCTGCTCGCGGTATCCGCCAGCACGCTGCTGCATGTGGGTGCGGTTGGCGAAGTGATTGAGCAGGTCCGAAAAGATGAAAGATGTCCCAAAACGAGAGTGCTCGTGGTCGGCCTCCCGTTCCAGTCCGTGCCGGATCCCTGGTCGGAACGGGCGCAGACGGCAGCGCCATCTCCGCAACGGAAGCCGTCAAGCTCGGGAGTTCCATGGTCGTTGGCGGCAGCTAAGTTCAGGGGGTCTGCCCGGCTTGTTACGGGCACGGAACTGGATCCCACCCGACGCAACCATTGATCGTTTGAGGCGCCTCGCAGCCGCGTGATCACCGCCATCTTCTTTTGGGATGCACCCTGGTGCCCGGACTTACCGCGAGAGTTGTTGAAAATCACCCCGAGAGGACCTATACTGCTTTGTTTGCCAATTAACTAGAGGGGGTACCACGGCGGCCGGAGTTCGCTCCGCGCAATGACTTAGCCGAGTGAGACACGAGGGAAGGGATCGGCTCAGTCTTCACGGCGGGTGGTTGCCAAGAGTGGACACACAACGGGATATAACAGAGTTTTCGGTCCGAGGGGTGGACTTGGCGCCCTGACGCGACCACGAGGCGATCAGTCCGAAAACGATTATGAATCGGTGGGGCAACAACAAGAGGAAGCACCAGCATTTCGCCTTTCGTACCGAAACGAGATCGTGAGAGCACGAAGGGCAGCCTTGGGGACTCACAAAGGGGTTGGGATGGCCTTCAACAGGATCAACGTGGTTATCGGTGTTTTGGCCGTCGTCACGGCAGCTGCGGTGGCTGCAGGCGCAGGCCTTCATCTCAAGAGCGAGAAGGGTGACAGACACCGGGTCGGTCCCGTGCTGGGTCCGAAGTCGGGCGACGTTCAATCGAGGTTGCCACGGATGCAAAGACCGCCCATTTCCAATACCGCTAGCGTGGCAACGACTATGACGATCTGCCCGCAACCGGCGGCCAACTGCCAGTCTCCCGACACGACTGCAGCCATCACCAGTGACCGGCTTAGCGGCTTTGTTGTCGCTGAGGACTTTACACCACAGCAGGGCAGATCGATCACACAGGTCTGCTGGCGTGGCGCGTACTGGGACTTTGAGACACCCCCCGGGCAGGAGTGCGCAGACGTTTCGACGAATTCGTTCGATATCGCCTACTACCAGCATGATCCATCCAGCGGAATCCCTGGACCTGAGCTGGCAAGGTTTCGGCAGTCGCACGGTGAATTGACCGTGACCGGTCCCGTGGCGACCGGAGGTACGATCGCAGGTGGTCGAGCGGCGGAGTATGAATACACGGCCGCGCATAATCCCGTCCCGGTATTCGCGGGGGACTGTTACTGGATCGAGATCAGCAACCAATTATCCGCCTGCTCGTGGCTTTGGGAAGCTTCCGTCCAAGGGAACGGACGCTCGCTGCAGGATGGAGACGGCATAAATCCCCCTAGCGGATACGACCATGACGACCTAACCTACGACAATATGATGTTCTGTCTCGACGTACCCCTCTCAGACTCGAACGCGTGCCTCCCGGCACCACCACCCAATAACATCTGTGAGGCGGCAACATCGATCGCTGGGGATGGGTCTTTTGCGTTTGACAGCTTCGCCGCCACGATGACCGGACCAAACCATGACGCCTGTCTGGCATCGGGCTACACGGAAATCGACAACGATCTGTGGTACTGTTGGACGGCCGGCTGCGACGGGACCGCGGTGGTCTGGACGTGCGATCTGACAGAAGTTGACACAAAGGTCGCCGTCTACGATGGCTGTCAGTGCCCCCCCACAGACGCTGCGATCCTTGCCTGTAATGACGATCGGTGCAACGTTGAAGAAGTGCCACGGCAATCGCTGGCGACGTTCAGGGCAGTGGCCGGCCAGAGCTATCTGGTACGGTTGGGCACGTATCCGGGCGCCCCCGGTGGCACGGGCACGTTCTCGGTTGGCTGCAGCCCCCCGGACCGGGCGGATTGTCCGGGCAGCGGAAATTGCTGTGACGAGTTGGGCACGGGCGGACCGGGTTGCGCTGATGAGGCTTGCTGCGAGACCGTCTGCATCTGCGACCCTTTCTGCTGCGAAGTGGAATGGGCTCCTGAATGTTCGACCGACGGCTATCAGGGTTACGGGTGCGGCGCCGAGCTGCTTTGTCTGGATAGTTGCGCCATCTGTGGGAATGCCGCCGCCGGTGACTGTTGCTCCGCAAACGGGACCGTCGGGTGTTCCAACGCCGTTTGCTGTGAGGCAGTCTGCGCCGAGGACTTGTTCTGTTGCGAGGTCGAGTGGGACGAAAACTGCGCCACACATGGATGGAACAGTCAGGGGACCGGCGCTCTCGATCTATGTCCCGAACTCTGCGGAACCATTGTGTGTCCAGACGGAGCGGTGACGTTGGTCGATCCGCCAGATGGGATCATCGACGCCCGCCAGCCGCACTCGTCAGTGAGCGCTGCTGAGCGCCAGGGAATTGATACCATTGTGGTGCAAGCGCCAGCGGGGGCCCAGTATGCATCCTGCTGGAGGATGTGCCACACTGCCGGCGTCGATGCAGCTAGCGAAGTGACAAGTGTCATCACCGACGGCAACGGCCGGCTCACGCTGCACCTGGACCGCCCACTGCCACCGGGAGCAACAAGCAAGCTGGTCTACCTGGCAAGCTCCGGGAGCGCTAACGTGGGTTCGTTTGTCGCCCATCCCGGAAATGTGAACGGTGACGAGCAAGCCAATGCGGCCGATATTGAGACGATGATCGACTGTTGCCTGAATGGGCTTTGCGACCCAGGCGGCATCCCGGCAGAGAGGCTATACCGGTGCGATATTGACCGTAGCGGCCGGATAACGCCTGCCGACCTTCTCCGGGAGATCGACGTCCTGAACGGAGCCGACCCGTTCGACACTTGGCTTCATACATTGTTACCCGGGCCCGCAGACTGTCCCCAATAGCGTCGTAATCACGTCACTTGACCCCAAAGAGCAGCGCACGCAACAGAATGAACCAAGGGCTGGAATGATCCTTGGGCAAGCGAGGCTAACCGGCGCCCCCAGGCCAACCAAGCCGCCCGATAACGCGGTGGTAATCAGCGCGCTCGTAAGTCAACACAGGAATCCCATGCCGAACCTGCTTGATGTAGAAATCTATCGTAGGCTCTGCTAGATGGCCGTGCACCCAGGAGAGTATGCCAGGGAAAGACGCCGGAGGAATGAACCATGCCCGTAACCGAAATCATCCGCTCGCTTCGCGAGTGCATCCAAAGAATCAGTGACAAATCTGTCGCCTGCGAGATGGCAGAGAAATTGGATCAGCTTCAGCACGTCACGCTGGCCACACACGAGAAACTGCATGAACAGCAACGAGAACTCGAACAGCTAGCAGCCCAAGTGATACGGCCAAACACGCTGTCAGCAGTCTGGCCTGGACTCTGCTACGACCCTGCCGTCTGAAATCGACCACGACGATGTGACCGCTCCTCTTTACGACGAGGATTGGACTGAACCCCCCTACTCACGGAATGCGCCCGAATTCAATACGGAGGCCAACTCACCGCGCCCATCTGCTTCTTTGCCAAGCAAGACCCTCAATAACGCTCACCGTGCGGGCGTTGGGCAAACCGGGTGCACCCAGGTGTCCAATCACCGGCACCGTACGTCGTCGCGGTCGTTACGAGCACACAGTCGAGCGACCACGTGCGCACGATCGGGTTTTCGGGGAGGCGATCGGTGCGGATGGCGGACTGGGCTCGCTCAGGCTTTGAGCGTCGGCCTGCGTGGCTTCATCAAGATCCTGGGACTCTTGGTGACAGAGATTCCTCTCGAATTCGTACTTACATGTGAACGACGGCCAGCGGGGTCGTCAGGAAAAAAGGACACTTAAGAAAAGCGAGAAGGATCATGAAAGACGGAATCGAGGCAATCGTCGGTCTCCTGATCGTAATCGCAGGCCATTTGACATCCCTGCTCTAGGCCAGCGATGACAGAAAAGAAACACCAGACCTCCAACGCCCAACCGTTCCCATAAGAAGCCCGAAGTGCTGTGGCACTCGGGCTTCTTGTTGTACTGCACTCAACGTCGAGCCACTGTTTGAGAAAGGCAACCTTGCTTCAGCGCTGACTAGCCCGGTTTCTTATAGCGCACACCAAACGGCAAACCTGCAGAGTGACCGCAAAACTCATCGTCAGACCATTTATGAAACACAGCACCCTTGAAATCGAAGTGCACCTTCCTGTACATTGACTCTGCCGGGGAGGACCGTGTTGGTGGCGTTTTTGCGAACCGTGCGCTCCGCCGCACCCGCGAACAGTGCTTTTGCACTCGGGCAAGGTCAGCAGAATCCACGCGTGCACCCTCTGCAGGGCCATACGTTGACCATGAACAAACTCGCTGCCATCGCCGAGTTACCGTTGGCCGCGCCGACAACCATCATCGCTGTGGGCGGCGAGTTGAAGAACTCGATCTGCGTGGCTGAGGAGGACAGGATCACGATTACTCCCACGATGGGGAGCCTGACCGACGTCGAAAACTATCGTCGGTTCATCTGTGAGCTGAATCAACTTGTCGCCCGCATCGCGGGCCGATCGGCGTCCGTCGCTGCTCGCCGCATCTTGTTCGCGCACGATCTTCATCCGGCATACCTGTCGACCATGACAGCCCGGAGGTTCGCATCAGGCCTGGAATGGGCATCGTGCGAGGCTATCCAGCATCACCACGCCCACATAGCGGCTTGCATGGCCGAGCACGGTATCGTCGAACCAGTCATCGGGGTCGCCTGCGATGGTGTGGGCTACGGAACAGACGGAGCTAGCTGGGGCTGCGAGATCCTATACGCCATGCGGACTGATTTCGAGCGGTGCGCTCACTTGCAATACTTCCCGCTGCCCGGGGGCGACGCGGCTGCCAAACAGACATGGCGTCCCGCGTTGGGTTTGGTGCACCACGCATTCGAAGGAGATCTACCGGGTCACGCCCGAAGGTCGTTCGACCGCGTGCCTGCAGAGGCGTTTAGTGCGGTTCACTCCATGTTGGTCCACGGCTTCAACTGCCCTCCAACGTCAAGCTTGGGGCGGCTGTTTGACGCCGTAGCGTTCCTTGCAGGCGTGTGTGATTTCAACGAATTCGAAGGGCAGGCGGCGATGCAGCTTCAGGAAGCGGTGGAGGATGGGTCTGGCGAGCCCTACTCATTTAGCTTATTCGAGTCCGAGGATGTCCGGCAGATCGCGGTCTGCGAGATGGTCGACGAGATTTGCCAGGATGTGCGCGACGGTGTGGATGGCCGCGTGATTGCCGCCCGATTCCACGCTACAGTAGTACGCTTTTTATCTCAGGCCGCTTTGGAGGCACTCCGTGTGCACGACGCCGAAATGGTGGCATTAAGTGGCGGTTGCTTTCTCAATCGAATTCTCGTGGAGAAAATCGAGCAACTGCTCTTGGAGGGTGGTGTCAAGCGGGTGCTCAAACACGAACAACTCTCTCCCGGTGATGCTAGCCTCTCACTCGGGCAGGCCGTCGTCGCCACGGCGAGACTGGGAGAATCGCGCTGATGTGCGTGGCGGTTCCAGGGAAGATCGTCGCCATCGATGAGGACAGCCCGGCCAGCGGGCCCATCGGAACCGTGGACCTGCAGGGGAATCGTCTGAGAGTCAGCATGGTGTTAACACCGGAAGCGAAGCCGGACGACTGGATACTGGTGCACGCGGGGTTTGCCATTGAGATTGTGGAAGAATCTCATGCACTGGACATTTGGACGTACCTCAATACCTGCGACGTAGGAAAACCGCCGAGACCGCACGGGCCGAATGAACCATGAGCAGACCACACCTCCAGATCCTGCTCGAGCAAATCGCAGCCACCTGCAGCGGTGTGGGTCAAATGCGGATCATGGAAGTCTGTGGTACGCACACCGTCTCGATCTTTCGTCATGGTATCCGGTCCCTGCTGCCAGCCAACCTTCGGTTGGTGAGCGGGCCAGGATGTCCTGTTTGTGTCACCGCCCAACGACACATCGATGCCGCCATTGAACTGGCCATGACCGAAGGCGTCATCATCGCCACCTATGGTGACATGATGCGCGTACCTGGACGTCGCGGCAGCCTTGAAGAATCGCGGGCGAGGGGTGCACAGATCCGCGTGGTCAACTCAGCCCGTACGGCCTTGCAGTTAGCAAGGGAACATCCAGATGATCTGGTGGTCTTCTTGGCCGTCGGGTTCGAGACGACTGCACCTGCCACGGCCGCAACCGTGCTTGAAGCTGATCACACTGCGGTGGAGAACTTCAGCGTGCTTATGTGTCACAAGCTCATTGTTCCAGCAATGCTTGCACTGCTGGAAGACGGCGACGCTGCGCTCGATGGGTTCCTCTGTCCCGGACATGTGAGTGTGATCATCGGGGCGAACGCTTACTTACCTATCGTAGAGCGATTCAGCAAGGCCTGCGTGGTGGCCGGGTTCGAGCCTGAGCAGATACTGGCCGGGGTGCTGGAGCTGGCGCGGTTGATTGCCGGCAAAACGGCGTCGGTGGAAAACGTATATACCGGCGTGGTGACTGCCCAAGGTAATCGCGTCGCCCTCGAGATGCTCGATCGTGTATTCGTGCGGGCCGATACAACCTGGCGCGGACTCGGTGTCATCCCTGAGAGCGGGCTGGAGCTCGCCTCCACCTACAAGCACTTCGATGCACTGGATCGCCTCGGCCTCCGGTTGGGTGAGGACCTCGATGACCCAGCCTGCCGTTGTGGTGAGGTCATTCAAGGCAAGGTTGATCCGAGGGAATGCTCGCTGTTCGATCGGGATTGCACGCCGCTACACCCGGTCGGTCCGTGCATGGTCAGCAGCGAGGGAACTTGTGCCGCTTGGCACAAGTACAACCGCATGGATGGGACGGAAGTCAATCGACAGGGAGTGCCAACATGACGGCGTTACGCGGCAGGGCAGGCGACCACCGGCGGGTCGTCCTTGCACACGGTGGCGGTGGTGATCTTATGAACGGATTGGTTCGCGATCACATGCTCGGGCCGCTGAATAACGAGCTCCTGGCTCCGCTGACCGACGGTGCTGTGCTTCCTCGACCGGATGGGCAGCTCGTCTTTACCACGGATTCCTATGTCGTGACCCCGCTGGAATTCCCTGGTGGCGACATCGGGCGTTTGGCGGTCGCGGGAACGGTCAATGATCTTGCTGTCATGGGAGCAATGCCGACGGCTCTCAGTCTGGGCCTGATCCTCGAGGAGGGCTTACCCCTCGAAATTCTTGATCGAATCGTCGCAAGTATCGCATCCACTGCGAAGGAGGCGGGTGTGTCGGTCGTGACCGGTGACACGAAGGTCATCGAGCACCGCCAGTCGGGGGATCGTGGAGGGCAAAGCGTCAGCGACGGGCTGTTCATTAACACTGCAGGAATCGGAGCGCTTCGAAACGACGTGCACCTCGACGTCTCTCGCGTCGTGCCCGGTGATGTGATTCTGATCAATGGCCCCATTGCCAACCATGGTCTGGCGGTGATGTCGGTGCGGAGTGGGATCGAGTTCGATACCGATTTGCGCAGTGACGCCGCGCCGCTCAACCATCTGCTCGGAAGATTGTTCGACAGCGGAGTGGACGTGAAGTTCTTGCGCGATGCGACGCGCGGAGGTCTGGCTGGGGTTCTTGCTGACATAAGCGAGGCACGCGATATAAGCATCGAAATCGACGAGGAGCTTGTACCGTTGACGCCCACGGCTCGCCACGCGGCGGAGATGCTCGGCCTCGACCCCCTGACCTGCGCCAACGAAGGCAAGGTCGTCTGTGTGGTAGCCAAAGCGGATGCGGAGCGAGCGCTTGGTGCCCTTCGGGCTGACCCGCTTGGTCCGCAGGCGGCGCGCTTTGGGAGCGTCGTTGAAACCCAGCCGGCAGTAGTGGAGCTTTGCACCCGCACCGGTGGCAGGCGTGTCGTACAGAGACCTTACGGTGAGGAGCTGCCACGTATTTGCTGAGCCTGCCCCGATCGAAGGCCTTGCTCAGCCTGCCAGGACCCCGGACATGCACGAGTTTGCGATAGCCCAGTCGATCTGTGACGTTGCCCTCGAGGAGGCGCGACGGCACGAGGCAGCCCGGGTTGTGTCAATCACCTGCCGTTTTGGCGTCATGCGCCAAATCGTGCCGGAGTTTGTGAAGACGGCATTCGAGCTGTCTGCCGAGGGTACACCGCTCGAAGGGGCGGTCTTGAACATGGAAACGGAGGGAATCGAGGCCGCGTGCAGTGATTGCGGAGCGACGGAGACGCTCTACAAGATCCCAATCGAGTGTCCGACATGTGGGTCGGCTGCCATACGCTGCCACGGGGGACAGGACATTACCCTCGTGTCGATGGAGATCAGTCAAGGAGACGGTGATGGAGATTCGCGTCCTTAGGCGTCTCGAGGAGAAAAACCGGGCCAATGCGGATGAGACTCGAGCACTTCTCGCTGAGCATCGTGTTCGCATGGTAAATATCATGGGTGGTCCAGGCTGTGGCAAGACGACGTTGCTAGAGCACCTCTTGCCAAAGCTGTCGCGGCGACTTCGCTGCGCCGTTTTGGAAGGAGACCTGTTCACGACGCGCGACGCGGAGCGGATCGCCGCCCTCGGTGTACCCGTCGTCCAGCTCGAGACGCAGGGGTCCTGTCACCTGGATGCAGCCTTGGTGCGAAGGGGACTTGGCGAGTTGGCACTGGATCACGTTGACTGTGTGTTTGTGGAAAACGTGGGCAATTTGGTGTGCCCGGCGAACTTTGATCTTGGTGAGACCAAGAGAGTGGCTGTCATCAGCGTGACCGAAGGACACGACAAGCCGTCAAAATACCCACTGCTCTTTTGCCGGGCTGACGCCGTCGTCATCTCGAAGACCGACTTGCTTGAACACACGAACTTTGACACTGCCGCCGCGGACGCGGATATGCGAAAGGTCAACGCGGACGCACCCTTGTTTACGTTCAATCATCGGGATGGGGTGATCGATCAGTTCGCTGACTGGATAGCCGGGCTACATGGGTAGCACCGTGCAGACCCCTTTTACGATCCTGCCAGGATGCACGAGAACAGGGCGGGCACAAAGGCCCGCCCCGCTCTGATCATGGGCGGTGATCTAAATCCGCCTCCCGCTTACGGGCACTCCTGGGGCCCGGCGAACGGATACGGCTCTGACCGGAACGCCTCAACGACCCACGATATGTCGACAAAGTCGATCACCGCGTCGGGCAGGTTCCCAGCTACGTCCATCCTTACCTTACGGGAAGCCTCGGGCACATTCTTGAACTTGTCAACCAGGGAACTTATATCGTTGAAGTCCACCACACCTTGCGGTGGATCCCACCGGCCCGGCAACACCGAGTTAAAGTTGTTGCCAACCACATCACCCCAATTGCTCGTTGCGATCGTCAATGGCTCGGAGTAGCTGCTCTCAGATGAAGGATCGCACCAGCAATTGATCGCCTGAACCTCATACGTGGCACCCGGCACAATGTCGTCGTCGACCACGCTCAGGAGTCCAACCGTGCTCCAGTCCCAGCAAAGAGGCGTGCACTGCAGGTTAGCGGCCTTGAATACCGGGGGTGGTTCGGGTCCTCCAGTGTTCGAGGCCTCGGAAATATCGCGAACGCTGCCGACCCACCACTGGTAGCCCTCAGCCGCCGGGAAGTCTGGTGAATCCAGAAGTGTCACTCGCAGGGCGGTCTCCTGACCGGGGTTGCCTGGTACAAACGAGATGTACCGGTTCTTGGGGATTACCACCGGTTCGTCCTCAAACGCTGGCGGACTGACCGCGGGACAGAAAGTCCCCAGGGTAAACGCCATGTCCCACGGGACGCCCTCCGGATGTTCGATGGGATTCCCTTCGACGTACACGGAACCCGGCACGGTCGGATCGTTGGGGTCGGTTATCCGTACAGCGGGATCGTTGTAGAAATGCTCGCGCGTCTTCCATCCCCACGGAATTGTCGGCTCTCCCGTCGCGTAGTGGGCGGCGATGCTGACCCAGTAGATGGTCGGGTCTGCGGACTCTTGCAGAAACCACTCCTCCTGCGGAATCGCGAAGTCGTACCGGAAACAGGTGTCCGGGCCCGGGAAGTCGGGATGGAAGTCGCATCCGACGTTGCGCTCGTTTAGGTCGGCCCGGGCTACAGTCCATTCGCGGATCATTTCGCCGGGGTGACTGTATGGTGGGTCAACCCCGGCGGGTACGTCCGTCCATATGCCGATGTGGAAGTAGTCGGGTGCCTCCGGATCGGAGAGTAACGGTGGGTCTTGAGACGCCCAGCCCAGGTACGAACCCCACCAGTGAACGTCACTGATGGGTCTTTCGGCTGTACACGCATAATCGTCAGCGACGATCTGGCAGCCGGGAAGGTCACAGTCGTAAGCTGACGATTCGTCCCACCCCCAGAAGCAATCGGGTTCTGGAGAGTCCGGATTGATCGTCGGTGGCTGTGACCACTTCAGCGGGTGGCACTCACCCTCGCAACACGTGCTTCCAGGTCCCAGCGGATCACCACCTTGGGCGACACAGTCGTCATAGGGTGTGCTAACGCAGTCCCCGCTGGGCAGACAGCAACCGGGTAAGTCCAGCGTGGGGAAAGGCCAGTCCATGACCGCAGCCTGATGGACCTCTGCCGGTGCAGCAGGATTGGTCTCCTGAGCCCACACAATGATCCTCATGTCGGTATTGTGCTGCCAGCTATCGCGATCGAACGTAAAACACCGCTGCACCGGCTGGCACTCACCCGGTGCCAGGACAATGACCTCGTCTTCCGCAGCCTGTTTGAACCCGTTGCGCGAGTAGGTTGGGCTGCTTGGCCAATCGTCCAAAACTTGGACAATGTGCACCCGCATCGCCTTACCTACACCACCGGCTTCGATGCACACGTTTGCCTGGATCTGAAACGTCTCATCGACGACCTGATCTCCGGTGACGTCGATTGTCACGTCAGTGGGGCGGTTTCGCCGCGTAGTGTACAGGTCCCGATACCACGCATATTGGTCTGGGACGGATGTGTATGTGCCTATGGCTTCCAAGACCCCGTCGAACCAGGCGGTCGGTGTGCCACCCACCGAATAAAAGGAATCCCTTTCGTTTCCCCACGGAGTGTTGTAGGGGTCGCCGATGTGAATCTGTACGAGAGCGAAACTGTCAGGATAGTCATCCAGCATCCAGTCTAACGCGGTACCCGCGTAGGGGCAGTATCCTCACCCCGTATTTGTAAATTCTTCACAGAGCACCACCCGGTCGGCCCCAAGGGTGACTCCTGGTATGCCGACAAGGCACATCAAAGCAAAAAGGCCGGCCGTGCCGCGCCAGACCCTCGGACCCCAGTGAGCGTTCTTCCACATCATTATTCTCCTTCGCAGCTTGTCGAAAACCGCAAAACACTTGCCAGAGCTATCCAGCGCTCTGCGTGCTGCTACATCACACCAACATCAGTGAACGAAAAACGTCGACACTCCCCAATCACGTGTGTTGTCTCACAGTGACCAGTTGAAGGCGACGTCCGTAGTAAACCCTACTCGCTATAAGGAGCGAGAGAGCGAGGATCATCAGCCCCCATTCGCTTAATGCCGGGATCGGCATCTCTTCGAGGCAATCCGGTACACCGTTTAGGTTTATGTCAACACGGTCATCCTGGTCCGGGCACTGGTCGAGGCAGTCGGGAACGGTGTCGTCGTCGCTGTCTGTGTCTGGCGTGCCGCAGCCGCAAAGGCCCGGTAGGATCTTATCCGAATCAACCGGGCACTGATCCCCACACGTCCCATCCAATCCGTCGCCGTCGCTGTCAGTTTCGCAGGTCGTGTCGGGCCCCATGGGGGTGCCGTCGAGGGCAGTCGCGCATTCGTTCGGATCCGCTGATATACAGGTGCCATCGGGAAAACAGCACGCTTCGCGGACCTCGCCACAGCAAAGAGCATTCTCCTGAACCGTGATCGAAAGGTCTATCATGGAGCCGATACCAGCTGCCTCCGTCACCCAGACCGGGTCGCCGGTCGCACTCTGGCTTATGAGATTGGCTCTTACGTTCGTTGCGTGAAGTGTGTAAGTGCCCTCGCTGCCTGGTGCGGTGAGCGTTCCGGTCACGAAGACCACCGGCGCGCCAGGTGCAGAAACATCTGTTATAAGTGTGCCGTTGGGCAGGCCCGCAATGGGCGTGCAGAGTCCGGTGTCGCATGTGGATGGTGACGGACAGTCGTCAACCTCGCCGCACTGCCAGTTGCCGTGATTGAAAATGTTCTGTGC
>CAYOQG010000067.1:0-20227 GCA_964405925.1 uncultured Phycisphaeraceae bacterium | reverse complement strand
AGGTGAGTATGTGTCCGGACGATCCGTCCGCCGCGTGGGCTGTCTCGATGCACGACATCTCGAAGGGTGGCGTGGCGTTCTGGTCGAAACGGGATGTCCAGCCCTATGCATACATCCATGTCCGCGAGTTTTCGTCGCGCACGAATCGCCTGTGGCTTTCGGCACAGGTCAGGCACCGCACGGTGGGAATCCGCGGGTATCTCATCGGTGCCGCCTTCGGGCTTGCGAGTCCCTCTGATGGCAAGGACGGACCTACCTCGTACTCTCCACCGTCGGTGGTGCCACCGCAGATGCTGCCACCGGGCTGCCGTGGACCTCGGGGTCGAGTCAATGCAGGTGGGCGGGCAGCATGTCCTGACACTCCACGAACATAGATGGCCAATACTCCACGCTCGCAGTGCGCCACTGTTTTGCGAGCAGTATGCTTCGTAGTCTCTGGGCGGACGAGTCACGTCGGCGCGAGGGCGCCGGGTGCCATGCCCAAGCACGGCGAACCCGGGCGCGGGCATGATGATCGCACGGACTCCACATGGCCGCGCCCTCATGGACATCGGAGCTTGGCGATGGCACCCACGCGATCACCCATTCGTGTTGGCCTCGAGTCGAGCCTCCGTCCCCGCGGCCGCCGAAACAGGCGGAGAAAACCCAGGAAAGGTGGAATGTCCCCCTTTCCTTTCCGGGAATCCTCTTCGACGGCGAAAAGCACGAGACGGCCATGAGCCGTGTCGCCTATGCGGCATCTACCTACGGGGCGGAGACCGTAGACGGCAGCGGCTTCGTCTTCGCCGGCCGCATGACCGCCTGGTACGGCCCCATCGTGGTCGGCGAAGCCACCGCCACCGCCACGGCTACCTTCGACCCCGACGACCCCAACACGATGACCGACACCGTTGCCTTCACCACCGAGTTGACCTTCTTCGAGACCCCCGAAGCCGAGCTCGACGAGGAGTTCTTCTTCATCGCCCACAAGGTCGTGGAAGGCGACGTCCCGGAAGGGCGAAGGTGAACGTGGACAAGCAATTAGGACTAGGCTAGTCCAACGTCTATAGCGCCGGCGAGCGAGTCAGTCGACTAAGCTCGCCGGCGCATTTTTGCGCGCATCGGTGAACACCAGCTGAAACCCTGCGAAGTCGCTCAGGTCCGAGTCCCAGTCGAAGTCGGCGTCGAAGACCGCACAATGTGGCGGAAAAGGCCCGACGGGCACTCGGTCCGGCCCGGTCATGCAAGACGGCCACCAGCTATAGTCCTTCAAATCCACGTCACAATCACGATCCTTGTCACCCTTTTCACTCCCGGTACAAACGCAAGCATCGAGCGGTGGGTCCACACAGTCATAAACGTGCAAACCGTACGTGTATAGGATGCCATCTGGACCACAGACCAGGTCGTTCAGATAGAGCGCTTCATTCCATCCCGCGTTACCTCCGCGGTTACCATTGTCGAAATCATCCTTGAGTACGGCGACACCGTTGACCGTCAACGTATCTACGACAAAGTTGTTCGTGCAGAAATCAGGGTCATGACCGCCGTCATAGCCGGCTACTTCCAGCACTACCGCCGGTCCATCGCAAATCAGGTTCAGATTCTCGAGTCCGCTCAGAGCACCCTCGTCGATGGATTGGTTGTCCACAAAGCCCCGCCCTCCCTGATCCGTGGGGATGTTGTTGTCCGTAATGCGGATGCTCGTCCCGCGAGTGGCCTTAAACGTCGCGTTGGGCCCGAAGGTCAACCAGCCAACAACGATCTCCGCCTCCGGATCAAAAATCTCGAGCGTACCCGCACCCAAGCCCGTTCCGACGCTGACCCATGTGGCATCCAAACGTGCGCTCGGAGTCTGTTCCGCAACGCCGATCGACAATACCCCGGCTCCGCCGGCCCCGACGAGGGTCTGGCTGAACGGCCCGCGGTGCGTCAGCTCGCCACCGGTAAGGACGTAACTCCCTGATGCTCCGGGCTCCACGCCCAGATAGAAGAACTCGGATGCTACGAAGCTCGCCCCGCCGGTCTGTTTAAACTCCCCGTCGCCCCCATCGCCAACAGCTAATTCTCCGACAGCCAGCTCGGCCCCCTCACCTAGCTCATAAGTGCCATGAGAATCAAGCTCGGATCCCACCTCGAGAAACGACACAGAGTGCATACCCCCCGTTTGTCGGAATACTCCGATTCCTTCGTCTCCGATGGCTTCGAACCCCGCAGCGAGTTGACCGTCGCGTAGCTCATACGTGCCTTCCGAACCGGGCTCATCACCCAACGCGAGGATCACCAGCGTGGTCATACCGCTGAACTGATGGAAGGTTCCTGTTCCCTCGACACCGATTTCGCCCGTCCAAGCGAACAGCCATCCGTTGTCGTCCAGTTCATATGTGCCGGCACCCGTCTCAATTTCACCAAGTGCAAGGCGGCTAATGATCGGATTGGATCCGCCAGCCTGTGTGAATCTACCGGTTCCGCCACCGCCCACGATCAGCGTATGCGCAGACAGTACGGCTTGGGCGTCCAGATAATAGACGCCATTTGACTCCGGTGCTTCCCCAAGGACGAGGTCTCGGACGACCGTGTGTGTTCCGGCTTGGTGATAAAAGGTGCCGGTTCCCTGTCCCCCAACCGTCGCGAAAGCAGCGAAAAGCTCGCCCTCTCCGCTCAGATCGTATACCCCACTACTCTCTGGACCGCCGCCAATGTTTAGCTGTTGTACGACCGTGTTGACTCCGCCACTGTGCGTGAACGTTCCGGTACCTCCCGCCCCGATGCTCTGGAATCTAGCCGAAAGCACTCCGTCACCACTGAGGCTGTAAGTTCCTCTGCCACCAGGCGCACCGCCGACCATCAGGTGTTGCATGATCGTGTTCGTTCCCCCGGACTGCGTGAACGCTCCGGTACCCTTGATCCCAACAGTCTCGAATCTGGCGTAAAGCTCCCCGGACCCACCAAGGGAGTAGTCTCCGGTTGACCCGGACTCAGTCCCGATCGAGATGACATGGATAATCGTATTCGTACCTCCGGTATGGTTGAACGTGCCAGTTCCCTGAAAACCCACAGTCTCGAAATACGCGGAGAGGTCACCTCCTGTCAGCATATACTCTCCGACACCGCCTTCTGCGTCTCCCGTCGTCAGCCAATCCTCGACCCCATTGCGCCCACCATGTTGAATAAACGCTCCGGATCCAGCCGTGCCAATACTGATAGCGCTAGCAATGAGTTCTCCGTCTTCAAGAACGTACGTTCCGTCGGAGCCATTCTGGACACCGAGAGATAGGAGGTCTCTGATGGTGTTTCTCCCGCCGCTATGGGTGAGGGTTGCGCCAGGTCCTTGGTTGCCCACCAGCTCTTCCCGTGTCGTCAGAGATCCACTCAGGAGCCAGAGACCGGTCGAGTCGTCGACTTCGACCCAATGCGCACAGGCACTGTCGCTGATCGATGCCTTTCCTCCGTTGTTAATCCACGCCCAGTCGTCGCAGCCTGGAACGTCGCTAGCCAACATGCAGTCCGGCGGCGGATCCGGGTTTGTCTCCTCGTGCCGCCAGTTGTCCGGGGAGGACCAGTTCCCAGCCTCGGTCACCCACCAATACTGGTCCTCCGCGCATTGTGCCAGCGCGGACGCCTGGCAAACAGTCCATGCAAGACCTCCTACGCCCGCCAATATGAATGATACCTTGGACATGTTCGTTCCCTCCTAAGGACATACGGACACCCGTCACTTGGGCCGCAGGCGTAACCCCATCGGGTGGGAGCGCGCCCGCCTAACCGGAACGTCTCGCTATGCCCGCGACCCACGTGCCCTGCGACCCACGTGCCCCGCGACCCACGTGCCCCGCGACAGCGGTATGACGTGACTCCTGTCCTATGCAGCGCCGCCCTTCATCCGATCTCACCGCACAGGCATACCAAGGCTACTCGATTGTCCCCGCCGCGCCAACCGTGCGGGCACAATGAGCCCATCCTAGGAGATTGGGCGGACAAGTGCCAAGCAACATCCGACCCAGTTTCAGCAGCACTTGACGAGGAAACGCGCCATTCCACCTCTTGCTGCGTCGGGTCGCCTAAGCTGATACGTTGGTCGCCGTGCCGACGCTCTGCAGGCAGCGCGCATCGCGAGCTTCGCACTCACAAAACACGTTGCCGCGAGGGTGTGCGAGCGAGTGTCCTCCGTCTACACGGAAGGGCGATCCGCTACCGACTCGTCGCCCTCTTGGGGGATCGGTTCGCCGTGGGGGTCGAGCTTGGGGTGGCCGAGGATCACGTCGAGCTCGCCGGCTAACTCGTGGGCATGTTCGAGGCGTTCAGCTATGTCGTGCAGCTCGGGGTCGGCGATGTTGTGCTCGGCCAGGTAAGTCTCCCAGAGGCGGTGGGCTCGGACCAGTCCGACCGCTCGCTGACGACCCGACGGGGTAAGGACGCATCGATCCTGATCACGGGTGAGAAAACCTTCCCGTTCCAAGCGTCTGGCGGCTTGATGCACGTCCTGTGGGGGGGTTGGCGCCAGCGCGCGGGCCAGCTCGTTGATGGGGGCTTCCATAGCGACAAAGCGGCGGACCAGGGCTTTGAGAACGTCCTCTTCGACGATGTGGTTCCGCACCCGCTTTCGCCTCTGTCTTTCTGCGATGATTCCCCGTTGCGGTGCGAAGACCATGGCCACGACGAACATGGCTGTCGCAACCAGGACCATGGCCGGTCCCGGCGGGCAGTTGACCTGAAAGGCGAGAAACATGCCCACCAGAGCCGACAATGACCCGGTACTGGCAGCCACTATGATCATCGTCTGCAACCTGTTGGTGAGCTGATACGCCACCGCGGCTGGCGTGATCAGCATGGCCACCGCCATGATCACACCCACGGACCGCAGGGCTGCCACCACCGTCGCCGACAGCAGAATCATCAGCAAGTAGTGAAGGGCCGTTGTGTTCAGTCCCATGGTCGAGGCCATCACCGGGTCAAAGCTCATCAGCTTCAGCGGTCGAAACAGCAGCAGGATCGTGCCCAGCACGACCGGGACGATGATCAAGATGCTGATCACGTCGGATCGCTGCACCGCCAGCGGATCACCAAACAGAAAGCACTTCAAGTCGAAATGGGTCCCGGCGGGAAGCCAACTGATCAGAATCACGCCCAAGGCGAACATGGCTGTGAACACGATCCCGATGGCGGCGTCCTCCTTCACGCGAGAAAAACGCGAAACGACGTTGATTCCGATGGCAGTCAAGATCCCCGCCAGCAAAGCGCCGATGAACAACCCGGTGATCCCCGTGCTGACCAGCAGAAACGCGACGACGACCCCCGGAAGCACCGCGTGGGAGATGGCGTCTCCGATCAACGCCATCCGCCGCAGAACCACGAAACATCCCAACACTCCCAGAACACCGCCGATCAAGACACTCCCCAACAGCGGAGGCCAGTAATACACAAACGGCATGACCAGGCGTTCGTACCAGGAAATACCCTCGGTGCTCGCCAGCAGCACAAGATCAATGCCCATGGTCCGGTGCCTCCCTCAACTGGCGCTCCGCCTCGTCCATAAGCCGCATCCGCCCACCGTACGCTCGCCGCAGGTTCTCGCCGGTGACAACCTCTGACACAGGACCGTAAGCAATCACGGACTGGTTCAACAACAACACGCTGTCGAACTGATCGAGAACCTCCAGGTTGTGATGGACAACGACCAACGTTCTTCCCTCCCGGGAGAAGCGTCGCATGAGCTCGAAAATGGCCTCTTCTGTCCGCGCATCGACACCCGCCATCGGTTCATCGAGTAGCAGAATCGTCGCCTCCTGGGCGAGTGCCCGGGCCAGAAAGATTCGCTGCTGCTGTCCGCCTGAGAGCTGACCGATGTGGCGATCGGCGTACTCCCCCATCGAGACGGTCTTAAGACATTGGACTGCCGACTGTCGATCCTCGCTCGATGGCCGACCGAAGTACCCGAGACGACCGTACCGACCCATCAGGACGACCTCACCGGCAGTGATGGGGAAGTCCCAGTCGACGCTTTCGGTCTGCGGCACATAAGCTACCGCCAGCCGGTTCCCATTCAGTGGCTTGCCGTATACGTAGACGTCGCCGGTTACGCGCGGAATCAATCCCAGCGTGGCTTTGAGCAAGGTGCTCTTGCCAGCCCCGTTCGGTCCGACAACGGCCACGAGTTGGCCGGCGGAAATCTGCACACTCACGCTCCGCAGGACCGGCTTCTCGTGGTAGGAGACTGTCAGACCGCGGACATCCAGCGCGGGCTCGCTCACTTGTGGCTTCGTTTCTCCACCGGGTGCCTTCAGCGATGACTCTGTCGCGTTCGGTGGAGGCATCAGTCGCCTTTCGCTTCTTCACCCGCTAAGTTCAATGGACGACCTGACAAAGCTTCGACAATGATACGAGTGTTTTCCATCAGGGCACCAACATAGCTTCCCGAGGGCGTCCCAGGAGCCCCCAGGCTGTCACTATATAAGGGTTCGGGGGCGACCTTCAGGGTATGTCCCTCCCGTGACGCGATCTCTACGACCCGATCGACCATCTGGTTCAGCGCGGCCGACACGGATGTCTCGTGGAAAACCGCGGGCACCTTCCGCTCAATGACGAGCCGTGCCAGCTCAGCCGCTCGCAAAGCACGCACCTCCGCGTCGGTGCTGATGCCCAATACCGCGTCGACGGTCAGGCCATACGCTTCACCATAGTAGAAGAACGCGTCGTGGCTCGTGATCAGGACGCGTTGGCCTTCAGGAATCTGACCAATCGCACGGCGGACCCACTCATCGGCTGCGTCGAGCTCGGCGAGGTAGTCTAAGGCATGCTTCATGTAAGTCTCCGTCCCGGCCGCGTCTACACGGATCAAGGCATCCCGCGCTCGCTCAGCATAAACCTTGAAGTATCGAGCATTCCACCAACAATGTGGGTCGGGAGCACCGCTCTGTCCCGCTTTGCCTCGCAACTTGATGCGGGGATCGTCTGCCAGAGCGACGGCGGTCGATCCGGCATTCTCGATCATGTTCAGAAGTCGACCTTCCAGATGTAAACCGTTGTACAGAACCAGGTCGGCTTTCCTGAACCAGATCACATCGTCGGGCGTCGCTTCGTAAGTATGCGGGTCCATCCCTGGTTTCATAATCCCCACGACCTGTATGCGATCCCGTCCGATCCGTTGGGCGATGTCCGTGATCATGGTTGTGGTACACACCACGACGGGACGACTGCTCAGTTTGACTGACGCTTCCTCGCCCGCGGTACGCTCCCTGCATCCACCGAGAAACGCAGTTGCGAGTGCGGCGGCGAGGGCCAAGTGGTGGGCGACGCAGCGCTCGATGTGGAACCGTGCATTAAATGCTTCCGGCAGCAGCCTCATACCGTTTCCTCTCGAGTCGACCGACTCCCTCCCCCGCGCGAGGTCATCGCCCTCACCGCGACTCAGGGGGGCTCGATGACGTATCAAGCCAGTCTCGTATCGACCTTTGCAATAGTGGCACGCCAGCCAAGCTCAGGGACTGATCTCGGCACCCACGCCCGCGGTGAAGACGCCGTCTCGGTCATCACGAGGAGGTGACCCCCGGGCCAACGCAGTGCCACAGGTCCACAGCGTATGCTACTCGCGATCCCCATCTACGGGCTAACCGGGCAACCGCTTGACGACCTGGGCCGATCACGCAGCACAGCTTCACTCGGGCCCCGGGACGCAGGCTGGGGAGGACACCTGGGCAACGCCTTGCCTCGACCGTGGCCGGAGGGAAGCTCCGACCGAGTTTGCCCAACCGGATATCTTGCCAGGGAGCCCGCGGCGCCTATAGTCTTGATATATGGCTTATCTACGCTTTCTTGACGACGCCGGGCAACTGCAGACGCAGGTGCTTGATTCTGAACACTTCGTGATCGGGCGGGCACCGACTTGCCAGCTTTCGTTTGACTCTGACATGATCTCGCGCGAACACCTTCGCATCGATATGGAGGGCGACGGACGATTCCGCGCTCGGGATCTTGGCAGCCGGAATCGCAGCTACGTCAATGGCGAGCTGGTCGCCGAGACGCTGCTTACCCCTGGGGCTATCCTTCGCGTGGGCGATCGCGTCCTCGAGTTCGTCGACGATTCGGCCAACCCCGAGAAGGTTGACCTTGAGTTTCTGACCCCCGACCGGACGGAACCACCGGACTGCGAGTGGATCAAGGCCAAGAGCCCGCTCTCTTTGACCATGTCTCAGGTCGAGCGCTTGTCCCAGCTCATGGGTGATCAGGCCATTACGGCCCGGCCGGAGGACATCGCCGACGCGGCTTTAGGGCAGATCATTTTGGAACTGCAGGCGGAGCGGGGACTCATCGCCCTCCGCGGTCAGAGCAAGACCGACCTGCGCCCACTTGCCCATCGCTCGCTTAAGAGACCGACCGGCGCGTCGATGACACCTGTGAGTCAGTCGTTCATCTTCGCGCCGATCTTGCAGAATGTTGCCGGTCGCTATCCCAAGACAGCCGGTCAGATGAACACGAAGCTCGGATATGCGGTTACCGCCGTGGTTGCACCGGTCACTTTCCATGGTGACGTTGTCGGGACACTTTATGTTGACCGTCCGTCGGCGAAGAAGCCGTTTCCTTCGTCTGCCTTGCAGTATTGTGCGGCTGCCGGTGCACAAGTCGGGGCCTTGATGGGCGAGTCCACGCGAAAGCTCGCCCGCTTCGCCGGGCGAGAGGGTGCCACCTGGATGACCATTGTCCGGCGCCTACAAGCCGGGCTTACGACTCCGGTTACGTCAACCGACGCCTTCGACGCGGTGGCGAGGCTCTTTCCAGGGCGCCTGCGCTGCGGCGACTTTGGTGGCGTCGTGCATCTTGATGAGCAGCGGTGCGGAATCATCATCATCGATGGCGGCGGGCAGGGGATAGCCGGTGTCGCGCAGTCCAGCGCGATCCGAACGTCAATCGAAACGGCGCTCGCCGTCTCGGACGACGGTTTGACCGACCCGGCGGCGATGTTCAACGCTATCAACCGCCTGGTTGCATCCTCGCCTGTCCGACAGGTGCTCGCGTGCGCGTTTCTCGGGATCGACATGGCTGCCGGAAAACTGTCCTACGTGAACGCCGGAGGGGTGCCGCCCCTGCTGATGGTGGCGCCGGGACGACTCATCACCCTCGATCAGAGCTCCCTCGTCTTGGGGGTCGATGCGGACTTCCTGTATGAGACGACGCGGGTGGACCTGCCCGAGGTGTTCCGTGTCGTTTGCTATACCGACGGGTTGACTGAGGCAGCTAGCGCCGCCGGCACACCGTTTGGCGAGCAACGGCTTCACGAGACCCTTTTGGATCGTGACGTTTTCGCAACCGCCGCCGAGGTCCTCGGTGCGATCAGCCGCGCTTGGTCCGGGCATCTCGCCACCGCCCAATCCGCTGACGACGCCCTCGTCCTGGTCGTCGGACGCGGGTGATTTGGCTGCACACCGCGTGTACCGTGCCCCGCGACGGGATACCGTGCTGGCCAGGGCAAAAAGGCGTGGCGTCCGTCGGGGACGCACTGGCGGGCGCGTCCCCGACGGATGCGCGGAGGCAGGAAGAAGAGAGGATGCTGTTGGCGTGGGTCCGGTGGTCGTTCATTTCTTCGACGGTCTCCGCCAAAGGTAGTACACAGGCCGTGAACCGATCAGATTCCGGAAGGTGTGGGCCAGAAACTGTGGTGACTGCCTTGTGACACGGTTTTCTTGGCCTGCGGTGATCGCCTGATACCACTCGTACACAACACCGGCGACGATCGCCCGGACACGAGGGCGGCGGCACACCTGTCTGACAAAGTCGGGCCGCGTGGGATCAACATCCATGGCCCGCAGTCTCTCGACGGCGGATTGCCGACTGTGTGACAGCCCATACTGCCCGATACGCCTCATGCCCGCCTTTTCGAACACCGGGTTGACCTCCCCCATCGACGCCAGACACTCCACGTACTCGGTCCCGACCATGGGCAGCGTTTTCTTCACGAGGTAGTGGCCGATCCCACACCCCCGAAGATCCGGGTGGATGACCAGGCGGCGGAGGATGCGAAGGGAGCGGTTTACACGCTTCGGGTTTCGGGCAAAGAGCCCGTTCGTCACCCGGTTGCGCATAGACAGTTCGAGCGGCGCATGGGCGTACACGACGATCCCGACAGGTTCTCCACCCGCCCCGTCACGAAGCACGAAGACTTTGTCCACGAACCCGAGCTCATCCGTAGCGCGGTAGTGCATGGAGGCGAAAGCATCGTAATCTCGTTTGCAGCCGCGTTCGATCCGAAGCCGTCGGCGGAGACTGAAGGGGCGTTGACGGCCAGGCTGACACTCCTCGATCTCGCAGCGACCTCGCCCCAGCAATCGCACTATGGTGTGCGGCTGCAGATCCGCGATGATGTCATCGTGATTACAGGCCACGACCACGGAAAGCCCCCGTCTCGTGGCGACTTTGTGAAGGCAGTAGCTCATCGCCTTGGCAACCCGCCGATGGAGCGTTGAACAGAACTCGTCGCATAGCAGGGGCGCTGCACCGTTCACCCGGGCATGAAGTGCCAAAGCTCTGGCAAGGCGAGCCCGAAATTTCTCCCCATCCGAGAGCGTGCCAAACGGACGCACCCATAGCGGGGCTTCACCCAACCCGCAAGCGGTCAGGATTGACAAGGCTTCCGCAAGCGGAGCCCAAGGGGCGATATGATCAACGACCGCGGCATCATCGGGGAAACTCAGTCGCCGGACCTTTCGGGCTCCCGCGAATCGCCGCTCGACCTGATCGAGCGCCGTGGTCTTGCCGCTTCCCGATGGTCCGACGAGCAGGACGATTCGCCCGGGTTCTAATCGAATGTGCTTCCGCTCGACAATGGTCGTCTCTCCACCGTCAAGCGGAATCCCGAATTGGAAGGCCACGGCGGCGGTACGGGCCGACGGACGACCGAGTCCGCGCTTTCGCACGCATCCCAGATCGACGATCGTCGGCCTCGTCCCGCCTCCGTTACGCCCAGAGGCACTCTGCTCGAGCACCACTTCTTCCCCCCGCTGCAAGCACCGCTTTCCCCAAGGCCCGGCGAATCGGCCGATAGGCCCGTCTTCCAGGACCGACACCGCCAATCACCCTAACATATTCCTAATAATAGCACCAGAATATCTCCTGTCAATACTGCTGACAATTTTTTATCGCTACGGTGACGGACAAGGTGGCACTGCTGTGGGATGGCAGAAGCGACCTCTGAGCTTCAGAGTTCGCGGCAGACGATTTGCACGACGATGCCTTGGATCGAGAAGTCGTGAGACATATCAATCAACAGCGGAGCGATCTGCGGGTTGTCACCACGGAGAATGATGATCCGCTGGCCCTCACGCCATTCGACGCTGATCCGCTTGAGCGTCGGTTGACCGTCTACGAGACACGCGCAGATTCGACCCTGAACGTGCTCGGGGGCGACGTCGGGCCGATAGTGCACGAGCACGATGTCGCCGGGCTTGAGTGTTGGCTCCATGCTGTCATAGGAGAGTCGAAGACAATAGTGCTCGGGTGACCACTGATGACGCAGCACCGGGAACATCTCGAGCTGCTCTTGCGAGGAAGCTGGTGGACCCGCCGGGATGGAACCGAGCAACGGTAACTCCCGGGTCTCGAGCGGCTGCGGCGTGTCGTGATCTGCTCCGCCACCGATAAGCACACCCTGCGGGGTGTTCAGGGCGACGGCAAGGGCGTCGATCGTTCGCCTTCGCGGTTTTGCCAGCCCGCGCTCAATCTCCGAGATATACCCCTGGTTGACACCCGCTGCCGTGGCCAGAGCTGCCTGGGTCAGCCCAAGCTGTCGACGTCGCCGTCTGATCCGTTCGCCGACAGACTCACCCGCCCGCGCCTTCACCAAAGACAGATCGCGTTTCATGCGCAATATTCTGCAGCATTCTGCGTGCTGTGTCAATTGTTAGACAATGATGGGCAACGGGTAAAGCAATCGAATGAGTGACCGACAGTGGACTATCTTGCCTGGGGTATTGGGTGAAGCTGGCTGGGGATGCCCCTCACCCGAGGGTCCGAGTCACCACCCAAATGACAACGTTCCCGATACGCTGTCGAACGCTTCGTCTGTGTTCCTCTAGCGCAACATAAGCCTCCTGTGGGTCGATTGAACCCTCGCGCACTCGATCGAACAGCGCGGTTGGACCCCCTACGCGAAGTATCGCAGAGGCGCTCGGTGGCGCTCCGGCCGGCTTCGGTTCACAAGCCCGGGTCATGGCAGCACCTTTGAATGAGACGGGTCATACGTACATGGAAAGCCTACAACATGTTGTGGGTATGTCAAGAGAATAATCCCGATATAGGGTTGCAAAGCCATTTCGATGGCTCGAATCAGACCCCAGAACCTATACGGGATGGGATGATCGATGGAGACCGCTGCAACCGCCTCGCCACTCCGCACGATCGGGACGGCAACAACACTTCGATAACCTCGCTCGAATCGCTCAAAGCGATCGTCTTTCCAGCAATCCGGCACATCCCGCGGCTTCCCGTCATTGATGGCCAGCCACGAGACCAGGTTCTGACGGGGATAGTCCATTGGGGTTTCGCGCTCGCCTGAGGAACGACTAACCACACGCATCAGGTTGTTATCCACGTCTTTCGATTGTACGCACGAGAAATCCAAGAGGGTTGCTGTAATTTTGCCATTTTCACCTTCCCCGATAACCTCCGCGACGCGGTAGACAATACACTGGAGAATCCGATCGCGCACATGCCGAGGGTCATCGATTCGAATATCGGCTTTGCCGAGCTGCTGATCGATTTCGCCTATAGCGCGCACCAAGGACAGGCTTCTACGTTGCGCTAACGTCTTTCGCCTATTCAGAGCTTTCGTTTCTCGCCGATAGTTGTCCGCCACTCGGAGGATCAACGTTGCAAAAGCTACTGGCCAAACAAGCAGAAGACCGCGCACCCAATCCGAGAACTTGGCCCATTGGTAAGACTCCGTCCGCATCAACGGCCCGACACAAATGAAGCAGATCGCAAGCAGCAGCAGCACGTTGCGCAAGATCGCGCCAACCGTCATAGGAGCGGACATGAGCTTGGCGTAGCTCGATCGCACCTTCCCAGCCAATCTTGCAACCGAACCAGTCTTGTCCCGCATAAGCGTGAGCTCTCGATTGTCTTTCTGCACCACCGTTCAAGCAAGAAACGACGAGGACACATGATCGTTTGCGTGAAGCATATCGGACATGAAGCGCTCTTGAAAGTCCGCGCTTGGGCGCGCGTATATGACACAAAGCGAAGCTTTGCTGAGGCGCCGACGCGGTGCGCGTAATAGACTGGGACGCAGAATCCTTACACCTCATAGTCCGGCAGGAGGCGGGTGCTGGGTTTCGAGTCTGGCTTGCCGACCTCGGGGCTGGTCTTCGTCTTGACCCGCAGCTCGGGCGGCTTAAACGTGACCACGGAATTCGGCGGCACGCTCGAGGTCACGAAGACCGATCCACCAATGACCGAGTTGCGCCCGATGACCGTATCCCCGCCGAGGATGATGGCGTTGGCATAAATGGTGACGTTGTCCTCGACCGTGGGGTGCCGCTTGGCTTCACGAATGACCCGGCCACGTTCGTCTTTGGGAAACGACAACGCCCCAAGGGTGACACCCTGATAAACTTTCACGTTGTCACCGATGTCGGTCGTCTCGCCGATCACCACACCGGTACCGTGGTCGATGAAGAAGTTTCGTCCGATCCGGGCACCGGGGTGTATGTCGATACCGGTTTTCGCATGGGCCCATTCAGACATGATGCGGGGCATCAAGGGTACGTCGAGCCCATAGAGCGGGTGAGCCAACCGGTGCACGCTGATCGCCAGCAACCCGGGATAAGCCAGGACTACCTCGTCCATGTTCAAGGCGGCTGGGTCACCGTCAAACGCAGCTTGAACATCACCCGCCAAGAGCGCTCGGACGCTGGGAATCTCCTCCAAGAAACCCATTGTGTACTGACGCGCTGTGGCATCGCAGCTAGTGTGCTCGGTGCTGCTGGGGGTTTCAGTCTCCTCGACATAGCACAGGCACATTCGGATTTGACGAAACGCAGCCTCTGCAATCCGCGGGACTAGATCCCCGACATGAAAGGCCATGTTGTGCTCGGTCAGGTGCTGTCGTCCGATGAAACCCGGATACAGCAGCTCGAGTGAGTTCCTCAGAAACTGGATGATCTCTGCCCGAGCGGGGAGATAGGTTCGCCCGATGTGCTGGGTTCGTGCGTCAGCCTTGTAGCTGTCGACGATGCGCGATACGAGTTCGCCCAGCCTGGGCCCAATAATGAAGTCTTCTGCCATAACGAAGCTCGCTTTGGGAAACTCTGTGTGAATCGCCGGCCTGTCAGCCGCGGAACCAGCCCGTACGTGCGTATATGATAGGGGGTCAACGCGGCGGCGCGAAGGTGCGGATGATCACGTCAGCGCTTTTGATCCCGTCAACGGCGGCGCTGACGATACCACCAGCGTAGCCCGCGCCCTCTCCAACGGGATATAGACCTGCGAGGCCGCCCGCCTCTCGCGTCCCGGGATCTCGGACGATCCGGGTGGGACCGCTCGCACGCGTTTCTGGCGCCGTGATCAACCCTTCCGGGCCCGCAAAACCCGCGAACTTCTGCTCGAGCATCGGTAAGGCCCGTCGCACGGCGTCCGTGACGGTCTCGGGAATCAGGTCAGCGATCTGTGCCCACTGTCCACCAAGTGGATAGCTGGTCTCCAACCGCCCGTCCGACCGTCTGCCCTCCAGGAAGTCCACCGGACGCTGGGCTGGCACACGGTAGCTGTGGTCCGTCGCCTCGAATGCCAAACGCTCCCACTGCTGCTGGTAAGCCAACGCCTCCATGGGTCCGAGGCCAAGCTCAACCGGGTCCAGCGTGACGACCAAACCACTATTGGCGAAGGGGCTCGAGCGTCTCGATCGGCTTGCACCGTTGGTGGCGATATGCCCCGCTGATTCGTTGACGGGGAGGATCATACCACCGGGGCACATGCAGAAGCTGAAGACGTCGCCGCGCTCACCGGCTGCCCCTTTCGCCACCACGTGGTACTCCGCGGACCCCAGGCGTCGATGCCCGGCCGCGGCACCGTATTGCCAGTGGTTGACCATCTCCTGTGGGTGCTCAATGCGAACGCCGATCTGGAACGGTTTTGGCTCGACCTTCACGCCCCGATGGTGCAGCATCCGGACCGTATCACGCGCGGAGAGGCCGATCGCAAAGATCGTTGGACCGGCTTTTTGCCAAACGCCGCCCGGTTGCACACCGCTGCCGGTGATCTTAATGGCGTCCAGCCGACGGTCGACGATGCGAATGTCGTATGCCTGGCACTCGAAACGAACCTCGCCACCCAGCAACTCGATCTTCCGGCGAATTCGTGCGCATACTGTCGGCAGGCGGTCGCTGCCAATGTGCGGGCGGGCGTCGATCAGGACGTCCGGCGCGGCCCCATGATGATAGAACGCCTCCAGCACATACCGGCACAGCGGATCGTTGATCCGCGTGTACAGCTTGCCGTCGCTGTACGTGCCCGCCCCCCCCTCGCCGAACAGCAGGTTAGAGGTGGGATCGAAGTCACGCTCCCGATAGAATCGCTGCAGGACGTCGCGATGCCGGCGTCGCACCTCCCGACCTCGCTCCAGGACGAGTGGCTTGTAGCCGAACTGGGCTAGACGGAGAGCGGCCAGCATCCCCGCGGGGCCAAAGCCTATGATCGTCGGACGCTCAGCCAGCTCGGTGGTCCCGAACGCGGGGACCCGTACCGACTCCGGTTCCAACCAGGCCAAGTCCTTCGAACGAAGGTGCCGCACGCGGGCCTGCTGTCTCTTCTGCGATTCGTCCAGTATCAGCTCAACCTGATACGAAAAGTGAATATCATCTTTTCGTCGCGCATCGAGTGACCGTCGGACGATGGCGTA
This sequence comes from uncultured Phycisphaeraceae bacterium, assembly GCA_964405925.1. Lineage (GTDB taxonomy): Bacteria > Planctomycetota > Phycisphaerae > UBA1845 > UBA1845. Next base: position 4,362 of record CAYOQG010000067.1, on the reverse strand, counting down.
GGTGCGGATACCGTCGACGGGCACGCGCAGGCGCTTCGCCACCAACAGCAACAGTTGGTCCTCGGACTCGTCAAGACCCAAGCAGACGTTTCGGGCGAGTATCGGCATGGTGTCGGATCATAGCGTACTAGCTGCTTTCGGACCACCGGGTTTGCCATCTTCGCGGACAGCAGAGTGACCGGGCAGCGACCGTCCACGGTCGACACGATTTTGCCGCGCTGCTAGACTGAGCTTCTTGCACGGCGATGACGGGACAAGGCCTCTATCTGTACTTGTTGGTGCCGGCGTGTGACAACGATGCCTACCTTTGATTCGCGGGAACGAACACCATGAAGGTAGTATCCAAACAGGGCGTGCCATGGGTGTGCGGCATGATCCTGATCGTTAGCGTGGGAGGCGTCCTGCCGGCCCAGGCGGACTTCAAGACGCCGACCGCGATCACCAACGTGACCGTCGTCGTGGAGGCGGGTTCGAGGCTCGAGCGGGCTACGATTCTGTTCGACGAGGGTCGCATCGTTGACATCGGTGAGGATGTTGACGTTCCCGAGAACGCTGAGCTCATCGACGGGACCGCCCTGACTGCTTATCCCGGTTTCATCGACGCTCACGTGCATCTGGGCGTTCCCGAACAGGTCCGAACCGTTGACCAGCGACGAAGAACCGAGGACGTCAATCCGGATGTCCGAGAGGGACCGCTGGCGGCCACACGGTTCGCAAACCGCCGCGGTATTCGCCCACAGTTGCGAGGGATAGACCTTCTCTCGTGGGACGAAAAAGCGTTGAAAGCCTATCGGGCGGCGGGCTTTACGGCTGCCTTGATCGCGCCGCGCGACGGCGTTCTCGGTGGGACAAGCGATCTGCTCGAGTTATCCGGTATGCCGATCCGACGAGCGGTCGTCGCGTCTTCCGTCACTATGCTGGCTTCGTTCAAGACCGGGGAGGAGGGCGATTATCCGGAGTCGCTGCTCGGTGTGTTTGCGCAGTTTCGTCAGGTCATGCTGGACGCCCAATGGCATGTAAAGCTGCGCAGGTACTGTGAGCGGCACCCGACCACCGCATCCCGGGCACCGACCGACGATGCCCTCGACGCCCTTCAGCCGGTGCTTGCCCGATCAAAGCCGATCATGTTCGAGGCGAACACGGAAAACGAAATCCGACGGGCATTGAACCTGGCGGCGGAGTTCAACCTGAGCCTTATCATCAGCGGTGGAAAACAAGCCTGGAAAGTCATCGACCAGCTCAAAACGCAGCGCGCCTCCGTCATCGTGAGCCTCGAGTTCGATGAGGAGCCGGATTACGGCAAGGGAAAGAGCGGCTTTGGGGCTAAGCCGGAGACGAAGATCTACGAACCGCTCGAAGTCCGCGAGGAGCGCCGGCGGCTATGGGAGGAGCAGGTAGCCAATGTCATCCGATTGCACGAGGCCGGTGTTCCCTTTGCACTGCGAACCCGTGATTTCAAGAAGCCTTCGGAGTTCTGGAAGAACCTGCGCATGGTGATCGAGCGGGGGCTGCCCGAAGAGGCAGCCGTCGAGGCACTCACCTTGACACCCGCCTTCTTGTTCCGCATGGGCGATCAGCTCGGCGCCATCCGTCGCGGTCGATTGGCCAATATCACTCTGATGAGCGGTCCCCTGGCTGATAAGGACTCCAAGGTAAGACTCGTCTTCATCAACGGCAAGAAGTTCGAGATCGAGCATGACTCCCAGAAAGAGCGAGAAGGCAAGGATGACACCGAGCCAAGCGACACCGACAAGGCAGTCGAGAGAGAAGAGGGATCGAGCAACGAGGTGGGAGATGCCGGTCCGACATTTCGCACCGAGGTCGAGGCGGATCGCTTGCCGAAGACCCACACCGGTGGGAATGTCTTGATCCGAAACGCCACTATCTTGCCTGTCTCCTCTCCGGGACTCACCGACGCGTCCATCCTCGTCGTTGACGGGAAAATCAAGGCCATCGGTACGATCAGATCAGTGCCTGACGGCGTTACCGTCATCGATGGAACGGGCAGGTTCGTCGTGCCCGGTCTGATCGATTGCCATTCTCACCTCGGGCTCGATAGCATCAACGAGCCCGCTGTCTCGATCAGTGCCGAGGTCCGCCTCGCCGACGTCATCGATCCGCACGACGTGGGCATCTACCGGGCTTTGGCGGGTGGTGTGACCACGCATCACGCTCTCCACGGATCATCCAATCCGATCGGCGGGCAAAACGTGATCTTCAAGCTCAAGTATGGCCGCTCCGCGTCCCAGATGTTGGTGCCCGGTGCGCCGCGAACCATCAAGTTCGCCATGGGTGAGAACGTGACCCACGCGAACGAAGCGGATCAGCGGGGAAAGCGATTCCCGAATTCCCGGATGGGTATCGAGGCCCTCTACCGAACCGCGCTCGAGGCCGGAAAAGAATACCGTAGAAAATGGCAAGCCTATCAGCGACGGGCTCGGGACGGAATAGACATTGAGCCGTTGCGTCGTGATCTGAGACTCGAAGCTCTGGCGGACGTCATCTCCGGAGAGCTCGCCGTCCACCCACATTGCTACCGGAGCGACGAAATTCTGCGGCTTATCGCGGTGGCCGAGGATTACGGCTTCCGCCTTGGCACGCTGCAACACGCCCTGGAGGGTTACCGGGTCGCACCGGAGATCGCCCGGCATGGATGCGGAGCGTCGACCTTCGCCGATCTGTGGGCGTATAAGGTCGAAGCCTATGGTGGGATTCCACACAACGCCGCTCTAATGACACAGCATGGCATCAACGTCTCCGTCAACTCCGATTCCTCCAGTCGAATCCGCTACCTCAATCTCGAAGCGGCCAAGACAATGCGGTGGGGTGGGCTGAATGAGAATGACGCGCTTCGTCTGGTCACGCTCAACCCGGCCATGCAGTTGCAGCTCGACCGTCGGATCGGGAGTCTCGAGATCGGCAAGGACGGCGACATCGCCATCTTCAACGGCCATCCCTTGAATACTTTCAGCAAGTGTATCATGACGCTGATCGAGGGAGAGATCTATTTCGAGGATCAGCGTCCGCAGCCGACGGAGCCATGTGACACCTTGCAGACACCTGGCCTTGTCGATCGCACGATCCCGGATACACTGCATCAAGCCTATGCGATCACCAAAGCGACCGTGCACCCCATCAGCGGACCGGTGATCGAGGATGCAACCGTTGTCATCGTCGAGGACAAGATCGACGCCGTGGGGCTGAACGTGGCGATCCCACCCGGCGCAGGTGTGATCGACGGGAGGGGCTTGCACGTCTATCCGGGCTTGATCGATGGCGGAAGTCGGTTGGGGCTGCTCGAAATCTGGGCCGTCCGGGCAACCCGCGATTACAGCGACACGCCGACCCTGGGCCCACATCTTCGAGCAGCCAGTGCCATACATCCGCACAGCGAGCACATTCGGATCACCAGAACTGCGGGTGTCACGACCGCCTTGACGAAGCCTTCCGGCGGTTGCATCTCGGGCCAAAGCGCCGTCATCCATCTCGATGGTTGGACCGCGCCGGAGATGCTTGTGGTGGACGAGTACGCACTGCACATGACCGTTCCTTCGCTGCCCGCCCATCTCTCAAAGGAAGAGAGAGAGAAGCGGACGAAGGAGCACGAAGAGTCCATGCGCGAGCTCGAGACGTTCATCAACAAAGCCAAGCACTACGCCCGCGTCAAAGACGCGGCTGCGACCGACCCGGACCTCGAATTCGAGGTCGATCTTGCACTCGAAGCCATGATTTCCTACGTGCGGGGCGTCAAACCGGTCGTTTTCACAGCCCACGGCTACAAGCACATCCTCGACACCATCGAGTTCGCTGAAAAACACGGATTCAAATGTGTGCTCAGCGGTGCGACCGAGGCGTGGAAGCTGGCGAGCCTGCTGGCTGAGAAGAATATCCCAGTCATTCTCGGGACACCATTGAGCTACCCCCGAGATGAATTCGAACCATGGGATTCGGTCTATCGGTGCGCGGGTGAGCTTGATCGAGCCGGCGTACGGTTTTGCTTTGCCTCGGACAGCGCCGCCTCAGCCTATGACTTGCCGTTACAAGCGGGGATGGCTGTCGCCCATGGCCTGCCGCGCGAACGGGCCGAGTATGCCCTCACGCTCGGAGCCGCCGAGATTCTCGGTATCGGCGATCGAGTCGGCTCCATCGAACCCGGCAAGCAGGCCGACCTCATCGTCACCACCGACACCCCCCTCCAAGCCGCCAGCCAGGTGACACACATGTTCATCAACGGCAAGCCCATCGACCTGACCAGCTTGCACACCGAGTTGTACGAGAAGTTCAAAAACCGCCCCCCCCCCCCCCGGGGCCCGGGCCGGCGCGGGCGGGGGGGGGGCGGGGGGGGGGGGGGGGGGGGGGGGG